>CAMLIZ010000011.1 GCA_946480245.1 uncultured Pseudomonadota bacterium
GGCCGCGCGGTGGTCGTTGGCGCGCAGCTGTTCGACCGCGGCCTGCGCGCGCGCCGCGTCGGCCTGCGCCGCCTTGGCCTCGCACGCGCTGGCGCCGCGCTGCTCCAGGTGATGCTCCAGCCAAAGCCAGCCGCCCAGCAGCGCCAGCAGCCCGACCGCCCAGGCGATCAGCTTCGCGCTGGCGACCTGCGGCAGCGCGAGCGCGGCGAGCGGGTTCATGGCGTGGCTTGGCCGGCCACCTCCTGCTGCTCCGAAGTCTTGTCGGCCAGCATCTCGATCGCGCGCTCGAAGGACGCGAACGCCGCCTCCTCGGCCGACTGCTCGACCTTGGAGGGTGCCTGTCGGACCGTGAAGCGCGCCACGACGATGCCGATCAGGAATGCGGCCAGCACGGCCACGACGATGACGAGGATGAGGGACTGCATGTCCATGCTGTTGCTCCAGCGGTTGAAAAATCAGGTGGTGGCGAGGGCGGTCACCGCGGCCGCGTAGCGCGCGGCGCGATCGTCGAGGCCGAGCTGGCCGCCGTTGATGCGCTGCGTGGCGCCGTCGACGTCCAGGCCGTCGGCGCCGCAGTCCTTGAAGAACCACACGGCGGACGCCGCCCCAGGTCCTGGTTGCAGCAGCAGCTCGGGCTGCTCGACCAGCGGCAGGTTGAGGGCGATTGCGGCACGCCGGTAGGTGTTGGCGCCGGTGAGCTGGATCGGCCCGCGGCCGTGGAAGCGCCAGCCGTCGCCCGACTCATAGGCGCCATTGCCCATGCGGGAGGCGTACACGAGGTTGGCCAGGCGCTCGGGAGCGTGCTCGTAGTAGTGGGCCGATTCGATCGACGGGAACCGCCGCGGCCAGACCTGCATGAGGCGCTGCGCCGTGTAGTTGAGGTTCTCCTCGACGCGCGTCAGCCCGGCCGACTCGTGGCCGACCTGCGCCAGCAGCATGGCCACGTTCGTCACGCCCCAGCGCGCGATCGCATCGATGAAGGGCTGGTACCAGGTAGCCGCGATCGACGGCGCGCAGCCCACCGCGCGCGCGAACTGCTGCTGCGTGATCATGATGTCGGCTCCAGCGGCTTGGTGTCCGACTGGCCCCAATCGCTTGCGCGGCGCATCGGGTGCCGCTGGCGCGCCAGTCGGTGGTGCTCGCGCACCATGTAGCCGATCCACAGGGCGACGCCGATGGGCAGCAGCACGATGCCCCAGTCGCTCATGGGCGCCGGCGACAACGCTTCGCCAATGCGCAGCGCGCCGCCGGCGCCCATGAGCCCGGCTGCGACCGAACGCAGCGACAGCTCGCCGCGGTCGCAGTCGTGGAGCACGTACAGGGCCGCCAGCAGGATGACGACACCGGCCAGCAGGCCAATCATGGAGAAGACGAGGTTAGGCATTCGGGCCTCCCGCGGCGGTATCGACCTTGCGGCTCACCAGCTTCCACACGAGGGGTGCGCAGCGGTGGATCAGCGCGGCGATCACGCCGGCGACTGACCACTGCGGCACACCCGCGAGCATCTGCAGGTAGGACCATGCCTGCGGGCTCGCGGCCACCGACACCGCAAACGACGACAGCGCAACGCCAGAGGCCGAGCTCACGAAGACGTGGCCCACCGCGCTGAGTACCCAGCGCGTGTTGAGCGCTACGTCGGTCGCGCGGTTAAGCCAAACGCTCACCAGGCCGCCGAGCACGGCCCAGGCGATGACAATGCCGGGGGGCCATCCTGCTGCCGCTGCCGATGCGGCAGCAGCGCTCGTGGCCGTAGCCACCGCAGCCGACGATAGGGGTTCTGTCATTCGATTCTCCAGGTCGAGCTGATGTGGCTATGAGAAGGCGTACCAAGCGGTGCCGTCCGAGATGAACTCAGATTGCGCACCGTTGGCCGGAGACCACGTCGCTGCGCCGGCTGTCGAGTTGGGCGGCACGATGTTTCCGCCAGCTGTGGCGACCGTGATCGTTCCGCTCATGGCCTTGAGGCAGTACACCCGGCCCGTATTGCCTGACGCTGCAGGAAGGGTCAGGGTCATGGTGCCCGCGCAGATGAAGGCGACGTCGTCGGCTCCCGCTGTGGTGTTCGCGCTGACCGACTGGATCTTGCGAAAGTCACGCGAGAGAAACCCGGCTGCAACGGCCCACTTCACAGTCCCGCTGCGCTTGGTGCTGAAGTCGTAGCCGGTGGTCGTGTCGCGTGCCTCGAACGCGTTCGTGTTCGTGTCCGACACAAAGGCGTTGTCTGCACCGGTGCGAGCGAAGAACCCGTAGGTCCGTGAGCCGCGCGACATGAAGTGCGCTTCTGGCTTGCCGCCCAGCGTATTGACATCGAAGCCCCAGACGTTGGTGCCACTCGTCGTCGCGTCGCACGAGATGTCGAGTTCGTAGCCGGTGCCGGTCTGCGCTTGGTTGTTGGTCGCGTTGCCGCTCAGGAACAGCCCGCTGTTCTGAACCCATACCTTCGTGTTCGGGTTGATGATGGCGCCGGTACCGTTGGCCGGCGTCGCCGCAGCGCCGGTGCCACGAGTCCACCAGCCGTCCACGGTGATCGTGTTGCCGCTCCACGACTGGATGCGCCCTGTCAGCGGCGTCGCGTGCTTCGTGTCGATGATCATGCCGCGCTGCAGCTTGCCGGCCGCTGCGAGGGTGCTCACCGTCGAGTCCGTGAGAGTCGTCGAGGTGTAGGTTGTCGCCGCGCTGGTCACGTCGGGGTCGAAGCTGTAGGCCTGGGCGTACAGCGCGACGTGGTCGCGGTCGGTGTAGGTCTGGGCCATCCCTTGTGTGGTGGTGCCCAGAATCTGCGTATTGGTGCGTTGCTGCCCATTTTGCGAGTTGATGGAAATCGACGCGCCGGCTGCGTTCTCATAGTTGCCAAACGTGCGCGTCCGATAGTTCTTCAACAGCGAGCCGGCTTGCGGAAACTGGTTCAGTTCCCATGTGACACCGTTCTCAACGACCGCGCCAGGGCCCCAGAACTGCCAGTAGTTCAGACCGGCGGTGACCTTCGCCGTCTTGCCGGCCGGCACGTATACGAACGGCGCGGCAGCTTGCGCCGACGTGGCGGCAGCCGTGTCGTCGGTAACACCGTCCAAGACGGCGTTGTACGGGTAGTCGGAAATGCTGACGGACCGATCACGCAGTGCCTTGCCAGCGCTGCTTGCAGGATAGGTGAGCGAGCTGCTAAAGCCGATCTGCCCAGCGCCGACCGCCGCACTTGCCGTGCTGAGCAGATTGGCGATAAGCCCCGGCAACGACGAGCTGAGAAATGGCGCCCCGCTTGCTTGCGTGATGTTGCCGGAGGTGATCGTGGCCTGGCCGTTGGCCACGGTGACGACGAACAGACCCACATAGCCGGCGTCCGCGGCTGGCGTCGTCTGCGATCCGGTGGCGGCGGCGACACCGGCCTTCGCCTGAAGCAAAACGATGCCCTTGCGCTGCGTGCTCTGAGAGGTGCCAGTGTTGTTCGGGCCGGAATAGGCCTGAGACGGGTTGCTCGCGTTGTAGTACGGGAGCGTCACCGGCGTCGTGTCGGAATCCTGGTAGGCAGCCTCGATCAGATAGTTGATCGAATAGCCCACAGTCGCGGGAGCCGGGCAGTTCAGCGTGACGGCATCCAGCAGAATGCCCTGCTTCATCACCTGGTGCGCGGTGTCGGCGGCCAGCGACGAATACGCGGTACCGTCGAGATTCTGCAGGCTGTAGAAGCGGCCCGGCGTGACCTGGACCGCGAGCGATGCCGGTGCCGTCGGGATGCACGTGAAGCCAGAGACCAGCGAGGCCGACCCCAACACGTCCTGCACGAGCATTGCGAGCGCGACCAACGTGTTGCGGTTCGTGTTCAGGAGGTCCGTCTCAAGCGGAATCTGGCCGGGGTAGACAATCTGACGATCCATTGCGTCTCCGATGGGAACAAGGCGCCGCAGCGCGGCAAATGAAAAAGGCCGCCCTGTGGCGGCCTTGAGGAGGCGGTGTAGGCGTGACGACGTCAGCTCGCGATGCGCGCCCAGACCACAGTACCGGCTGGTTTGACGCTGTCGATCGCGGCGTAGATGTCGGCGTCGGTGACCGCGCCGGTGACCATTGACAGCGCCGCGTACTCGCCCTGGGAGGCGACGCCATAGCCCGCGGTGGAGATGCCGTAGCCAGCCACGAGCGGGATGCCGGTGCCCACTGGCCTGTACGCGGTCACGAAGGCCTGCATCGGCAGCAGCAGCGAGCCATAGCCACCCGCCACCCCGTAGCCGATTGCCGGGCCGCCGTAGCAGCCGGTGTCGGCCGGCCGCGCGGGCTCGAACACGACCGGCGTGCGCCCGGTGATCTGCTGCAGCACCTTGACCACGCCCGCGCGCGTCGCGCGCTCGCGGAAGATGTTGATGAGGATGCGAGCCCGATAGCTCGCGTCGCTCTGCCCCGCCGCCCGCGGCAGGCCCGCGCCGAAGAAGTCCCCCGCGATCATGTCGAGGAAGCCGTCGGTGGCGGTGCTGATGCGCGTCTGCTGCCGCACGTAGGCGAGCAGCGAGAAAACGAAGGCCAGGGTCTTCGCAACCCCCTGCATCAGCGCGTCGCGCAACGGCGCGAGGCCGGGGACGAACCAGCCGTGCGGCGTCAGCTGCTGCAGCCGGTTCGAGATGTCGTTCTGATCGCCGGTAGCCATGCTGGTGCCTCAGGTGACGGAGATGGTGCCGGCCTTGATGACCTGCTGGTTGTTGGCGGCCAGGTCCGCCGTGCCGCCGTTCAGGGTGACGCCGGTCACGTTCGTCACGGCGGCGGACGCGCCGAAGGCGATGGACGCGAGCTTGGTGTAGGGCAGCGTCTGCCCGATCACCATGCCGTTGATGTAGGCCTGCAGCGCCGCCTGGACCTGGGCCACGATCGCCGGGTGCGAGTAGCCTGAGGCCGTGGTGATCGTCATCGCGACGTTGGCGGTCTGCACCACCGGCGCGAACACGCCGAAGGTGGTGGTCAGCGGCCGCACGGCATCGATCGCGTTCGACGCCGTCGACAGGAAGGTGCCGGACGGCGTGCCGGTGCCGTCATCGACCACCACGTAGAAGTAGCCGAGCTGCGCCGAGCCGCCATAGGTCTGGTTCTCGGTGATGGTGTAGTTCACGCCCTGCTGCAGCGACGTGATCGCGTTGCCGACCGCGACCTTCGTGGCCTTCGACAGCCCGGCGATGTAGGAGATGAAGCGCAGGCGGAAGGCGGCGTCCGTCTCGGGGTCCGAGCCGCTGGTGAGGGGCGCCGCGTTGGTCACCGAATCCACGCCGGCAATCGCGCCGCCGAGCGTGTTCACCATGCCGGCGCTGACGTTGGCCGCGGCCGCCGCCACCTGGGACTGCACCGTCGCCGCGCAGCTGCTGACGCCCGCCGCGATCACGTAGGCATTCAGCGTCGAGCTGTAGGCGGTCTGGCCGGTGTCGGCGATCACCGAGTATTTCTGCGAGCCGTCAGCGGTTTGCACCACCGTGCCCACCGGGATCACCGCCTGCGCCGTGGGCGTGAAGCGCGAGAAGGTGACGGTGCCCTTGGCGTAGGTGGCGCCCAGGCGCGTGAAGCCGTAGTCGGCGGCCCAGCTGTCGGCGTCGGCCGCGTTGCTGGTCGCAAAGCGCGTCAGCGAGGCGATCTGCAGCGCGATCCCCTGCAGCCACAGCGCCAGCGCGGCGGTCGCTTCTACGAACGAGCGCAGCAGCGAGCCGACGGTGAGGTCGATCAGCTGGCTGGCCGCGCCCTGGATCGCAGCCACCGCGTCCTGCACGATGGTCTGGAAGGTCTTGGTCTGGATGGCCACGTGGCCCCCTCACTTCGTGACGTTGAAGGACAGCACGGTCGGCTGCTGCGACAGCGCATCGTTGTAGGCGATGGTCACCGACAGCCCGGTCAGGTCGGTGGAAAGCTGCTGCACCGTGATCTGCGGCGCCGGCGTCTTGGCCACGCTGTCCTCCAGCAGGATCTGCGAGCGGATCAGCGCCACGATCTTGCCCACGTCGAGCGGCTGGCCCACGTACTGGGGCAGCCCCGCACCGTAGTCGGGGTGGAAGAAGTAGTCGCCCGGGTTCGTCAGCAGTCGGCGCAGCACCCGCTGCTGGCCGCGCAGCGTGCTGTTGGCCAGGGCCAGGTCGCCGGTGGGCCCAACGGCCAGGTCGCCGCCCCAGTAGTGATTGATGTCGTTGATCACACCGGCGCTCCCGTGTTGCTGGTGCCGCTCTGCACGCCACTGTGGACGTGGGTGTGCACGTTGGTGCCCTGGGCTGTGACCGCGTTGGTGACGGTCAGCGGTCCGATCAGGCTCGCCGAAGTGCCGCCGGTGCCGGAGCCCTGAGCGATCGGGCCGTTCAGCGTCGTGGTGCCGTTCACCGTCGCGTTGCCGTTGATCGTGGTGTTGCCGTTGATCGTCGTCGGCGCGTTCACCGTCGCCGCCGCGGCCGTCGCGGTCAGGTTTCCTGTCACGCTGGCTGTGGCGTTGCCGCCCACGGTTGCGCTCAGGTTCCCGCCCACCGTGGCCACCAGGTCCGCGGCGCTGTGCACGCTGACGTTGCCGTCGTTGGTGAACTTCAGGAAGCTGCCCGACTTGTGCACCAGCCAGAACTCGGCGCTCGGCACGCTGAGCGGCCGGTCCACGTCGTTGTACAGCCGCCCTTCGACGAAGCCGGCCTCGAGGTCGCCGCCGAAGAACTGCACCGACACCATGTCGCCGACCGACGGCGCGCAGAACAGGCCCCACGCATTGCCGATCCACGGCGAGCACAGCGGCAGCCAGCCGCTGAGGATGCCTTCGGGCTGCAGGTTCACCCGCACGCTGAAGGTGTCCGGGTCGTAGCTGGTGATGAGGCCCTGCCGCGTCTCCGCGCGCTCGCCGAGCGCACGCATGGCCTGCAGGCGCATCGCGTTCTGCAGCGCGCCGATCATGACGACACCGCCGTGTCCGGGTTGTGGTTGCGGGCCTCGACGGTCATCGTGTAGCCCTCGTCCATGCTCATCATCCTGGTGACCGCCACCGGGTAGTACACCTGGTCGAAGGCGGTGCCGGTGCCCTCCACGCGGATCAACGACTTCACCCCCAGCAGGTTGTCGCCCGGCAGCCGCGCCTGCAGCCGCATCTCGTGCGACAGGATCTCGTTGTACTTGCGGATGGCGTACTGCTGAACGTCCACCGGCGTCTTGCCCGCGGCGATGGTGAAGTAGTAGGACTGCACCCCGCCGAAGGGCGAGGCCTTGCCGGCCTGGATCACCTTCGGGTGCGACGGATAGGACTGCACCACGGGCGTCTTCTTCGTCAGGCTGGGGCTGCGCACGGTCACCGAGATGCCCTTGGCCACGGTGAGGCTGCGCGAGAAGCTGAGCGCCTGCACGTTCGCCAGCGGATGCGCGCGGCTGTCGTCAGCCGGCTCCCAGCGCAGCACGTAGGGCTCGGCCGTCTCGGTAGGCGCCGGCTCGAAGTGCAGCTCCTGGCCGGTGACGAAGCAGACGAAGCCCTCCTCGCGCGCCAGCCAGGCCAGCAGGTCCCACTCGCTGCGGTCGGCCTGCATGCGCACCTGGTCGTGCTTGTAGAAGGTGCCCACCGGCGTGCTGGTCGCCGTCACCACCGGCTTCAGGCCATGCGCCTGCGCGAGCTGCGTCGCGATGTCGCTGGATCGCTGGTTCGACCACTCCGAAGTGATCTTCGCGTCGATGAAGGCCGCGGTCAGGTCGCGCCCCGTGAGCGTCACCATGCCCGACACCGGGTCGTACTCGATGTCATCCACGCGGCCGTAGATCAGGCTGCCGAGCTCGGACGCCGCAGGGTGCGCCGGATCGGACGGGAAGCCGGCCAGGATCTCCACGAACAGCTCGACCTGCTGGGCGAACCAGTCCGGGCCGTTGCCCAGCGGGAGCGCCGAGGCGGCGAACGAGACGTGGAAGGTGTCGGCCTCGTAGTAGGTGTTGCTGGTCACCTCCCACGACACCCAGGCATCCAGCTGCGTGGTCGCCGACGAGGACGCGGAGACGTTGTTGCCGGTGGTGCTGCTGGTCACGCGCACCAGGGCGCGCGGCTGCCTCGCCTGTGGCGCCACGGGAAGGGTGTTGAGCATCGTGAGGCCTTCAGGCCACCAGCACGCCCTGCTGCTGGTCGGACTGCTTCGGGATCGTGAGCACCTTCGTGCCCTGGATGAACGGGTCGGTCAGGCCGTTGGCCTTGGCGATCGCGGTCCACGCGGTGGCGTCGCCGTACTGCTGCTCGGCCACCTGGAAGAGGTTGCCGCCGGCCACCGCCACAGTGTTCGAGGACGAGTTGATCGCGCCCAGGTTGGAACCCATGCGGCCCAGCACATTGCGCAGCTGGACCAGGGTGGTGAGCTGGGTCATCGAGGTCACCTGCCCCGTGAGCGCCGCGGCGGCCTGCGCCACCGGCGTGTTGGGCAGCACGCCGCCGAACGTGCTCACGTTGCGCACCGTGTTGCCCACGCTGGTGATCAGCACCTGCACCCGGGCCTGCACCGCCGCCAGCGGCGCCAGCACGCTGTTGATGGTGCTCTGCGCCGCAGTGGCGAACGACGACACGGCGCTGATCGCGCTGTTCAACGTGGTCATCAGTCCGGACAGCGTGGAGTCGCCGACGGCACCGGCCAGCGTGGTCGCTGCCGTCGAGTCGTCGCTGATCGCTTGGTCCACCGGCAGCACGCCGCTGCTGTTCAGCGGCGACGTCTGGTCGGCCACCACCTCGCAGGAGATGGTGTAGGGGATCTGGTAGGCCCGCTGGAAGGTCGCCTGGAACTCCCGCACCACCACGAGGTAGCTGAAGGCGGACCACGTCAGCACCTGCTGCTGGCCGCCAGCGCGCAGCGCGTCGAGGGCGCGGGCGCGGTCCAGCGCGGAACTGCCCAGTAGGAGGCCGGACCACGCGAGCGGCCGGTCGGAGCGGCCCATCGCGTCGACCACGCGCGTGCCGCCGACCAGCTCGTGCACGTTCATCCGCTGGCTGCCGCCGAACGGGATCTCGGCCGGCACCTCCATAGCGCCGAACTGGAAATCGCCGAGGACAAGGGTCGTGTCGGGTCGCATCACCAAGCTCCCACGCCGCCGGCGGGCGTCAACTGCATGCGGCCATCGAAGCCGCTCGCGCCGGTCTGCGGGCGCCCTGCAGCGCGCGCCTGGTGGCCGCTGACGATCTCGCCCACCTTCCGGCCGTCCATGTTGAGCACCACGGGCGCCTGGCCGCTGCCGCCGGGCTTGCCGGCGACGAAGGGGCTGTCGCCCCACGGCCGGTTGATCCCGGGCACCGGCATGCCCATGCTGGCCCAGTACTCCCGCTGCGCGTGGCTGCCGGGCAGCTTCAGGCCGGTCTCGCCCGCCTCCACCCGCGCCATCGCCTCGGGCGTCAGCTTCACGCCCTCGCGGGAGCTGGCCTTGTGCCAGTCCCACAGCGCGGCGCCCAGCTCGAAGACCTTCGTGGCGCCCCAGATCGCGGCCAGCGCCAGCGCGGCCTTCCCGAGCATCGTCAGGCCCCCGGCCGCCTCCAGCAGCTGAGCGCCCAGCGCCGTCCCCTTGGTGACCGTCAGCGCCAGGCCCAGCGCCTTGAAGCCGGCCGTGGCCAGGGTGAGCACGCCACCGACCGCGACGATGCCCGACAGCACGCCGAAGCCGACCACCAGCATCTTCGTGAGGGTCGGGAACTGCCGGGTGAACGCGATCACGCCCTTCACCACCTCGGTGAGGCCCTGCACCGCCTTGATGGCGATCGGCAGCACCGTGTTGCCCAGCTCGCGCATCACGTCGCGCCATTTCGCGTGCAGCTCGATCTCCTTGCCGGCCAGCGTGTTGCGCGCCGCGGCGTCCAGATCGTTGATGCCCAGGGCGTTGCGGTTCGCTGCCGACTGCGTCTTCAGCGTCTCGCGCTGCTGGAAGATGCGCGACATCAGGCCCGCGCCCGTGCGGTTGCCCAGGATCATCCCCAGTTCGCGGATCACGTCCTCTTCCGAGGTGATGCCCTTGGACGCGAACGCCGGCAGCAGCACATTCTCCAGCAGCGCGAGCTCGCCCTCCTTCTCCAGGATGCCCGAGCCGACGAACGCGCCGGGCAGAGCCTTCTTCAGCTTGCCCAACTGGTTGAACTGCACCTTCGACGGGTCGAGCAGGCCGAGCCGGAACAGCTCCTGCTGCGCCGTGATCGTGCCGCGCGCCTGCACGAGGTTCTGGTAGATGCTCATGGCCGCCGTGCCGTAGCGGCTGCCGCCGAACTCCTGGATCAACGGCTCGGCGCCCAGGTAGAAGGCCTCGTTCGTGCGCCCCGACAGCGCGACGCCACCCGTCTTCAGCGCCTGCAGCAGCGCCGTTGAGTCGACGCGACCGCGGCTGCCGGCGATCACCTTCTGCACGAAGTCGGCCTGCGAAGCGAACTCGGCATCGCTGGACAGGCCGCGCCGGAACTCGATGACCTTCAGCATGTCCATGAACTTGCGCTCGTTGGACTTGCCGGCTTCGGATCCGAAGACCGCCTCGTTGGCGAACTTCATCTTCGCCATGATGGGCGCGGCCATCTCGGCGTGGTGGATGTCCTTGAACACGGCCATGGCGTCAGCCACCAGCATCATGTTCTCGCGGGCGCTGGTGCCGAAGGTCCTCATGCCCACGGCGAACTTCTCGGCCTCCCGGTTGACCTTGTCGCCGAAGCCGAGCGACGCGAAGCGCGCCACTTCGGTCTGGAACTGCTTGGCCTCCTCCAGCGGGGCGCGGAACAGCGACAGACCGAACGCGCCGGCACCAACGGCCAGGCCGCCCACCAGTCCCATCATCTTCAGCTTGCCTAGCTGCTTCTCGATGTCGCTCAGGTGGGCGTGCGTCTGCTGCGCCTGGCGGTTGAGCGCCGTGAACTGGCCGGCCAGCGCGACCAGGCCGCTGGACACCCCGTCCACCAGCTTGAGCCGGACGGCCACGCTGTATGCTTCGAACATGTCCTCGTTCCTGTTCCGTGCGCACGAGTGGCTCGCCGACCGCGTGCAGTGGGTGCAATACCCGCGCGTGCGCCGGCTGGCGCCGCGGGCGCCGCTGTTCCGGCATCAGATGCCGTGGACCATGCGCGCGGTGCTGGTGCTGATCGGCGTGCCGCTGCTCGTCGGATGCGCGATCGCGCTGTTCTTCCTGGGCCTGCTGGCCTGGGCGGCGATCACGGCTTGATGTCGCCGCCGAAGTAGCCGCCGTCCGGCACCACCTCGCCGCCGAGGATCCCCTCGACGATCGCCTGGCCAAGGATCTGCTGCACCTTCTCGCGGGTGCGCACCACCGCAGGCCCGAGCACCGGGCGCGGCGGCATCTTCGACGTGCCGAACTCGTGATAGACCAGCGTGGGGTCTGTCGAACCCACCACGCCCTCCTCCGGGCTCTCCACCTCGTGCTGGAAGCTGGCGTACAGGCCGCCGTGCCGCAGCAGCGGCGCGCCGAGCGGAGCGCCCAGCCGAGCCTTCTCGGCCTCGGTGCTCGGCGCCAGTGGCGCCCAGGCGGGAAACTCGCCCACCGCCGGCTGGTAGTGGCCGATCTCGCCCTTCGCCTCGTTCTCGATCACCAGGAGCGCCCGCTCCAGGCCTCGGCGCTGTGCGACCTGCACGCTGTGCTGCATCTGCACCAGGTGCAGCGCGAACAGCCCCAGGTCCTCGAACTCCTTCACCGCGCCCATCACTGCTCCTTGAAGGCCATGGTGGTCCAGTCGAAGACGTTGCCCTCCATCTCGGAGAACACGATGCACCAGGCGGCGCGGGTCACATCGTCAATGCTGAAGGCCACGTCGAACGGGACGCCGTTGCGCACCAGCCAAAGGCACTCCCGGACCGGCGTGGCCTGCGCTAGTTTTTTAGCGCCGCCTTGTCCGCCGCCGGGTCGGCTGCACCGCCGAATGCGGCACGCACGCCCTCCAGCACGGCGTTGATGCCATCCTCGTCCAGCCGCTGGATCAGCACCTCCACCTCGCTCTTGCGCGTGGGCGGGATGACCGCCTCGCCGTCGATCTCGGCCACGTAGATCAGCGGCAGCACCATCGCCACATAGGTCTCGTTCTTCGCGCTGTCACCCAGCGCCTCGATGAGGCGGTACTGCGCCAGCACGCCGGGCTTGCGCAGGGTGATGGAGCGGCCGCGCGCGTCGGCGACGGCGGTGCTGGCCGCGGCGGCCGCGATCAGCTGCTGGCTGGGCGTGTCGTTGAGGGTGACGGTGGTCATCAGCGTCTTTCCGTGGATGGTGGCGGGTGGCGTCAGGCGATCTTGACGCGGCGGGAGGCGACGAAGCTCAGGCGCTGCTTGACGGTCTGGTCGCCGCGTTTGGCGCCAGCGTCGTCGAGCTTCAGCAGCACCTGCAGGTAGCGGTACTGCGACACCTGCCCGCTGGTCTCGGTGATCGTCTCGGTGAGCGTGGCCGGCTGCTCGTTGATGCCGGCGTAGTAGTTCGCCTCGAGCTGCGCGAAGTAGTCATCGACCGTGCTGTCCTGGCGCTCGATGTCGAAGCTGCCGCGCCAGCCGTCGAAGAACCGGGCGTGGCGGGTGATGCCGTCCAGGCCCTTGACCTTCACCTCGGCCATCTCGGGCGAGGACTGGAAGCCGGTGATGAGGTTGAGGTTCAGCGGGCCGCTGGCCGTCACGACCGTCAGCGTGCAGTCGCGGCCGACGGTGAAGTTGTTCACGGGCATGGTGTGCTCCTACTCGGTGCCGCGCGCTCAGGCGAGCTGGGTCTGCTGCTTGTTGATCTGGACGCTGGTGCCGCCCTCGACGTTGATCAGGAACTTCTCGATCACCGCCAGGTACTTCACCTTCACGTCGGCCTGCATGTAGCCCAGCGCGACGCGCGACGACGGGTTGTTGTTCGCGTCGATCTGGACGCTGTAGGCCGCGCCACCGTTCGGGTCGCCGATCATTCCCTGCTGCTGCAGGTTGTCCAGGAACGCGCTGATGGTCGCCATCGCCTGCGTGCGCACCGTGGCGCTTTGCAACTGGCCGACGAACTTGCCCATCCCCGCATTCAGCGTGTAGGCGATGTAGTTCGTCATCCGCGTGTAGTTGTCCCCGTTCGTGACCGGGTTGGAGCTGCTGTTGTGGCCGAAGCGCGCGCCGAAGTAGCTGCCGCCCGGCACCGGGTTGGTGATCAGGTCGATGCCGGCGATTCCGAGCGTTTGCAGCTCGGCGGAGCTGTACTGCTGGTTGGCGTAGCTCTTCTGGGTGCCGACGATGCCCTGCAGCTGCTTGTTCAGCGAGCTGTTTTGCGGCGAGAGGTTGGACAGCAGGCCGGCGATGAAGCCCTGCGGGCTGACCAGGCGCAGCACGTTGTTGTAGGTGTCCAGCCAGTACACCCAGTCGCCGAACAGCAGCTTCGCGGCGTAGCTGTCGATGCCGGCCGTGCCCTTGGTGGTGACGGCGTTCGAGATGCTGTCGCCCGAGGGGCCGGTCATGATCATGTAGATGCCCTCGGACAGGCCGAAGGACACCTGCGTGCTCCAGGTGGTGGAGTCGTCACAGTCGGACAGCACCGCCAGGCTGGCACCGGTGTTGCGCAGCGCGTACATGCCCTTGCGCGGCACCGTGTCCTGGCCGATCAGCACCGAGCCGGTGATGGTGGTCGCGCCATCGGTGCCGCTGGCGAGCGTGTAGGTGGCGCTGGCAGGCGCCGTGGTGCCAGCGCCAGCCGTGGCCACGATGATCTGCGAGGGACCGCGCAGCGCGTTGGTGCCGTTGTTGATGGCTGCGGCGATCGCGACCCACAGCGCATTGCCAGACAGGCCGGCGCCGATGTTGTCGAAGGCCTCCGGCACCAGGCCGGGCGCGGCCACCACCACCTTTTGCGTGTTGGCCTGCGAGCCCGGCGAGACCGTCACCGAGATGTTGTTGCCGAAGCTGCCGGTGTACTTCGAGGTGAACGTGATGCAGTTCGTCAGCACCGCGACGCTGGCGGCCACGTCAGTACCGTCGGTGATGCGCACCACGCGGAAGTTGTTCGCGCCCTGCAGCACCGCGGCGGCCAGGGGCGTGCCCAGGTCGTACTTGCGGTTCTGGATCGGGCCGAAGATCGCCGCGTACTGCGCGACGTTGCCCACCACGGTGGGGCTGTTCACGGGGCCCCAGGTGGCCGTGCCGACGATGCCAAGCACGTTGGTCGGCACGCCGTTGAGGTACTGGGTCTGGGGCGGGACGATCTGGACGTAGAGGTCCGGGACCACCAGCGCGGTGGTGTTGATCTGGCCCTGCTGGGTCACTGGCATGTCGGCCTCCTGGAAGCGCGAAAGCCGCCCGCAGGCGGCTCAGGTGATGACGGGGTGGCGGGCGCGCGGGGCGCTCAGTCCTTGGCGGCCTCGGCGGCCGCTTCGTCGGGCAGGTTCACTGCCACAACGTTGGCCGCGTTGTGCGAGTCGCGCAGCTCGGCGACCTTCTCCGGGTCGGTGATCTGGTCGCCCCGCTGGTAGTCGGCGAAGGCGTTGGTGACGACGAGAGCGAGCATCGCGGTCCTCACGAGGTGAAGGTGGTGATGGGTTGGTAGGGCAACACCCCGGAAGGTGCCGCGCTGACGTTGAGCTGGGCTTCGGTGATCTGCGTCTCGGTCTCGACCTGCAGCGTGCCGAACTCCACGGTGTAGAACAGGTCCCGCCGGTACAGGCGGTCCTTCTCGAGCTGGTCGGTCACCGGGCTGCTGCGGTACACCAGCCGGCCCGCGGAGCCGTCGGCCAGCGTGAGGAAGGTGGTCGCCGCCAGCACCGGGTCGATGGCCCTCACGATCGCGTCGCGGTTGCCCGGCGAGTCGGCCCAGATGCCGATCTGGAACATGCGCTCCTGGCGCCGCACCTCGCGCACGCTGGTGCCGTTCACGCCGATGCGCGCCGCGTTGATGCGCGCCGAGCCGGGCAGCGTGATGACGGCGCCCGCGGCGCTGGTGCCGCCGATGTCGGCAGCGATCAGGGCTGCCAGCGCGGCCGCGATCGTGGCCAGCGTGTCGCTGACCTGCACCGGGTAGACGTAGGGCTTGCCGTTGGCGATCACGACCGCGTTGTGCGGGTTGTTCGCCGGCGGCACGCTGCCGCCCACGGTGATGGTCTGGCCGGCCACCGTGAGGGTCAGCGTCGGCGTGTTCACCGAGGCCTGCTTCCAGTCGGCCTGGTAGCGGGTGGTGTTCCGCTCCTCGGGCCGCGGGAAGATGTTCACGTGGCAGATGGGCGTGCCCGCGCGCAGGTCGACGTCGAGCTGGTCCGGCAGCGGCCACCCCTGGTACACCTTGACGCCCACGCCGGCCGCAGAGGGCTGGCCGGTGCCGTTGGGGTACAGCGTGGCGCTGATCAGGTCGCGCAGCGCCGTCGCGACATCGGAGAGGTCGGCCATTACGAATGCACCTCGTTGCCGCTGAGCCGCCAGCCCAGGTCGGTGAGCTCGGCCGAGTCCACGGCGTAGCGCCGGCCCATGTCGTCGGTCAGGATGTCGCCGGCCTGCAGGGTGATCGGCACCGAGGGCGGCAGCAGGATCTTCCAGCCCGCGTTCTTCACGCCGGCCGGCAGGCTCGCCGCCGCTTCCTTGCGGCCGCCCATCAGGATCGACGCCGGCCACAGCGCGCCGGCAGTGCCGAGCACGTCCACGTCGTTCGCCTTCTGGATGCCGCCGTACCCGACCGCGCCGACGCTGGTCACCGGCTGCTGGCGCGTGACGCGCAGGCTGCGGTTGCAGTCGATGCAGACGATCGGCAGCAGCGGCTGCTGCGCGGCGATGAAGAAAGTGGCGCCGTCGCTGACCCGCACCAGGTAGTCGCCCGGCAGCGTCTGGCGCGCGTCGAAGTCGCCGTACCAGACCGGATCACCGTACAGGTTGGGCGCGCGGTAGCTGCTGTCGCCGGCGTTGAACGCCGCCTTCAGCGTGGCCAGGAGGTTGCCCAGCGGCGCCGCGGCCGACAGCGGCCGGTACTGGCGGCAGTCCAGGCCGATGCGCAGCGCGGCCTTGCCGCGGCCGGCGTAGATCCGCTGCTGAATCGTCGCGCCGTCCATGTCACACCACCAGCTGCATGCCGCCGTTGCCGCCGCCCAGCTCGGGCCCGGGCGGCACGCCCAGGAACGCGCACAGCTTGCGGCGCCAGCTGCTGAACAGCCCTTCGCGGTCGGCCACCTCGCGCTTGTTGTGCTTCCACACCGCGGCCTCGTCGGTGTCGAGGTTGGCCGAGGCGGCCGGGATCGCGCTCTCCAGCGTGGCCAGGTTGGCCAGGAAGGTGGTGCGCACGACCGTCTCCTCCTCGGGGAGTAGGTTCGACAGCCGGTACTCCAGCGTGCCGTAGGACTGGAAGAAGCGATAGGACTGGAAGCTCGACGGGACGGCGCCATAGGCGGGGTACCCGCAGTAGCGCCGGATGTCGACCCGCTCCTGCGTGGTGAACGCCATGGCGGCCTCCCTCAGTCGTAGGACACGGCCACGGTCTGGCCGGTGCCGGGCACGACGACGATGCCCTTGAGGCAGGGCATGTCGATCAGGTAGGTGCCAACCGCATTCGGGATCACACCCACTTGGTTGGCCACGGTGTTGCCCGAGGTGCTGTTGCCGTCGTACACCGCGCCGGCGGCCGAGCCGGCCACCAGGACCTGCACGCGCACGATGCGGCACTGGCCGGGCGCGAAATCGCTTTGCACCTGGGCCACCACCGCGGCAGCCGTGATGTTCAGCGTTGCGCACCGGCCTTGCCGGGTATAGACGCCGTCGCTCATAGCACCTCGCGGTAGCGCGCACCGTGCTGCAGCAGCGCCTTGATGTCGTCGGGGTTCTGCACGATCTGGCCTTCATGGAACTGGCGCAGCACGCCGTTGTCCGACCAGCCGATCGTCTCGCTGAGCAGGATGGACGGTGGCAGCAGCTCCTCGTCCTTCTTCGGTTTCGTGGCCATCGTGGCCTCCTTCAAACGACCGGCGCGCTGATGGCCGTGAGGGCCGCCAGCAGCTGCGCGTCGCAGACGACTGGCACGCCGTTGAAGAACTGCACGTGGTGGCCCTTGTAGTTGAGCGTGAAGTCCTTCGTGGGGGTCTTCACGTTGCCGGCGCCATACAGCGTGCCCAGCTGGGTGCCGGTGAGCTGCGCGAGGCTGCCGTTCGTCGCGCACGCGACAGTGGGGGTGGGCATGGTGCTCTCCATCAAGGGGCAGGACCGAAGCCCTGCCCCGTTTCACCGATCGGCGATCAGCCGGCGTGCTCCATCACCACGGCGCGCTTGTAGTACGCCTGCGACGCGGTGGGCACGATGTTGGTGTTGACAGTCTGGTCGGTCGGGGCGGTGAAGCCGCCGATCCAGTACCAGGACTGGGCGATGATCTGCTGCAGCCGGTCGAGCGGCTCGCGGGTGACCATCACGATGTCGTCCACCACCGAGATCTCGGCGTTGTCGCCCACCGTGTCCTTCGCGCCCATGCCCTCGAAGTCGCCCTCGACCAGCGCCTCGGCGCCGACCAGGATCGGGCGACGCACGGTGACGCTGCCCAGGGTCTGCACGTAGGCCTCGGTGGTCGGGATCACGCGCACGTCCACCAACTCGACCACGCGGCCCATGCGGAACTCCTGCGCCGCCGCGGTCGCGCCCTGGAACAACTGCTTGAAGTCGGGATCGGCGAAGAACTGCCGGGCCGACTTCGGGTCCAGGTAGAGGTTGTACATGCCGTTGACCGTCGGCACGCCGTTGCTGCGCAGGTAGGCCACGCCGTCGAGCACCGAGCCCATCGTCAGCAGGTCGGTGCCGATGATCTGGCTGGTGTTGCCGCGGCCGTTCGGACGCAGGATGAACGGGGCCACGCCCGCGCCGCCGTTGTACGCCGTCACGGTGTTGAGCGCGGTGCCGTCGGCCACGGTCACGTTGCCCGAGAAGGTCAGCGTGCCGGAGATGCCGCCAGGCGCGGTGCTCACGTTCGAGCCGTCCACCGCCACGCCGGTGAGCGTGTAGATGTTCGAGCCGACCGTCACCTGCATGGTGTTGCCGCCGCTGACGTTGGTCAGCACGCCATTGACGAACACCTGCTGGAAGCCGCGCACGTCATCGACGCTGATCGTGGCCGCCGGCGCGCCGAGCGTGGTGCGCACGCGGGTGTTGCCGCCCATGTACGGGTTGAACAGCGCGGCGCGCGCCAGGCGGTCCAGCGACTGCGCCGATTGCAGGCCGTTCGCGCGAGCGTTCTGCAGGAACTGCTCGACGATGCCGACGCGGTTAGTGACCGTGTTCAGGTCGATGGTGTCGCCGTACATCGCGATCGACAGCGTGTACTGCTCCACCGTCCAGGTCGACGGCGTGAGGCCGTTGTCCAGGTTGGTGTTGCTCGACGGCGTGATCGGCGTGGTGGTGGGCGCCTTCAGGCCCGGGCGGGTCTTGGTGACCGTCTCACCGATCTTGTTGGGGAACATCTCGCGCCGTGCCACCTGGCGGTAGCCGAGGACGGAGCGGATCTGGTCCTGGAACTCGCGCTCCAGGAAGTTCTGCTGGATGATCGGCTGCAGGGCAGCCGGGAAGTTCTGGATGGCCATGTCGGGCTCCTAGAGGGTTGAGGTTCGACCCCCTGGGCGTCGGGCCCCGATGGGAATGGCGCTTGCGCGCCGGGTAGCAGTTGGTGGTGGAGAAAGGCGCGCGGATCGGCCGCGCGCCCGGTGGTGGATCAGCGGATGCCCAGGGCCCGCTTCGCAGCGGCGTATTCCTCGGGCGTCATCTCGGTAGCCTTCTTCGCGTTCGGCTTGCCGCCATCGTTCGGCGGCGGCTTGCCGGTGCTGCTGGTGCTGCTGGCGCCGAAGAGGTAGGGCTTGCCCTTCTTCATCTCTTCCATCAGCGCGTCGGCCCCCTCCACCTCGCCGGTCTCGGGGTTCAGCTTCACCTTCGACAGGTCGGCCAGCTTCAGACCATCGAGGTCCACCATGCCGGCCTTCAGGGCCGCGGCCTTGAGCTCGGCGCGGATGATGCGCTGGTCGGCGGCGGTGTTCGCCTCCTTCAGCTTCTCCTCCAGCGTCTTCGGGAAGGCTTCGACATCGGCCTGCATCTTCTGCAGCTTCGTCTCCAGCTCGGTGGCCTTCAGGCGGTAGCCCTTGTTCTCGGCGCGCAGCTCGCGCACGTACTCGACCGAGAAGGTCTGCGGCTCGGGTGCTGGTGCGGGGGGGTTGCCGCCACCACCACCACCGCCCCCGCCCCCGCCGCCGTCGTTCTCGGGCTCCATGTAGCCGCCATGCCTCAGGAGCTTTCGCAGGAGCGCGCTCATTGCACACCTCCGACCTGCTCGCCGTCGAGCATCAGCTGCTTGGCTTGCGCCAGCGCGCCGGCCAGGCCCTGCCGCACAAGCTCGTCGTGCTGGTTCAGGTTGACCTGCATCGCGCGCGACAGCATCTCGTTGGCGGCGTGGTGATTCACGCCGTGGCCGAGCAGCATCATGGTGCCGTCCTCGGCGCGCGTGATCACGAGCGCGCCGGCGACGCCGAGCTGCTCGCACACCGTCTGGGGCGCGGTCGCGATGGTCATCGCGGGAGGCGCCGCGGGGGGCGCGTCGGTGGTGGTTTCCTCAGCCATCAGGCCTCCAGGAAGAAGCCCGCCATCGGGCGGGCGGTTGCACAACGCCGGCGGCACCGGGCCGCGGCGACAGGGATCAGTCGTCGGATTGGCTCAGCGGCTCCTGCTTGGGCTTGGCCGCCACGCTGTTCGGGGGTGGCGGGTCGGCGTCGATCTGCCGCATCTCGTCTTCGGGGTCCGCGATGTCATACGCCGGCGCGATCGACTTGATCGCCGTCTCGCGCGACAGCAGCCCGGCACCGCGCAGCACGTCCAGCGTCTCGGCCTGGGTCTGCTTGTCGGCGTAGGTCGGCTGGTACCACTGCGGCCAGCGCAGCACGATGTCCTCGTCGACCTTGAGCTTCTGCAGCGCGCGGCCCTTCTTGTCGCGCAGCGGGAACTTCGCCGAGGCCTTGAGCACCATGCCCAGCAGGTCCAGCAGCGCGCCCTCGCCGTAGCTGATGCGCAGCTTGTCGGCCAGCCAGATCAGCGACTGGTTCATCAGCTCCATCGCGCGGCCGCTCTGCGCCGAGCTGAGCTTGTCCGCGTTCGCGCGGTTGCCGCCGGCGCCTTCGAGCGCCAGCTCGCGCAGGCCCTTGACCCAGTCGAGCACCGCGGCCGCCGCGTCGCCGCTGATCTCCAGCAGCTTCGCGTCGCCGTTCTCGGAGGTGACGATCGCGTTGGCTGCGCCCTTGACCACCGCGGCACCGTCCTGGAACGCCGGCTCCTTGATGTGCAGCGTCGGGTCGCTCTGGTACTTCAGGCCGCGGCCACCCTGGCTGAGCAGGTAGTCCGCCTCGATCTGAGTGTCGATCGCTTCCGGCGGGAACGTCGGCTCGCCGTCGATGTCGTCGCCGCCCGGCAGGTTGCGCACCCATGCGATCGGCACGAAGCCGATGCCGTGGGTCACCGTGCGCGCGGTGTCCACCACCGGCGGTGTGCCGGCGCTCGCGTCGGCTTTCTTCTGCGGCTGGTACCACGTCTCGGCGCCGGCATTCCATTCGCGCTGGAACCAGAACTCGGTGGCGAGGTCATCATCCGCGATCGCGTAGCCGGCCCGCTTGAGCACGTCGCCCTTGACCTTGTAGCGCTCGGTCACGCGCAGCAGCGTGTCGGGCGCCTCTGGGTCCCAGGTGGGCGTCAGGTAGGTGGTGCGCATCACCGACCAGAACACGCGGCCCTTGAGCACGCGCATCAGGATCGCCACGCTGCCCACCGAGCCGGCTGTGGCCGCTTCGATCATCACCGCGTTCAGACACGTCTCACGCACGATCGCGGTCAGCGTGTCGCGGGTGGCCTCGTTGGTGCACTCGATGGCCGGGAAGTGGCCCTCCGAGAACAGCAGCGACACCGAGTCATTGACGACAGTGCGGCAGAAGCGCGTGCGCGCCGAGGGGCGCCGGCTTGCCAGCGGCACGTACTCGCCGGCCTTGTTCTTCTCTTCGCCGAACGGGTACTTCAGCTCGTCGTACAGCGTGCCGTCCAGCACGCGCAGGTAGGACGCCACCCGGAACGCCCGCTCGGGGTAGTCGTTGTCCTTCGTGTAGGTCGCCTGCAGGGTCTTGAAGTCGGGCATGGCTCATCGACCCATGTGGTTGATCTGCGCGTGCGGCACCAGCGGCCGCTTCACCGGCCAGCGGTAGTGCAGGAAGTAGCCGCCGGCGTCGTTGGTGTGGTCCAGGCCCCCGTCCTTGTCCGGCTCGCCGTTCTCGTCGTAGACCTGCTGCTCCAGGCTCTCGGTGAACGTGGGGCAGTTGTCGGTGTTCACCTTCAGCCGCCGCTGGGCCCGGTCGTTCAGCACCAGCGCGTTGACGGCGTTGATGCGGTCCTTCACCGGCGGGTTGGCGCTGGGCGCGCGCACCGTCAGGCCGGCCTGCTGCAGGATGGTCAGGTCGGACACGGATGCCGACTTGCTGCTCGTGTTCTGGCCGCTGGCGTCCGGGTAGACCGCCACCTGGTGACCCTGCGACTTGAAGCGCTCGACGATCAGACGCGCCATCGTGGGCGTGTCGCGCACCTTCACCAGCTCGGCCAGCGCGCGCGGCTCGTCGTCGCGGATGACGAACACGATCGCGGCCATCTTCGTGACGTTGAAGTCCATGCCGATGTGCAGCTGCTCGCCCGGATGGATCTGCTCCAGCGTCGCGTTGAGCGCGCGATCGAAGTCCGGGTACACCGCGCCGCTCGTGAGGTTCACGAACCGGCCGCGCAGGTAGGCCTCGATGAGCTGCGGCGGGTAGCTGGCGCGCAGCGACTCGATGTACCCGTCGGGCAGGTACTTCTCGTTGTCGTACGTGCTGGCCTGCACGATGCCGTAGAGCTTGGCCAGCCCGGGCTTGTCGCGCACGTCCTTGACGAACTGCTGGTAGACGAACTTGAAGCCCTCGGGCGTCGTCGTCACGTCGATGCCGTTGCGCAGGCCGTCGACCCGGTAGCGCATGCGCGCGATGATCTTGCGCCACGCCAACTGCGCCTTGTCGCGCTTGAGCAGGTCCAGCTCGTCGACCTGCGCGTGGCCGATCTTGAAGCCCACGATCTCGTTGGGCTTCTCGAGCGATCGGCACAGCACGGTGCCGCGGCTCTGGCGCCCCGAGAACAGGTGCACCTCGTGGTTCGCCTGGTTGATCCGCGTCCGCAGCCCCCAGTCGAACGCGACCTCCTCGATCGTCGGATAGAAGATGTCGCGGATCTGAGGGTAGGTCGGCGCGAAATAGCCGGCGTTGATCCGCGGGTGTTCCCAGAAGTGCTTGCACAACCCCGCGCCGCCCACCCACGTCTTGCCCGAGCCGAAGCCGGCCACGAAGGCGCGGAACTTGTGCGGCAGCGCCAGGAAGCGCGCCTGCGGGACGTTAAGCGTCGGATTGAGCGTCACGGCGGCCATCGACGACGTTCACGGTGACCTGCACCGGCGTCGGCACGTCGGCGCCTTCACCGACATCCGGGTTTGAGCGCCAGCGCGTGGGCTGCCGGTTGTGGAGCCAGGCGCGCGCGGCAGGCGTGTCCGGCGGGTAGTGCTCGGTGTAGTCGACGGTGATCGGCTGACCCTCGTACTGCAGGATCTTCACCGCCTTGTGGCTGTAGCCGATCGCGCGGTGGTACAGGCTGGCGGCCACCTCTGCGTCCGCCAACAGCTTCCCGCGCGTGATGGACTCACGAAACTCGGGGTGCTCTTTTTTCCACCGGTTGAGCGTGTTCTCGGACACGCCGAAGAAGTCGGCCATCTCCGCATCGGTCGCACCCAACAAGCAGAGCTTTCGAGCCTGCTCGGGAACGTCCTTGTGGAACTTGGTAGGCCGGCCAATCTTTCGCGGCGGCGACTCTTTCGCCTTGCGTTTGGCCATGGTGTTGCCTCATCTGCACATCGGCGCAGGTGAATGACCCTTACGGACTGACGCCGGGACGGCGCAGGGTCAAGCCGCCCGCACTCACGCGCAAATGCCCAGCGAGTGCGACTGAGGAAAATCCCGCCCCATTTGCCCGTGGGGCGCACGATTGCGCTACGTGTGTGTGCGGGGCCGCAAGTGCGGTACGGAAACGAAAAGGCCCGCCGGCTTTTTAGAATCGGCGGTATGGGAAAGCATGTTCACGTCTTGCTGAGCAAGAACATTGATGAACGAACCGGCGTATGCAGACACTGCGGTCCCGTCGCGCTCCGTCTGAAGGTGAATGTGTGGCGCTGCGTGAACTCGGTTCGCCAGCATCGAGGTGCAGGCGGACCGATACGTGAGCCACATGGCCTTACCCGGGAGCAGGCGTCCGAGATGCGGGCAGACAGATCGTGTGCGATCTGCGGCACCACCTCACGTCTTGCAGTTGATCATTGCCATCGCACCAAAACGATCCGGGGCGTCATCTGCAAGAGATGCAATTCCGGGCTGGGATTCTTCGGTGACGACGCGCGGTTGATCAGCAGGGCCGCCCAGTATCTGAGCGACCACGAAAAAGCCCGCGACGCTTGAAGCGAGGCGGGCTCATTCGGGCTCTAGGGACACTTACGTCCCGACAGTAGCAAAAACTATAGCAGGTTGATTCACGGCCGACCAGAGGGATCGCTCACGCGCAGCTGATCGCGTCCTCGCAATCGACGAGTCCGTCACGCCGGAACATCGGCTCCAACCGGTCCATGCCCTGGCGGCGCAGTCGCCCCGCGGTCTTGGCCACCATCTGCATGTTCCGGTGCACGGTCGACTGCGACAGCTCGTGCTCGGCAGCGATCGCGCGCTGGGTGCAGATGTCTCGCGCACGGCCTGTGGCGTGCACTGCCCACACCATCAGCATCTGCGCCTGCGGGCTCTGCACGGTGAAGCCGGGCTCGCAGAAGTCGCGCAGCTGGCGCACGCCCTCGGCCTTGTCCTCGGTGTGCGAGAACCACGCCCAGATGGCGAAGCGCTCCAGCGCCGTGCAGTGGTGTTCCACCGCGCCGCGCACCATCGCGCACTGCCCGCGCACCTCCATGGGCGACAGGCCCTTGAAGTTCAGCGTGCCATCGCGCACCACCTCTTGGCGGATGCCCGCCTCCTGCAGCAGCCGCTCGATGGCGGCCTGCGTGTTGCCCTTCTGCGTGACCGGCAGCGAGGCGATGAGAAAGCTCACGTGCAGCGCCTGGTTCACGCTGCGGAAGATCGCCTGATTGCTCACCAAAACCTCCACCACGGTTTGCGCGCTACCGCCTTCGCGTTCTCGATGGCCTGCATCGCCGCGCGCGTCGCCTCGATGTCGTTGGACACCGGCTCTGCGTCGGTCAGCGTCACGCCGCCACACTGGCCGATGAAGATCAGCGCCGCGCGCAGCTGCTCCTGCCGGTGTAGCGGTGTGTCGGGAATGCGCCCGCTCATGCCGGCCCCGAAGAAGGTCCAGCCATTGAGCTGGATCTGCCCCTCGTTGAAGGTCAAGGTGCCAGCCCTGACCACGCCCTTGATGTTCACGATGCACAGCCCTCCAGCTCCTGGATCTCGACCACCACGCCCGGCGTTTCCGCGTAGCGCTTGCTGACGAACAGCTCGACTACCTGCACGTCGTCCACCCACACCACGCCGTTCAGCCCGTCCTCGATGGCCTTCAGCACGTTGGAGGTGTCGGGCTTCTTCGTGGGCCGCAGCCGACCAGCCAGCGCCGCGGCTCGGTCGCGCTTGCTCAGGCTCTTGGGGATCGCCATGTCGAAGCGCAGCACCATCTCGACGGGGCCCGAGAGCAGCGGCCGGCCGGCCATGGCCACGCGGCCCTCGTGCGCGACCAGCCCCTCGTAGGCGATGGTCTTCTCGGGCGTGTGGCTGGTGACGATCGGTCGGCCGTTGGGCCCGAGCACGGGCTTGCCGCCGCGCATGAGCGCCTGGCTGCGGTGCCGGCCCTTGCCGACAGGTGCGCCGGGGATGACGAAGCGGATCACGATGCGCACCTCGCGACGGCGATCGCAATGCCGCCCCAGAAGGCGGCCAGCAGCGCGAGCACAGACCACAGGGCGCCGCGCGAGGTCTTCACCACCGGCTCGTCGCCGGTGTCGATGGCTTCCGGCGGCGCGCAGTCGTGCATGCCGCAGCAGTCGCCGTTGCAGGGTGGGCAGGTCATGAAGCCTCCACGGGGTCAGCGGGTTGAAGTCGGGACGGCACGCGCTCCCACGCGCCGGCCGGTGTACGGATCACGATGGGGAACTCGATGCCGACGCCGTCGGCGCCCGGCACGCACAGGCGCTCCGCGGGCTGGCGCCGGTTCTCGGCGTGGAAGTGCGGGCAGTGGTCGCGCTTGGCGCACCAGCCGCCCATGCAGGCCTTCAGGTCGCGGTTCATTCGTCGAACTCCCCGAGGATGGCTTCGATGGCCTGCGTGCGCGAGGCATCGGGCAGGTGCGGCCACAGCACGCGGCCGGCGTGCTCGGTTCGCAGGAACACCACGATGTCGGCGTGCACGCGCTCCATCTCGTCCTGCTCGAGTTGCGAGTAGCTGATCGACTTCGGCACCGGGATCACGCCGCCCTTCGGGCCCGGGATCCAGTCCACGAAGCCGGCGCCGGTCTTCAGCCACGCGCGGAACTGGCCGAAGTGCTGGAAGCGCTCCTGGGCTTCGAACACGCGCTGCTCCAGCGCCATGTGCTTGCGGTGGTACCAGCCGATGCGCTCGCGGTGCGTGCGGATCTCCAGCATCTCACCGGGCTCGGCATGGTTCAGGAACCAGTGCCAGATGCGGCGCCAGCTCTTGCGGTGCTGCTCGCTCAGGCCGTCGATCGCGCCGAAGAGCACGCGGCGCGCGGCCTCGCGATCGGCCTCGGCGATCGGCTGGCGGTCTTGCTTCACGAGAACGATCTCGGTCACGATGCTTCCCCTTCCTCGCCCTGCGGCGCCGACGGCTCCAGCGGGATGCCGCGCTCCGCGGCGTACTGCGCGACCTGCTCGGCCGTGCGGTCCTTCGCTTCCTCGGTGCTGGCGCGGGCCAGGGCGTCGCGGCTCGGCTCGTCCTGCTTCGCCTTCAGGCGCTCGCCCAGCGCGCGCAGTGCCGCGCGGGCGCGGATTTCGGCGTCCGATGCGCTGCCGCTCGCCGGCTCGTAGCCGAGCGCCAGGACGTCGGCGCGCGTCGCGTCCAGCGCCAGCAGCTCGGCCTGCGGCAGCCGGCCGGCATCGACCGCGGCGCGCAGGCGCTCCACGCGCAGCGCCGGGTCGTGGCCCAGCGACGCGGACCAGCTGGCCGGCACGCGCTGGCGGCGCGCCTCGTCGACCAGCCGGCCGTAGGCCTCGCGGAACGCCATGCGCGCGCCCACCTCGTCGCCGAGCTGCAGCACCGGCTTGGCCACGCTCCAGGCCTCGGCCATCTCCCGCGTCCACACGACCGTCTCGGCCTCGTCGCGTGCGCGCAGCGCCAGAGCCCAGGCCTCCTCAACGCCGGGGCGCCCGTCGTGCTCGGCGAAGCCCTCGATCTGCGCGATCACGTCGGCCGGCGTCGGCACGAAGCGGCCACGCTGCGGGTCGCGGACATGGGCATCGAGCGCGGCTCGCACCGTGGCGAGGTCGTAGGCCTCCATGGCGCGGAACCACAGGGCCGTGTTCGTGGCGTTCGGGACGTAGCTGCCGCGACTGAGCAGGCCGCACACGGCGTCAAGCAGCGCGCCGAACTCGTCGAAGTCGGCCTCACGCATGGGGCGCCTCCTCGGCGGTGCTGAAGCCCAGCAGCCGCTTCGCCTCGGCGTTGCGCGCCGCCGTGTCGACCGGCGCGGCGGCGGCGCCGCGGCCGTTCGGCTTCGGGTCATCGCGGTGGGCGATGTCGCTGCGGCACCAGTTGCGCCAAGTGGCCAGCCAGTCGAGCTTCGTCGCGTCCTTGCCGGTCTTCGCGCACCAGTGGTCGCGGAAGGCAGCACCCTCGCGGCGCACCTTCTCGGGCGTCCACTGCGGGAACTCCGCGAGCGCCCAGTCGCCCCAGGCTTTCGGCAGTTGCCAGTCGGCCGGAAGACGGTGGCCTCGGGTGGACGCCGCGTCAGCGGCGGCATTCGGCGCTTCGGCGCCCACCACCTTACCCACAGTACTGGCGTCTGGGGACTGGGGACTGGGGATTGGGGACTGGTGTTTGGTGACTGGTGTCTGGGTAGCCGTGTCGTCACGCGCTGGTGCTGGCGTGACGTTCGCGTGACTACTGGGGGTTGTCACGCGTGACAACATCTCTTCAAGATCCTGGGTCGTGGTCTTGAAGGACGGCACCAGACCGTGAGCGCGCAGCGCCTCGAACAGCTGCGCTCGGCGCTCGCGCGCCCGGCGCTGGCGCTCCGCCGCGGCCTCGCGCTCCTGGGCCCGCTCGGCCTGCTTCTCGTGGAACTCGCGGATCACCTCGTCGCAGCGGCGCTGGTGCCAGCCGTCCGCTTCGAGCGAGAAGAACTCCTGCAGCACCGCATCGACCGCCTCGCGCTCCTCCTTCGTGCGAGCGCCCACCAGCCGCTGGACCTGGCGCAGCTCGGGCGGTAGCGGCCTCTCGGTGGCGTAGTACTTCCTGATGAGCCGGCTGTAGGCGGCATCCTCGACGAACGAGAGATGCGCCGTCGCTTCGGCGTAGTCACCGATGTGGTGCTCGTAGTAGTTCAAGCCGCCTCCTGCAACTCCGGCAGGTCGAACAGGTCCGGCATCGCCATCTCGCGTGCCGCGGCCGCGCAGTAGGTGGCGCCGTCAGCGAAGTACGCCGGATTCAGCTCGATCCCCACGGCCTGGCGCTTCGCCTTGATCGCGCGGAAGGGCACGGTCATCAGGCCGCCGAACGGGTCCAGCACCACCTCGCCGGGCATGCTGAATTGGTTGATCACCCGGTCGGCGATGTCGAACTGCATGGGGCACAGGTGCATCTCCTTGCCCTTGGCCGACTGCGCGCCGTTGAGGGTCAACATTCGCGTGATGTCGGTCCATACCTCATCGCTCCAGCTCTGTGGCTGCAGCAGCATGAAGGTGGTGGGCAGCCGGCCCACGGCCTCCAGTTCCTCGCTGATGCGCACGTGGTGCTCAAAGTCGTAGACCTCGCTCAGCGAGTACTCCTTGAACAGCTTGAAGATCGCGTCGTGCGGCAGCTCCAGAAGCTCTTCCGGCTTCAGCTGCCGCCGGCCCGAGGACCTGGTGAAGCCGTGCGCGTCGACCTGCCAGCGGCTGCGCGTGTAGCGCTCCTTGCTCTTGACCACCGGCACGTCGGCGTAGCTCTTCTCGTTGCTGGTCGGCGGCTTGCGGAACAGCAGCAGGTACTCGGGCATGCCCACGCCCATCTTGGTCGCGTCCTTGCACTGCTCGGTCCAGCCCAGGCGGTAGGTCTGCTTGTTCTCCCGCACCACGTCGGTGACGATCGTCTTCATGCCCAGATAGGCAAAGCCGTGGCGGGTGTAGTGCTCGATGCACCGCGCGTGGAACGGGTAGACGGTCTGGAAGCCCAGGCCGGTCATGCCGCCCGGCACGATGCGGTCCTTCACGTGGATGGCGGCGATGCGCCCCGGCTGCAGCACGCGCAGCAGCTGCGGCGTCAGGAAGTCCATCTGCCGGAAGAAGTGGTCGTTGGTGTCGGTGTGGCCGAAGTCCGCGTAGTTCGGCGAGTACTCGTACTGGGTACTGAAGGGGATGCTGGTGAGCACCAGGCCGACGCTGTTCTCGGCCATGCGTGCCGTCTCGCGCACGCAGTCCTCGTTGACCAGGATGTAGCCGTCGCCGCGGATCTCGACGCGCTCCACGCCCAGCTTGCGGGTGAGCGTGTGGGCCATGGCGGCCTGGCTCAGGCCGAATTCCTTGATGATGGCGGTCATCTTCTGCATCTGCTCCAGGTGCTGCTGCCACTTGCGTTCGAGCTGGCGCCGCACCTCGCGCTCGGCCTCGGTGTAGATCAGGTCCACGCGCACCTGCCGCGACTGCAGGAAGCGGTGCAGCCGGTGGATGGCCTGGATGAAGTCGTTGAACTTGAAGCCGATGCCCAGGAAGATCGCCCAGGCGCAGTGCCGCTGCAGGTTGCAGCCGCTGCCCAGCATCACGGGCTTGGCGGCGAACTCGGCCACGCGGCCGTCGCTGAAGCCGACGACGATGCTCTCGCGCTCGTCCAGGTCCTGGGTGCCGTAGACGCTGGCCACGCCGGGGATCGCGCGCTCGATGGCGCGCCGCTCGTCTTCCAGGTCGTGCCACAGCACGCGGTGCTCGGCCGGCGCCTCGGCGCGCAGCGCCAGCAGCTTGGCCAGCCGCGCCGGCAGGCTCTCGCGCTTCTCGCGCGCGGCGTCCACCACGCCGATCGCGGCCTGCTTGAACATGAGGCCCTGGCCGTCGCGGTTGTGGCCGGCCTCGTCGTGCTCTGCCGGTATCTCGTGCCATCGCACATCGAGGTCCGGCAGCTGGTAGCCCTCGTCGCTGAATCCCAGGTCGCTGGGCCGCTGCACGAACAGGCCCCAGCTGGCGCACCACAGCCAGAACTCGCGCTCCTTGTGCGGGTGGATCGTCAGCTGGTCGGCCTTCTCGCTGTTGCGCTTGAAGAACCGCGTCTTCGCCTGGCCGACGTCCATGATCCCCAGGAAGGCGCTGTAGGCCAGCAGCTCGATGTAGTCGTTCGGGCTGGGCGTCGCCGTGGCCACGAAGCGATACGGCACCGCGCCGCCGCGCACGCGCGCATTGAGGTGGTCGCGCCGGTCGTCGCCGGCGAACAGCGCCATGAACTCGCGGAAGGTCTTGGTGCCGCCGAAGCCGCGCAGGCAGGCGGCCTCGTCAAGGCTGGCCACGGTGAACAGCCGCGGGTCCAGCTTGCCGTCGCGCACCGTCTCGTAGTTCGTGAGGTAGATGCCCTCGGGGTCGTCGGCCTCCTCGATGCGGCGGATGAACTTCACCGTGATGCCGAGCATCGCGGCGTCGCGCATGAACTCCTGGCGCACGCCCAGGGGGATGACGATCAGCGCCATGCCGCCGGCGCGCTCGCGGGTCAGGCGCACGGCCTCGAGCTGAATCACCGACTTGCCCAGACCGAAAGCGGCGAAGCACGCGCGCCGGCCGCCGGCCACCATCCAGACGACGATCGCCACCTGGTGGGGCTTCAGCAGCGGGTTGACCTCCGCGGGGTCGATGTCGAAGCCCCAGGACTCGGCCATCTGCACCTTGGCGCGGAGGAAGCTGTCGTAGTCGCCGCTCATGCCGCCCTCCGCAGCGCCTGGCGGTTGCCGTAGTTGGCGGCAACGATCAGCCGCATCGGCAGAGGCGACACCGAGTTGCCGCACATGCGCACCTGAGCGGTCTTCGTCAGCAGCTTGCCGCTTGAGGTGCGGTCGATGATGTAGCTGGCCGGGAAGTCCTGAGCGTTGTAGAGCTCGCGCGGCACCAGCATGCGCAGGCAGATGTCCACGATCACCCACGGCTCGCCCTTGAGCCAGACGGTCACCAACGCGAGCCGATCGTGCGTCGTCACTGTGGTCGCCGGGTCGCGCAGGTCGGCCCACTGGCCGCCTGTGCCGTGGTAGCGCATCAGGAAGGCGGCGCAGCGAAGGGCCCCCTCCTCCTGCTCTTTGCTCAGGTGGTACTCGACGAGCGCGTGATGCTCGCCGCCGGCCGTCACCGTGGGCACCGGCTCGCGCACGTCGGTGCCCTTGCTGTGCCGGCGCATCGCGGTCAGGTGGGCCGCGATCAGCTGCTGCTGGCTGCCGCTGGTGGTGACCGTGGACACGGGGTCGCGTAGATCGCGCGCGGGCGTGTCGTTGAAGCCGCCGTTGGCCTGGACCATGAAGGCCGTCGAGAGCCCATGCTTCAGGCCTCCAGCGACTACGGTGCCGAGCGGCTGCTCCAGGTCGAGCGCGCGCGGCGCCTGGCCTTCGCGCTCGCCATAGCCCATCTGGACCAGCACCGCGGCAGCGAGCGCCGTTTCACCGCCCTTTGCAGTGGTGATGGTGCGCAACGGGTCGCGCGGATCGAAGGCGACATCGCGGGTGTGCGTGACCGGCACCAGCGTGGGGGCCAGCAGCATCAGCTCTCCGCGGTTTGCGGCCGTCACTGTCGGCATCGGCTCGCTCAGCGGGCGCGTGCGGTTGCTGGCGTCGGTGTGGGTCGCCGGCACGATGAACGGCTCGGCTGCCTCCAGGACGAACTTGCGCATGCCGTGGGCGATGCGGCGCATGGTCGCGTCGGCCAGCGGCTTCTCGCGCCCGAAGATGCTGCGCCCGGGGATGCTCCAGTCGATGCAGTCGGCCGCGGGCTTCCAACGCTTCTGCCCCGCCTTCGGTTTCTTCGCGTGGGTCTGCTCGGGCCAGACGATCGGCTCGCCGTCGAACCGGACGATCACGTACAGGCGTTCCCGCGTGCTGTGGGCGCCGAGATCGGCGTTGACGATCACGCGCCACTGAATCGCGGTCGCACCCATTGCGCGCAGGCCGTCGATGAAGTGCTTCCAGTTCCGCCCGGTGCGCTTCGGGTCCGGCACCAGCCACTGTTCCTGCACCGGCACGCGCTCGCCCTTGGCAGCCACAGTGCCGTCCACGCGCACCACGCGCCCGGTGGCCTTGTCGCGCTTCGCGATCAGCGGAGACCACAGCATCATCTGCTTGACGTTCTCGCGCGGAACGCGGAGCGGATGCAGTTCACGAAGCCCGCGGCCGCCATGCGGCGCAGGATGCGGTCGCGCTCCTGGTCGGCACTGTCGCGGAACGCGGCGTGTGTGCAGGTGAGGCAGGTCATGCGAAAAGCTCCTCCTGCCCCTTGAGCGGCAGGCCCAACAGCTCCTGCGGCTTTCCCGTTGCCGGGTCCTTGCGCTCGCCGCGCACCGCCAGCTGCTTCTTGTCCAGGAGCGAGCGCACGCGGCCGCAGACGCCGCTCAGCGCCATGCCGGTCATATCGGCCAGCTGCTGGCGCGTGTAGCGCGCGTCGGGGGTGCGCTCGAACACCTGCATCAGCTCGCGTTCCTTCGGCTGCAGGTAGCCCGCAGGCGACAGCGAGCGGAACGTCGCGAGGGACGTTTCGGCGACGTTGGTCCTCATGACGCGGCGACCTCCCGCATGTCGTGTACGAACTCGGCGATGCGCTGCGCCTGGTGCGCCGTGCACTCGATCTGCAGGGTCACGCGGATCTGCGGAGCGATGAACACCGGCGCGGGCGCAGGCGATCCGCCGGGGCTCGCAGGCCCACCGTCGCGCTTGGCGTCGTCACCCGCGCCTTCGGGCTTCGCGGCCCGGCCGGCGCCCCGCTGGGTGGTTTCCTTGGCCGTGAGGCCGGCGCGCGGCTCCTGCGAGCCCCTTTGGTCGTTGCCGTCACGCGTGGCAAGCGGCTCGCCGTCGGCGGCGGTGATCGCCACCATGCGCTGGCGCGGCAGCGAGGAGTGATCCGTCAGGGACCACCACCACGGCGATCGAGCATGCGTGTCCTTCTGGCGACGGAACACCGCTCGCCCGCGCAGCGCGGGCTCAAGACATGGACCAACGCTCAGCGCCGGCGCGCCGATCGCTTCGGCCAGCGCGCTGGTCATGATCTCGGCCCCAGCGGGCAGTGTCTCCAGGTGCGCGAGCGCACGGAAGGCAACCGTGCCGGGCTGCGGGGTGTAGGTGCCCGCGCTCATGACAGCACCCGCGGTTGCTCTTGCACCGGGCGGCCGGTGAGGATCTCGGAGAGCATGCGACGCTCGGCGTGACGCTCGGCCTGCAGGCGCTCGATCTCTTCCTGGGCAAGCCGTAGCTTGCGGGCCGTCTCGGTCTCCTTTGGCCGCAGGCTGTGTAGGTCATAGCCGCGGATGTCGACCAGCCACAGCATCGGCGCCTCGTTGCCGCACAGGTCCATCAGGTCCGGCAGCCGGTCGATCGGGAAATGCGCCTCGCCGCGCATGATCCTGGTCCAGTGCCCGGCATCGATGCCCAGCGGCATGTACACCTCCTTGTCGGCCTCCAGGCCACCCATCGAGATGCACAGCTTCACGGCGGACAGCATGGTGGGCTGGCGCCGCACCAGCGCGTGGTCGATCTCCTGTATCGGCTGCTTGGCCATAGGCAGCAGCCGCTGGGCCGGCAAAGGTTGCACGGGGGGTTCGTCAACCGCAGTCCTCTTCTTGGACTGGCTTTGACGGTCCCCGAGGGTCGAAGCTGTCGGCATGAACAAGACCTTTCGGAACGAGGATCTGGAGTGGGCCCGCTACGCGGTAGCGGAGTTGCTTCGCAGGTGCTGCGCAGGCCTTGCCGCGCAGTTCAAGCAGATGGCGCGCGAGGTGAAGCCTTGAGCGCGCATGGCCGCTCAGCTCCCTGCGGTGGCGGGCTGCCGATCACGCGCCACAGACGGAGCACTCTTCTTGCGGGACGCGGCGACGCGCTCGCGGTCCAGGTAGAGATCACGCAGCTCCATGCCTGGCAAGAGCAACGGCTCCAGCCGAAGCACGTGCATTGGCGATGCCCAACCCCGCTTCAGCCAGCGCTGAATCTCTTGGTACGCGGGGGTCCCGCCCAGCTTGCGGGCCAGTTCGGTTGGTCCCCCATGGCGGGAGACCAGTCGTGCGATCGCTGGTTCACGTTTCGGCTTCATGCGCCCATGGTACACAACAAAAACGTGTGTCGCAACGATTTCGTGTGATGACACATCGATTTGTTGTACAGACAATCGCGCCCATGAAGGAGACCGTGGGTGACCGCATCGAGCGTTTGGCGCGTGAACGAGGGCTGCCAACCGGCGGGGCTTTGGCCGACGCGCTGGAGGTGTCCTACGAGACGCTGCGCAAATGGAAGGTGGGGAGCACGGCTCCGAATCGCGGGCGCGTAGAACTGATCTCCAAGTACCTCAAGGTGCCAGAAGCCCTAGTGATGCACGGGGAAGACCGTGAAGATTCCTCGCGGCCAGCTCATGCCGTGAGCCTGGAAAAACATACAGTCACGCCACGAGTTGAGTGGAGCGAACTGATGGGAGATCAAGACCTGCCCGACCTCTTCGAGGTCGAGGTGCCTGACAACGCCATGGGTCCGCGTGCTGGGTCTGGCCGCATCGTGAAGTTCGATCGACGGGTCAAGGCTCAGCCGGGCGACGGTGTCCTGGTCAAGGATCGCGGGGGAAGAGTTTTCTTCCGCATGTACCGCGAAGGCATCGGGGGCCACTGGCAGGCCGTGCCACGCACCGAGGGTTACCGAACGCTCGATTCGCGCGATGACGCGCTGGAGATCGTTGCCGTGATGGTGGGCGTCAGCGTACGGGGTACCGAAGGATTTTGGTAACGCGGCGCACCGCCGCGGGGAGGCTCGATGAGAAAGCTCTTGGCTGTCGCGCTTGCGGCGGCGCTCGCCTGCGCGTCTGTAGTCGCGAAACCACCCGCGCCTTCGGCGCCAGCATCAGCGGCAAGTAGATCATCGATCGACGAGAGACAGCTGCAGGAGCACGGCACTTACAGAAGGCGTGACGGGTCAGTTGCCCACTCGCCCGCTCATTCGGTGACCGGCCAGGCCCCCGGTGGCGCGACGGCGCACTGTCGCGACGGAACATACAGCTTCAGCCAGCACCGCAGCGGCACCTGCTCTCACCATGGAGGAGTCGCGCAATGGCTATAGCTCGAATCGCATCGGCGACCCTGCTGCTCGCCGCCTGGACCGTTGCAGGCGCTGAACCCACCGGCACCATTCGCATCTGCCGCGCGCCCAGCATCGTCGGGCTGATGGACGGCAAACAGGCGCCGATCCCTGCCGGCTCGCGCTTCGCCGGGGCGTGCGACCAAAACCACGAGCGCTGCCGCAACATCACGGTGGTGACCACGGCCCCGGCCACCGTCGGTCCCAAGCGGCAGGACTGCGCGACGGTCGCCGCCACTCTGCAGCAGGGCGATGGAGCGCCGGTGCACGCAGGCGAGCGACTGCTGGCATCTTGGGAAATTCCCGGCTTTGAGCCCAGGATCGTCGTTCAGAAAGCTTTCGCAGAGCGGCCGTAGCCCACACGCCCAGCCAGCCAGCCCGCATTCAGCGGGCTTTTTTTCGTCCGCACACACACGTTTTTGTTGCACACACGTTTTTGTTGTGGCACAGTTGCTCCGTCCAATCAACGACGGAGCAGGAGATGGGAGCAGTCGAGAACCTTCGGGTCGCCAGCGGCCCGGCGCCGTACGCCGACAGGTGGGCGAGGCGCGCCGCGCTGATCGCCGCCGCAACCGAACAGCTCAAGCGCGAGTTCCTCGCGGCGTTCAGCGCCGGGCCGCAGGCCGTGGTGCGCACGCCCGGCGCGATGCCTCCGGTGTCCCGTTCGATCGCATGGCTGGCCGAGGACAGCTTCGCCGGCCGCGACGGCGACCAGTTGCTCAGCGAGTTGCTGCTGCTGGTGCGCGATGCTGCCGCCGGCCAAGACGTTCAGTTGCGCGCGATCGCCTGGCGCGACGCGCAGGCCAAGTCCTTCGCCGAGTACTACGCCTCTGACGACGTGGACGCAATGGAGGCCGACGAATGAAGGCCGCCGCGCTCAAGGCCCTCGCGGCATGCGTCCTGCTCGCGGCGGCCAGCGCCGCCCACGCCTGCCCCAAGGGCGACTGCTGGGGCGAGGAACACGTGTCGCTCCACCTCGGCGGCGAGTTCGTTCTCGGCGCCGCGGCCGGCCTGGCCACCGACAACAAGCCTGCTGCATTCGCGGCGGCATTCGCCGTCGGCCTGGCGCGCGAGCAGTGGAAGCGCGAGCACGGCTTCGCGAACTACCAGCCTTCGCGCCTGGTGGCCGACGCCGCCGGCGCGGCACTGGGTGTCTACGTGGGCCGCTGCGTGCTCATGCAGCGCTCGATCACCTGCGCCGTGGAGTTCTGACCCATGACGCCGCTCTTCAAGCTCGTGCTGTGCCTGCTCGCCGCCATGGTGTTCGCCCTCGTCATGGTGGCCTGCGGCGGCGGCAGTGACGACAGCACCTCGTCCACCGATCCAGTGCGCTGCGAGCGTCAGGAGTGCCGCTGATGGACATCATCCCTTGCCTGGGAGTGGGTTGCTGGCTGCACCGCACCTGCGCCGCCTATGAGGCGGTCGAGAACAGCGACCCGATGGGCATGCGCATCAGCCACTGCGCCACCGACGCCCAGACCGGCCGACGCGTGCGCTACGTGCCGATCGTCTCGGTGCCGTGGCCCTTCCCCGTGTCGGAGTTCGGCCAGGAGGTGCGGCCGTGATCCCCCTGCGTGAACGCATCGCCGGCGTCGTGTTGGCGGTCCTGATCGGCCTCGTCGGAGCGATGGCCATCCAGGACTGGATGCTGAGGGGCTGGTGATGCCGAGCCCGAACCTCGTGACCACCAGCACCGGCATCGTCATCGGCGGCGCATGGCAGCCCAAGCCGCCCGCGATGAGCGATGACGCCGAGTACCTGCAGGCGGTGCTGCTGTCCGGCATGCCTGGCGCGGTTGATCCCGGCCGATGCCCCTCCCCTCGCCTGTCACTGCTGCAGCGCTTCGTGCGCTGGCTCGACCGGCACACCGTCGACCCCACCCTCCTGGAAAGCCTCGAATGAACGCGCCCGAAACCCTCCCCACCGCCGAGCACCTGCTCGGCATCATCCGGGCCAGCTCGTGGCCCTCCCTCTTCGACTGCTCGTACCGCTGGTACTGGCAGAACGTCATGGGCCTGCGCATGCCGTCGGCCGCGCCCGCGGCGCTCGGCACCGCCGTGCACGCCGGCACCGCAGTCTTCGACAGCGCCGTGCTGGAGGGCCGGCCGACCAGCGTGGAAGAAGCGATCGACGCTTCGCGCAAGGCCGTGGCCGAGCCCGACCAGGAGGTGGCCTGGGACGAAGACATGAGCCAGCGCGACGCCGACGCGTTCGCGATCAAGCTCACCGCGCGCTACTGCCAGGACATCGCGCCGGCGCAGCGCTACAGCGCGGTCGAGCTGAAGTGCACCGCCCTGGATGTGGTCACGAAGCACGGCGTGGTGCGCCTGACCGGCACCACCGACCGCGTGCGCGTGCTGGCCGATGGCAGCAAGGGCGTGACCGACCTGAAGACCGGCGGCCGCGCCACCGAGAAGACCGACGACGGCCGCGGGCGCCGCGCCGTCACGAAAGGCCACCAGATGCAGCTCGGCGTCTACACGCTGATGGCCGAGCAGGCCAGCGGCGAGCGCCTGGATGGCCCGGCGCAGATCGTCGGGCTGCAGACCACCAAGGAAACGCCCGTGGCCACCGGCGAGATCGCCGACGTGAAGACCCCGCTGCTGGGCACCGACGAGGCGCCCGGCCTCATCGAGATCGCCGCGTCGATGTTGAAGACGGGCGTGTTCCCGCCCAACCCCAAGTCGATGTTGTGCTCGGCCAAGTACTGCCCTGCGCACGCCGCCGGCCGCTGCCGCTACCACGACTGATCAACCACCAACACCGTCAGGAGAGTCCATGAACGCCCCCGCCAACACCGCTTCCATGTCCGAGCTGCGAGCGCTGCAGCACGCACCGGCGCTGATGCCCGATCAGCGCGTCGACATGTTCTCGCTGCGCGGCTTCGAGCTGGCCCAGCGCATCGCCAAAGCCTTCGCCAACTCCGACGCCGTGCCCGCGCAGTTCCGCACGATGGTCGAGAAGAAGGGCAAGGGCGGTTCCACGTGGGTGGAGAACCCCTCGGCGCTCGGCAACTGCATCGTGGCCATCGAGGTGGCCCAGTCGGTCGGCATGTCGATCACCGCGGTGATGCAGCAGGCCAACGTGATCGAGGGCAAGCTGTCCTGGTCGGCCCAGTTCGTGATCGCCGCGATCAACGCCAGCGGCCGCTTCACGCCGCTGCGGTTCCAGATGCGCAACCTGGGCCGCATCAAGGCGACCTACAAGGAAAAGCTCGGCTGGAACGACCAGAAGCGGGGCTTCGATTTCGCGGAGCGCACCGTCGAGGTGGACAACGTCGAGTGCGTGGCCTGGGCGCTGCCGAAGGGCGTGCAGGAGCCGAAGATCACGCCCGAGCTGATGCGCGAGTTCAAGGGCCAGCTGCTGGACCTGTACAAGGCCTACGGCCTGCCGGTGGTGGAGTCCGCGCCGGTGAGCATGAAGCTCGCCGTCGAGGAAGGCTGGTACGCCAAGTCGGGCTCGAAGTGGCAGACCGAGATGCGCGCGCTGATGCTGCAGTACCGGGCCGGCGCCTTCTTCGGCCGCATCCACGCGCCCGACATCGTGATGGGCATGGGCCACACCACCGAAGAGCGCATCGACATGACGACGGTCGACGTGGCACCGGACGGCACCGTGACCGCGGTCACCACGGATGAGCTGCGGCGAGCCGCCGGCGCCACGGCCCCGCCTCCTGCCGAAGTGGTCGAGGTGACCCAGAAGGGCGACGTCGATCACGGCGACCAGCACGCGCCCGAGCCCGAGCAGCAGGCCAGCGACAAGCCGCTTGCGTTCGACGCCGAGGCCTTCGCCGAGCGCCTGGAGAAGTGCGGCGACGTGGACACGCTCGACCTGATGGCCGACGAGATCCGCACGGTCGAGGGCGACATGGCCCAAACCCTCACCGACATCTACCGCCGCCGCCGTGAGCAGCTGCAGGCCACGCCTGCCGCCGCGCCCGCGCCGCAACCCCAGAGCCGGCGCCGCAGCGCGCCGCCCTCGATGGAGTGACCGTTTTCCGGGCGCCGCGGGGTGGGTGTGCTTCTCCTCCTCCCTCCCTGACGTTCCCATCCCGCGCCGAGCGATCGGCCGCCCGCTTTCTTCACAGCCGACCTGAAGGACCATCATGACCGAGAAGACCATCAACATGACCGCCGCCACCTTGGGCCGCGACCTCCTGCAGGCGCTGGTCCAGGAGGTGCGCCTGCTGGTGGCGCATGCCGATGATCACCTGGACGGCATGGACGACGTGCGCGGCGAGCCCGACCAGCGCGCGATGGACCTGGGCCACGAGTACGACCCGAACAGCGACGGCAAGGGCATGGATGACAGCAACGTCGTCGATGCCGAATTCAAGGTGCTGGGCAACGAGCCGACGCAGGAGCAGCTCGACGCCGCCTACCAAGCCGGCCGGAAGTCCGCCGAGAACGGCGAGCCGAAGGACGCTGCGCCGGTCGATCGGCACGAGCTCGTCGCGCGCTGGACGCAGGGCTGGCACGACTGGCACGACGAGAACGACAACCCGAGCGCCGCGACCGGTGACGGCGGCGCAGCGCCCGATGGCGAGCCACAGGATGAGCTGTACGACCAAGCGGTGCAGCTGGTGGTCCGCTCCCGCCGCGCGTCGATCAGCAGCATCCAGCGCCATCTGCGCATCGGCTACAACCGCGCGGCTCGGCTGCTGGAGCAGATGGAGGCCGAGGGCATCGTCAGCGCGATGGCGCCGGACGGCTCCCGCAAGGTGCTGCGCAACGATGAGGAGGCCACGGCATGAAGCTGGCCGGCATCCACATCGAGAACTTCCTGGGCGTGCGCGCGGTGAACGTCTCGCTGCACAAGCGCGTGAACCTCTTCGCCGGCCGCAACGGCGCCGGCAAGTCGTCGATCCAGGAAGCGGTGCGCATGGCGCTCACCGCCGAGCCGGTGCGCGTCGAGCTGAAGAAGGAGTACGGCGCGCTGGTCGCGGACGGCGCCGAGCACGGCTTCGCCGACGTGGCGCTGGAGGATGGCCACGCCGCCATCACCCTGCCTCAGGGCAAGCAGACCAGCAGCCACACCGTGGCGCCTGCCCTGCCCTACGTGCTGGACGCGCAGCGCTTCGCGCGGCTGCCCGCGGCCGAGCGGCGCTCGTTCCTGTTCGGGCTGATGGGCCTGAAGACCGACGGCGCGGCCGTGAAGCAGCGCCTGCTGGACCGCGGCTGCGACGCCGCGAAGGTCGAGCGCGTGGTGCCGCTGCTGCGCGCCGGCTTCGAGACCGCGTGCAAGGAAGCCAAGGCGAAGGCCACTGAGGCCAAGGGCGCCTGGCGCGCGGTCACCGGCGAAACCTACGGCAGCGAGAAGGCGAAGACCTGGCGCGCCGAGGCGCCGGTCGCCGACGCCGAGTTGGCGCGCCGCCTGGCCACCGAGCTGGACCACTGCAGCATCGCGCTGGAGCAGTGGCAGCAGGAGATCGGCAAGCTGCAGGCCGAGCAGCAGCGCCGGGCTGCGCTGAGCGCGAAGCTGGTGCCGCTGCAGGAGCGCGCCGCGAAGATCGCGCGGATCTCGGCCAAGCTCGGCGCCGACGAGGAGCAACTGGCCCAGTGGGAGGCCGATCTTGTGAAGACCGCGGCCGCCGCCGGCGCTGGCCCGCGAGTCGGGCTGGTCCACGATCTGGCCGCCTGCCTCTCAACGCTGCTGCGCTGTGTCGGCAACGAGGACGATGAAGGCCTCTTCGGACACGCGCCGGAGGTGGAGCGCTCGCGCGCTGCGATCGCGGCCTACGAGCGCGAGCACGGGCCGCTGAACGCCACCGGCGGCGACGAGAAGGCGCGGGCCCGGTTGCCCAACATCCAGCGCAGCCGAGACCTCCTGGCCAGCTCGGTCGCCAACGACAAGCGCGACCTCGAGGCGGCGCGCGCGGCGCTGGCCGAGGTGAAGGCCATCGAGCAGGAGCTGGCGGCCGAGTTCAATGCGGCCGGCCTGGACGAAGCACGGGCCCAGGCCGAGAAGCTGAAGGTGCAGCGCGCGGACCTGGTGCGCCAGCTCGACGCGCAGAAGGCGCTGAAGCAGCAGGCCGACAGCGCCGAGCGCAAGACCAAGGAAGCCGCGGCGCACGCGGCCGACGTGGCGGCCTGGGACGCGATCGGCGAGGCGCTGGCGCCCGGCGGCATCCCGGGCGAGATCCTGGCCGAGGCACTGGACCCGATCAACGAGCGGCTGATGCAGGCCTCGCTGGACACGGAATGGCCGCGCGTCGGCGTGGAGTCCGACATCAGCGTCACCGCCGGCGGCCGGCCCTACGCGCTGCTCAGCGAGTCCGAGAAGTGGCGCGCCGACGCGATGCTGGCCGAGGCGATCGCGCACCTGTCGGGCCTGAAGCTGCTGGTGCTGGACCGCTTCGACGTGCTCGACATGAAGGGCCGCGAGGACCTGCTGGCATGGCTCGACATCCTGGCCAGCGACGGCGAGATCGATACCGCCCTCATCTTCGGCACGCTCAAGGCGCTGCCCCCGCAACTGCCCGAGACCATCGCCGCCCACTGGGTCGAAAACGGCGTGGTGGGCCAACTCAAGGAAGCCGCATGAACACCGCCCTCTTCTACGATACCGAAACCACTGGCCTGCCGCTTTTCAACGAGCCGAGCGAGGATCCGCGACAGCCGCACATCGTGCAGCTCGGCGCTTGCCTGGTGGACCTGGACAGCCGCAAGACGCTGGCAACGCTCGACGTCATCGTAAAGCCTGCGGGCTGGGTGATCCCTGACGACATCGCGGCAATCCATGGCATCACCACCGAACACGCGACGCGTGTGGGCGTGCCGGAGGAGCTGGCTGTCGAGCTTCTGATGGAGCTGGCACGAGGTCAGCTGCGGATCGCGCACAACGAGAGCTTCGATCAACGCATCGTGCGCATCGCCTGCAAGCGCTACTTCGACGAGTCCACGGTCGAGGAGTGGAAGGCCGGCACCGCGAAGTGCACCGCCTCGCTGGCGACGCCAATCATGAAGCTGCCGCCTACGGAGCGCATGCTGGCCGCTGGTCGCCGCCACCCGAAGACGCCCAATCTCGGCGAGGCATACCGCTTCTTCACCGGCCGCGAGCTCGAAGGCGCACACAGCGCGCTCGTCGACGTGCGCGCCTGTCGTGACGTGTTCTTTGCCATCACCGATGGTGTTCGGGAGGCCGCGTGATGCGCGTCTACCTCAGCGGCCCGATGTCGGGCCTTTCCGAGAGCAACTTCCCGGCGTTCCACCAGTGGGCGGCACACCTGCGCGAGCAGGGCCACGAAGTCGTCAATCCAGCCGAACTGCAGTACCCCGGCACGTGGGAACTGTGCCTACGCAACGACCTGCGCGAGCTGTGCACCTGCGACGCGATCGCGCTGATGCCGGGCTGGGAGAGCAGCAGGGGGGCGAACCTCGAGCTTCACGTCGCGCACCGGCTCGGCCTGCGCGTGATCCACCTGCCGCTGCAGTTCGACCTGGTGTCGCACCTGCGCCGGCAGATGGCCTTCAGCGAGCGCACCTTCGGCCCCGGCCGGCGCGTCGAAGGCGTCACCGACCACATCGCCAAGGAACTGCAGGAGGTGCGCGAGAGCGGCGGCGCACTGGCCGAGTGGGTCGACGTGATCATCCTCGGCCTCGACGGTGCTTGGCGCAGCGGCGCGACGCCCGAGCAGATCGTCGCCGCAATCGAAGCCAAGCAGACCAAGAACGAGGGTCGCAAATGGCCGGACTGGCGCGCCGCCGCCCCCGGCAAGGCCATCGAGCACATGCGGGACACGGAGGCGGCATGACGATCGTCCCCATCGAGAAGATTCGCCGCGCCGTGATCGCTGCAGTGCACGGTGGCGCTGACCTGGCAACGGCTGTACATGCAGCCGCGGTTCAGTTCGGCCTCACTCCCGAGGCAGTGGTCGAGGCGCTTGAGCGCGAAGACCAAGCCGCCCGATCTCACATCACCAATTCACCACAGGAGCAAAGATGAACGCTCAGATCGAACAGCGGCTTGCCGCGCTTACCAGCCTGCAGCCCGGCACGCCCGTCGAAGGCGGCTTCTTCGCCGGCTACATCACGATGCCAGACGGCGTCTATGGCATCGCCGTCGCGCCCAAGGCGACCGGAGAGATCAAGGGCCGCTGGCTGCCGACGTGGAAGGACGTGCCGGCTGCCCGCAGCTGCTTCGACTGCCGCGCCAACACCCTCGCCATGGCCGAGGCCGGCAGCGAGCTCGCGCAACGCATCCTCGCGCTTGACATCAACGGCTGCAAGGACTGGGCCCTGCCGAGCCGCGATGTGCTGGAGGTGATCTACCGCAACCTGAAGCCCACGGCCGACAGCAACAGCTGCAGCTATCGCGACGGAGACAACCCGAGTTCCGTGCCGGTCGGCTATCCCTACACCGAAGAGGCTCCGGCGCAGACGGCGGCCGAGGTCTTCAGGGCTGGCGGCTCAGAAGCGTTCGAGCCGCGTTGGTACTGGACCAGCACGCAGTACTCCGTCGACTCTGCCTGGATCCAGGACTTCAGCGGCGGCGGCCAGCACTACGACGACAAGCACGACGAGTTCCTCGCACGAGCCGTCCGCAGATTCAAGGCTTAGTCCTTCAGTTCTTTTCCAACCACCACCAGGAGAGCAGATGAGCGAAATCACGCTGCAGCAGATCGAGGAGCAGCACAGCAAGCTGACCACGATGATCGCTGCGTTCAAGGCCCAGGCAGCCACCGAGATCTCGATCCCCGCCGGGACCATCAAGCTCCGCGATGGCGAGCGCTATGCCGGCATCGTCATCGAGAACGGCAAGCCTTCTCACCACCTGATCCTGCTGCCGGCCAAGCCCACCGGCCGCCTCGACTGGAAAGAGGCCATGGCCTGGGCTGAAGACGTAGACGGCGCGCTGCCGTCGCGATTCGAGGCAGCCCTGCTCTACGCGAATCTGCGCGACGAGTTCGACCAGAGCGCATACCACTGGACCAGCACGCAGTTCTCCGGCGACTATGCCTGGATCCAGTACTTCGGCTGCGGCAACCAGGACTACGACGGCAAGAGCGGCGAGTTCCTCGCACGAGCCGTCCGCAGATTGACCATTTGATCCTTTGATTCTTCAGCCATGGCGCTGCACCACGACCTCCCGATCTACCGCACCGGCTCCGCGCTGCTCTCGCTCGCGCTGGACGTGCAGACGCAGATGCCGCGCGCGTTCAAGCGCTCGATCGGCCAGCGGATCCACGATCACTGCATCGAGATGTTGGACGCGATGGCCATGGCGAACGCCAGCCAGCGCGGCGATCGTCAGCGGTACATCGAGGAGCTGCTCAAGCTGCAGCGCACCGTCACCGTCTTGCTACGCGTGTCGTTCGACCGACGCATGGTCTCGCCGAAGCTGTGGGCACAAGCCACGCAGTTGCTGGAGAGCATCGGCAGGCAGGGCGGCGGCTGGCTGAAGTCCGCACGCGAAAGGGCGCCTGCAGCATGAAGGTCACGGCCTGCCATGCCCGTGCGCAACTTGAATCTGGTTGTGCCGCTGCCCCACAAGGGCACCGCCATGCGCACCACGGGAACCGCCCGACTGGTTCGGGTCTGCCCGGCGCAGTTTCCCCGCTGATCGGCGCAGGCCTTCGGCGGGGCGACGTCGATAGCACGACACGACGCAGTACTCCGACGACTATGCCTGGATCCAGAACTTCAACAACGGCAACCAGAACTACAACGACAAGAACAACGAGTTCCTCGCACGAGCCGTCCGCACGTTCAGCTTCCGCGTGCACCTTCGAGGCGCTGGTCAGCGCCTATCTAGACTGCCGGCGCCACAAGAGCAACACCGACAGCGTACAGGTATTCGAACGCCACCTCGAGCGCAACCTCTGCGATCTCTTCGACGAACTGAAGGCCGGCACCTACCGGCCCGGCCGCAGCATCTGCTTCGTCATCACCCACCCGAAGCCGCGCGAGGTGTGGGCCGCCGATTTTCGGGACCGCGTGGTCCACCACCTGCTGTACAACCATATCGCGCCGCGGTTCCTTGCCAGCTTCGTCACCGACAGCTGCGCCTGCATCCCGGGGCGCGGCACGCTGTACGCCGCCAAGCGCCTTGAGCACCAGGTGCGCAGCATCACGCAGAACTGGTCGCGGCCAGCACACTACCTGAAGTGCGACCTCGCCAACTTCTTCGTGTCGATCGACAAGCGCGTGCTTGGCGATCAACTGCACGCGCGCATCGATGAGCCCTGGTGGCACTGCCTGACTGACACGGTGCTGTGGCACGACCCGCGCGGCGACGTGGAGGTGCGCTGCCCGCGCCACCTGCTCGCGCTGGTGCCACCCCACAAGAGCCTGTTCAACGCGCCCGCCCACTGCGGCCTGCCGATCGGCAATCTGTCGTCACAGTTCTTTGCCAATGTCTACCTCGACGCGCTGGACCAGTTCGTGAAGCATCGCCTGCGTGCGCCGCACTACGTCCGCTATGTCGATGACTTCGTGCTGCTGCACGCATCTCCCCAGTGGCTCAATGCCGCCCTGGCCAGCATCGACGCCTTCCTTCCGTCGCGGCTCGGCGCGCGACTGAACCCGGCCAAGACGATCCTTCAGCCGGTGGATCGCGGCGTCGACTTCGTCGGCCAGGTCGTGCTGCCATGGAGACGCATCACGCGGCCGCGCACCGTGCGCACCGGCCTCGCGCGCGTGGAACGCACGCTCGATGCCGATTTGCCTCGCACCGCGAACAGCTACTTCGGCCTGCTGCGGCAGGCATCGCACAGCCATCACGACCGGACACGTCTGGCGAACCTGCTGCGGCAGCGCGGGCGCGCGGTGAAGGCTGACCTCACCAAGATCTACGGGGCATGATGGAAGCGATCGCAACCCTGCCGCCCTACCTCACCGATGCCGAGGTCGACGAGATCTGCGCCGGCCTGAAGCAGAACGCGGCCAAAGTGCGCTACCTTCGCGACGTGCTGCGGCTGCCCGTTGAGCGCAAGCCCAATGGCCGGCCGCTGGTGCGCCGCACCGACCTGGCCAGGGCCCAAAACACCCGCCAGGGCGGCCCGAAGTGGAGCAAGCCGATATGAACCGCCCGCGCGATCGCAAGAGTGCCGCCGGCCTGCTGCCGCGCATGGAGGCGCGGCTCTGGAAGGACGGCAAGACGATCACCTACCGCTACCACCCGGTGGGCGCCAAGCCGATCAACCTCGGCACCGACAAGATCGAGGCGATGCGCCGCGTGTTGGAGCTGAACGGCGACATCGACGACAGCGGCACCATCCGGCGTCTGTGGGGCCAGTACAAGGCCTCACCGGAATGGAAGGCCCTGAAGGACCGCACGCAGGCCGACTACGAGGCCTACAGCGAGCCGCTGCTGCAGGTGTTCGGCGACGAGCCCGCGGCCAGCATCACCGCGCCTGACGTGGCGCGCTACCTGCGCGTGGAGCGTGCCGAGGCGCCGGTGCGCGCGAACCGCGAGATCGCCCTGCTGGGCAACCTGATCGCGCTGGCGATCGAGCGCGGAGAGGCGACCGCGAATCCGTGCCGCGGCGGCCAGGTGAAGCGGAACAAGGAGCGGCCGCGCACGGTCGCGCCGACGCCGGACGAGATCGCCGCGCTGGTGAAGCACGCCGAGGCCAAGGGCGGCCAGTGGCGCGTGATCACGATGGCCGCGGAGTTCGCAGCGCTCGCAGGCAGCCGACAGGCCGAGTTCCTTTCGCTCGGCTGGGCGCAGTTCGGGACCGACGAGGTGCGCCTGCGCCGCGCCAAGCAGCGCAAGGGGGTGGAGAAGGTGGAGGCGGTGAAGGTGAGCTCGGCATTGCTTGAGCTGCGCGGCCGGCTTCAGGCGATCGCGCGTGACCCGAAGGTCGGCACCGTCTTCCCGAACCGCCACGGCAACCCATACACCGCGGCCGGCTTCGCGGCCATGTGGGGCAAGCTGATGCGCGAAGCGATCGCCGAGAAGGTGATCACCAGGCGCTTCACCTTCCACGACTTGCGGGCCTACTACACCACCGCGCACAAGGAGCGCGAGGGCGCGCTGCCCGACCTGCATGCGTCGCCAACGACCACGGCCAAGGTGTACGAGCGGTCAGGCGTGGCCCGGCGCAAAGCGCTGTGATATTCCCACGGTGGGAATTTCGCGCCTTTCGAGCACTGGCCGGCCATACAGTAAGAAAGCCGTTGACCCTATAAGAATCAACGGCTTATGTTGGTGGGCCCTGTAGGATTCGAACCTACGACCAACGGATTAAGAGTCCG
>CAMLIZ010000012.1 GCA_946480245.1 uncultured Pseudomonadota bacterium
CCGATATCGAAGGCCAGAACGACGTGGCCGCGCTGTTCCGCTCCACGGCCGAAGGTGAGACCGGCCATGCCCATGGCCACCTCGAGTTCTTGGAGCAGGTGGGCGACCCGGCCACCGGCCTGCCGATCGGGCCCACGCGCGACAACCTCAAGGCCGCAGTGGCCGGCGAAACGCACGAGTACACCGACATGTATCCCGGCATGGCACGCACCGCGCGCGACGAGGGTTTCGACGAGGTGGCCGATTGGTTCGAGACGCTGGCCAAGGCCGAGCGTTCGCACGCCAACCGCTACCAGAAGGCCCTGGACGCGCTGACGGACTGAAGCGCTCGTCTGCATGGCGCACAAGGGGCTCGCGGAAGCCCCTTTCTCACATCAGGAGGAGCGCATGACCCAGCGCGAAGGCAATCTCGAAGCGCCCACCCGCCACCCGATCGATTGGCGCAACCCGGCCTTCTACGACGAGGCCGCCGCGTTCGATGAGATGCATCGCATCTTCGACATCTGCCATGGTTGCCGCCGTTGCGTGAGCTTGTGCAATGCGTTTCCCACGCTGTTCGACCTCGTCGACGAAGGCAGCACCGGTGAGCTCGACGGCGTGCCGCGGCAGGCGTACTGGAAGGTGGTGGACCAGTGCTACCTGTGCGACCTGTGCTACATGGCCAAGTGCCCGTACGTGCCGCCGCATCCGTGGCAGCTGGACTTTCCGCATACGATGCTGCGCGCCAAGGCCATCAAGTTCCGCGCCGGCGGCGTGAGCCGGGGCGAGGCGCTGCTGGCGAGCACCGACGTGCATGGCCAGTTCGCCGGCATTCCGCTGGTGGTGCAGGCGGTGAATGCCATCAACCGCACGAAGCCGGCGCGCAAGGCGATGGACAAGCTGCTGCACGTGCACCCGGACGCGTGGCTGCCCGAGCTTGCGCCGCAGCGCCTGCGCTGGAGCGTGCCGAAGCAGGGCGCCGCCGCGGTGGTCACCAACGGCCAGCGCACGCCGGGCAAGGTGGCGCTGTTCGCCACGTGCTACGTGAACTACAACGAGCCGGGCATCGGGCGCGACTTCATCGCCGTGCTCGAGCACAACGACATTCCGTATGTGCTGGTCGAGAAGGAGCAATGCTGCGGCATGCCCAAGCTGGAGCTGGGCGACCTGGCGGCGGTGGCGCGCCACAAGGAGGCCAACATGCCGGTGCTGGCGCGCTACGCGGGCGAGGGCTATGCCATCGTCTCGGCCATTCCGAGCTGCACGTTGATGTTCAAGCAGGAGCTGCCACTGATGTTCCCGGAATGCGCCGATACCCAGGCAGTGAAGGCGGCCATGTTCGACCCGTTCGAGTACCTCGTCGCGCGCCACAAGGACGGCCTGCTGAAGACCGACTTCCGCCAGGCGCTGGGCAAGGTCAGCTATCACATCCCGTGCCATGGGCGCGTGCAGAACATCGGCCGCAAGACCGAGGAGATGTTCAAGCTGATCGGTCAGCACGTGGAGGTGAAGCTCAACGTGGTGGAGCGCTGCTCCGGCCACGCCGGCACCTACGGCGTGAAGACAGCAACGCATCCGGTGGCCATGAAGATCGGCCGTCCGGTGTTCAAGGCGATGGCCAAGGACGAGCCGGACGCGGTCAGCAGCGACTGTGCACTGGCCGGCCACCACATCGCGCAAGGCATGGCGCAGGCCGGCACGCCCGCCAAGGCCGTGGCGCACCCGCTGAGCCTGCTGCGCCGCGCCTACGGCATCTGAAGGAGACTCGCATGACCCTCACCCGCGACAGCCTGATGACCCTGGAGGCCTACGCCAAGTGGCGCAAGGCGCACCACTCGGAGGTGATCGCCCATCGCCGCGCGCGCACCGTGCAGTTGGGCGAGCACATGAGCGTGCAGTTCGAGGACGAGCAGACCATCCGCTACCAGATCCAGGAGATGCTGCGCGTGGAGCGCGTCTTCGAGGAGGAGGGCATCCAGCAGGAGCTCGACGCCTACCTGCCGCTCGTGCCCGACGGCAGCAACTGGAAGGCGACCCTGATGCTCGAATACCCCGACGTACACGAACGCAAGCGCGAACTGGCGCGCCTGATCGGCGTGGAGGACCGCATGTTCGTGGAGGTGGAAGGCCATCCGCGCGTGTACGCCGTGGCCGACGAGGACCTGGAGCGCGAGAACGCGGAGAAAACGTCCTCGGTGCACTTTCTGCGCTTCGAGTTTCCGCCCGCGGCGCGGCAGGCCGTGCGTGCCGGCGCGCAGGTGAAGCTGGGCTGCGATCACCCCAACTATCCGGCGCACCTGAGCGTGCCGCCCGAGACCCTGGCACTGCTCGCCGGCGATCTGCGCTGAAGGGTGCAGCAGGCAGGATGCCTATGCACCCGTTTGACTAAAACTATCAATAGAGCTTTATAAATAGTCTATAGTCTGGGTCATCGGGAACCGCTTGGGACGCATTGCGTCCCACCCGATCCACCTCAAACCAGATCAAGGAGTGCAGCAATGAAAACTGTTGGCGACAAGCTCGAAGCGTTCAGCGTCACCGGCGTGAAGCCCGGCTTCAACCACCATGAGGAAAACGGCGTCTCGGCGTTCGAAACCATCACCGAGAAGAGCTTTCCCGGCAAGTGGAAGATCATCTACTTCTACCCGAAGGACTTCACCTTCGTGTGCCCAACCGAGATCGTCGGCTTCGACAAGCTGGGTGCGCAGTTCGAAGAGCGCGACGCGGTGCTGATGGGCGGCTCCACCGACAACGAGTTCTCCAAGCTCGGCTGGCGTCGTGAGCACAAGGATCTGCACGGCCTGAAGCACTGGTCGTTCGGCGACGTCACCGGCTCGCTGGTGGACCAGCTCGGCGTGCGCGACAAGGAAGCCGGCGTGGCGTTGCGCGCCACCTTCATCGTGGACCCCGACAACACGATCCAGCACGTGAGCGTGAACAACCTCAACGTGGGTCGCAGCCCCGAAGAGATCCTGCGCCTGCTCGACGGCCTGCAGACCGACGAGCTCTGCCCCTGCAACCGCAGCGTCGGCGGCTCCACGCTCTGACCTTCGGCGAAGCCCGGCGCTGCCGGGCTTTTTTGCCCCTGCCACATAGGAGAACGCTATGGAATTTCTAAACTCGATCAAGGAGCGAATTCCCGACTACGCGAAGGACATCCGCCTCAACCTCGATGGCGTGATCGCGCGCAGCAGCCTGGCCCCCGAGGACGCACTGGGCGTAGCGCTGGCCGCCGCATTCGCGGCCAAGAGCCAGCACCTGGTGGACGCGTTCCGCGCCAACATGCCCGCCGCCGAAGCCAATGCCGCACTGACCGCGGCCGCGCTGATGGGCATGAACAACGCGTGGTATCCGTTCGTGGAGATGGCCGGCGACGAGGACCTGAAAGGCATGCGCGCCGAACTGCGCATGAACGCCTACGCCAACAGCGGCGGCGTGGAGAAGAAGAAGTTCGAGGCCTATGCGCTGTCGGCGTCGATCGTCGGCAAGTGCCACTTCTGCGTGAAGAGCCACTTCGACCTGCTGAAGAAGGAAGGCCTGACCACACAGCAGCTGCGCGACATCGGCCGCATCGCCGCGGTGGTGAACGCCGCGGCCCAGGTGCTGGCGGTCGCGAGCTGAGGCGCTACGCCGCAGCTAGGCTCCGGCGCCGCGCCACCCACAGGCCTTCGGCGCTGTACACCAGCAGTGCCAGCCAGATCAGCACGAAGCCGGCCAGCTTGGCGGGCTGGAACGGCTCGTGGAACAGCCACACGCCGGTGATCAGCTGCAGCGTGGGGCCGATGTACTGCAGCAGCCCCAAGGTGGCCAGCGGGATGCGCCGTGCACCGGCCGCGAACAGCAGCAGCGGTACAGCCGTGAGCGGCCCGGCGAACAGCAGCCAGCCCAGTGTGGCCGCGTCGGCATGCGCGAGCGCGCTGCTGCCGCGCCAGGTCCACAGCGCCAGCAGCGGCACCGCCAGCGGCGCCAACAGCAGCGTCTCGAGCGCCAGGCCCTCCAACGCACCCAGTGATGCGGTCTTGCGCATCAGCCCGTAGAGGCCGAAGCTGCCCGCCAGCACCAGTGCGATCCACGGCAGCTGCCGGCCTTGCCAGGTGAGCCACAGCACGCCCAGCCCGGCCAGTGCCACGGCGGCCCACTGCATGCGCCGCGGCCGCTCGTGCAGCACGAGGTAGCCCAGCAGCACGTACACCAGCGGATTGATGAAGTAGCCGAGGCTGGCGTCGATGACGTGACCGTTGTTCACCGCCCAGACGTACATCAGCCAGTTGCCCGACAGCAGCAGCGCGCTGGTGCCGAAGGCCAGCAGCCGGCGCGGCTCGCGCAGCACGGGCCCCAGCCAGGCGAAGCGGCGCGTCGCCGCCAGCAGCACCAGCACGAAGGCCAGCGACCACACGGTCCGGTGCAGCACGATCTCGAAGGCGGAGACGCTGGCTACCTGGCGGAAGTACAGCGGAAACAGCCCCCACGCCGCGTAGGCGAGGGCGGCGTAGACGATGCCGGGGTTCATGGGGCCGCATTGTCCGTGCGCCCGGTTCGGCCCGCTGGTGCGGGGAGAAGCGCCCCATTCGTCAGCAAGGCCCACTCCGGGGGCGCGGCCGCCTCCACGATGGTCGGCGCCAGGCCTTCGGGCTGCCACGCCACCTGTCGTGCATGCAGCCACAGCCGCTGCGCGCCTAGCCATTGCGCCACGGCCCGGTTGTGCGCGCCCTTGCCATGCGTGGTGTCCCCGACCAGCGGATGTGCGATCTGCTTGAAGTGGCGCCGGATCTGGTGCCGGCGGCCGGTCAGCGGCTGCACGTCCATCAACGCATAGCGGCTGGTGGGGTGGCGCTCGTCCACGCTGAACGGCCACTCGAAGCAGGCCAGCCGCCGATAGCGCGTCAGTGCGGGCAGGTGCGGCTGGCCGGTGGACGGCAGTTCGGGGTCGCGCGCCAGCGGATGCGCGATCTCGCCGGCGTCGGGTGGCCAGCCCCGCACCAGCGCGAGGTAGTGCTTGTGCACGGCGCCGCTGTCGAATGCCGCGCCCCAGCGCCGGGCGGCGTCGGCGCTGCGCGCGAAGAGCAGCACGCCGGAGGTGGCCTTGTCGAGGCGGTGCAGCGGCCACAGGTGTTCGCCGCCGCGTTGGTCGCGCAGCAGCTTCAGCGCGCTGCGCTGCTCGTGCGCGTCGAGCTGGCTCGGATGCACGAGCAGGCCGCAGGGCTTGTCGATCGCCACGATGTCGGCGTCGAGGTGCAGCACGTGCAGGCACTCGTTCACGGGGTGCGTCCTTCGTTTGCGGGGGCCGATGTTGTTTCTGCGGGAGTGACAACGCGCGCGTGCACTCGAAAAATGCCTGTCACGCAACGCTGTCACGATGCGTTCGTTGCAGGAGTATCGGCCGTGCCTACCACCATCCCCGTCGGAGCCCGCTCGCTTTTCGTCACCGCGACGGGGTGGCTCTTCATTCTTCTCGGTGCGCTGGCCAGCCTGTTCGCACTGGTGCAGAAGGCGTCGGTGGTGTCGCTGCTGCAAGGCACTGCCACGCCGTGGCTCGCGCCGTATGCGCCGTGGGTGGTGCACGCAGGGGTGGTGCTGTCACTGGCGCTGCTCGGTTGTGCGGTGGGCCTGCTGCTGCGGCTGAACTGGGCGCGCCGCCTGTTCATCGGCTTGATTGCGCTGGCCCTGGTGGCCAACCTCGCGGGTCTCGGCCTGCAGCAGGTACTGCTGCAATCGGTGGTGGATCATTCGCTGAACGCTGCGGCCCTACCGCCGCAAACCGCTGATGTCGTGGGCAGCTTCGTCACCGCCACGCGCGCCATGGCGGTGGCGCTCACGCTGACCGCCAGCGGCGTGCTGCTGTGGGTGATCCGCCGGCTGATGTCGCCGGCCGTGCGGCAAGAGTTCGCCTGAAACGCCTGGCTCAGGTCACGTCCCCGTCCACATAGAACCACTGGCCCGCTTCGCGCACGAAGCGGCTGGTTTCCTGCAGGCGGTGGGCACGCCCGCCGAGCTTGCTGCGCGCCACGAACACCACCACCGCGTGGTCGTCATCCCGAGCCTCGTGGCGCTGCACCTGCAGGCCCAGCCAGCGCAGGCCGGGCTCGTTGGGCGGCAGCGTGGCCGGGCGCGTGCTGGGGTGCCAGGTGGCCAGCAGGTAGTCGGTGAGTCCGAGCACAAAGGCGCTGTAGCGCGATCGCATCAAGGCTTCGGCATCCGGCGCCTGCAGGTTCTGCGGGCCCGCATGCCAGCGGCCGCAACAGGCGGCATAGGGGCGGTCGCTGCCGCAGGGGCAGATGGCTGGCGCTTCGGTCACAGCACGAGCTGCCAGTTCTCGCCCGTCAGATCCGCGCCGAAGCTGTGGTGTGGCTCGGTGGCGATCAGCTGGTAACCCTCGGCCTGGTAGATGTGGCGCGCGGCCTTCAAGCTGCTCTGCGTCCACAGGCGGATGCGCTGATAGCCCGCGCGGCGCGCAAAGCGGGTGCATTCGGCCACCAGACGCTTGCCCAGCCCGAGGCCGCGCGCCTCGGGCTCCAGCAGCAGCAAGCGCAGCTGGGCCACGCCGGGCTCGGGTGCATTGGAGACCTCGTCGCGCGCTTGCACGAGAAACACGCAGCCCAGCGGCTGGCCCGCGCGGTCGGCGATCCAGCAGGCTTCGCGCTCGGCATCGAACTGCTCGAGGAAGCGCGCCGCGATGTGCGCCACCAGCGCTTCGAACTGCGCGTTCCAGCCGTACTCCTGCGCATACAGCGCGCCGTGCCGCGCGATCACCCAGCCGATGTCGCCCGCCCGATGCGGGCGCAGCACCACCGGCAGCGGGGCGGCTGGCGCTGCATCCATCAACTCCTCGATGGTCTGCATGGCCTGCAGCAGGCGCTGCTGCTGCGGCTCCGGCAGGCGCGACAGCAAGGTGGACGAGGCCTGCTGCGAGCGGTCGTTGAGCGGCGCAAAGGCTTGCTGCCCGGCCGGCGTGAGGCTCAGCAGGGTCTGGCGTGCGTCGGTGGCCGAACGTTCGGCGCGGATCAACTGGCGCTCCTTCATGCGCCGCAGCAGGCGGCTCAGGTAGCCCGGGTCGAGGTCGAGCTGGCGCGCCAAGGTGGCGGCGCTGACCCCGCCGTCATGGTGGGCCAGCTCCCACAGCAGGCGCGACTCGGGCAGCGTGAACGGCGTGTGCAGGTACTGCTCCTGCAGCGCACCGATGCGGCGTGTGTAGAAGCGGTTGAAGGCGCGCAGCCGGGCGGCACGCTGGGCGAGGGCGGTGGACATCGGCATTCCTCCTCCGGAAGGTCGGCATTGTGGGTCCAGATAGTTGCTTTTGGCAATCATCTAACTTGCACATGGGTACTGTATGAACATACAGTTGTCTGCATGCCCATCGCCATGGTCGAAGCTACTGCTCCCCCGGTGCTCGCGCTCGAAGCGCTGCACCCGGCACTGTGGCGTGCGCACCAGCTGGGGCGTGTGCGCGAGGCGGTGTGCGCCAGTGGCTTTGCCGCCCTGGATGCGCAGCTGCCGGGCGGCGGCTGGCCGCACCGCGCCTTGAGCGAGCTGCTGTTGCCGCATGCCGGCATCGGCGAGCTGCGCCTGCTGGCACCGGCCCTGCAGCGGGTGGCGCAGGCCGGCCGCGTGGTGATGCTGTTCGATCCGCCGGTGCCGCTGTGCGCGCCGGGCTGGGCGCAGCTGGGCATTGCGGTGGAGCAATTGGTGGTGGTGCAGGCGCGTGCCCGTTCGCGCGGCGCGGCGCGTGAGCTGCTGCCTTCGGCCGACGTGCTGTGGGCGCTGGAGCAGGCGCTCAAGAGCGGCCATGTGGGCGCGGTGCTGAGTTGGCTGCCGGCGCGCTTGCGGGCCGACGTGTTGCGCCGCTTGCAGCTGGCCGCGCAGGCGCACGACGGGCCGGCGTTCCTGTTGCGCGATGGGGCCGCACAGGCCCGGCCGAGCGCCGCCCCGCTGCGGCTGGCGCTGCAGCCCGCCGGGGTGGACGCGCTGTCGGTGCGCGTGCTCAAGCGGCGCGGGCCGGCGTTGGCGCAGCCGCTGCGTCTGGCCTTGCCGCCGGTGCTGCCGCCCGTGCTGCGCCACCGTGCCGAGCCGCCGGCACCGGGCCAGGCCGAGCCGCAAAAGCTGCCGCTGCCGCATGCGCCGGTGCCGTCGTTCAGCAACGCGTGAGCTTGAGCCTTGCCGTACCGCCATGCTCTGGATCGCCGTTCACCTGCCGCTGCTGTCGCTGGAATCATTTGCCGTCACGCTGGCGCCTGAGCAGCAGCGGCTGCCGATGGCGCTGCTGGCCGAGCATCGCGTGGCGCTGCTCAATGCCGCGGGGCAGGAGGCCGGCATCAGGCAGGGCCACAAGCGCGCCACCGCCTTGGCGCTGGCGCCCACGCTGGTGATCGGCCAGGCCTGCGAACAGCGCGACGCACAGGCGCTGCAGACGGTGGCGCATGCGGCGCTGGCGTTCACGCCGTCGGTGGCCTTGCGCGCGCAGGAGCAGGTGGTGCTGCTGGAGGTGCAGTCGTGCCTGCGCTACTGGGGCGGGCTGCAGCGCCTGATGCAGCGCTTGCAGCAGGCGCTGCAGCCGCTGGGCCATGCGTTGCAATGCGCCACCGCGCCCACGGCACTGGGCGCCGAGCTGCTGGCGCGCTGGCGGCCGGGGTTGGAGTTCGGGCGTCACACCACTCATGTCAAAGCGCTGGCCGAGCGGCTGGATGCCGTGCCGGTGTGGCTGCTGGGGCCCGGGCGCGAGCACTGGGACGCGCTGGAGGGCATGGGCCTGAAGAACCTGGGCGATCTGCGCCGCCTGCCGCGTGCGGGCCTGGCGCGCCGCTTCGCGCCCGAGCTGCTGCAGGCACTGGACCGAGCCTACGGCCTGCAGCCCGACCCCTGCGACTGGATCACGCTGCCGCCGTGCTTCGACAGCCGGCTCGAGTTGTTCGCGCGTGCCGACACCACCGAGCAGGTGCTGCACGGCGCGGCTGTGCTGCTCAAGCGCCTGGTGGCCTGGGCGCAGGCGCAGCACGCGCGGGTGGGGCGCTTCGTGCTCAAGATGCACCACGAGCCACGCCACCGTGAGGGCCGCCCGGTGGCCGAGCAGAGCACGCTGGAGGTGGCGCTCGCCGAGCCCACCGCCGATGCGCAGCACCTGCAAGCGCTGCTGCGCGAGCGTCTGGCCCGTGTGGAGCTGGCGGCGCCCACGCTGGAGCTGAGCCTGCAATGCCATCAGGCGGTGAAGGGTGCGCCGCCCAATGCCGAGCTGTTTCCCACGCCGCGCAGCGAACGCGAAGGCCTGGTGCGGCTGATCGAGCGGCTGCAGGCGCGGCTGGGGCGCGAGCAGGTGCAGCAGCTGCGCGTGCGCTCCGACCATCGGCCGGAGTGCAGCAGTGTGCTGGAGCCGGCGCAGCCGATGGAGGTGTCGCAGGCGAGCCCGGCACTGACGTCGTCTGCCCTGTCGCTGACCCGGCCGGCCTGGCTGTTGCCGAAGGCGCAGCCGCTGTCCGAGCGCCAGTTCAAGCCGGTGCTCGACGGCCAGCCGCTGCAACTGCTCAGCGGCCCGGAGCGCCTGGAAACCGGCTGGTGGGACGGCGGCCTCGCGCAGCGCGACTACTTCATCGCGATGGCTGCCGATGGCGCATTGGTGTGGGTCTACCGCGACCGCCTGCCCGCCAGCCTGGAGGTCGAGCACGGCAGCTCGGGCTGGTACCTGCAAGGGTGGTTCGCATGAAGAGGGCCTTGCCCGCCTACGCCGAGCTGCACTGCCGCAGCAACTTCAGCTTCCTCACCGGCGCTTCGCGCCCCGAGGAGCTGGTGCAGCGCGCCAGGCAGCTCGGCTACAGCGCGCTGGCCATCACCGACGAATGCTCGGTGGCCGGCGTGGTGCGCGCGCACGAGGAGGCCGGCACGCAGCAGCTGCCGCTGGTCATCGGCAGCGAGATGCGGCTCGGTGCTTCACCGGCCGATCCGCTGCCCGGCATGCGCATCGTGGCCCTGGCCACCACGCGCCGCGGCTACGGCAACCTGTCGCTGTGGATCACGGTGGCGAGGCGGCGCGCGAAGAAGGGCGAGTACATCGCCTACCGCACCGACCTGGAGGGCAGGGTGCCCGAGGCGCCGATGCTGGCCGGCCTGCCGGAGTGCCGGGCGCTGCTGGTGCCCGATGCGAGCCAATCCTTCGAGACCGTGTTCGAGCAGGCGCAGTGGCTGAAGACCTGGCTCGGCGAACGCGCCGGCATCGCGCTGGAGCTGCTGGACCGGCCGCACGACCTGCTGCTGCGCGAGACGGTGTGCCGCGTCGCGCAGCACACCGAGCTGCCCATCGTGGCCGCAGGCGACGTGCTGATGCACGTGCGCTCGCGCAAGCCGCTGCAGGACACGCTCACCGCGATCCGCCTGCGGCGCGCCGTGGCCGACTGCGGCGAGCTGCTGGAGCCCAACGCCGAGCAGCACTTGCGCTCACGCGCGCGCCTGGCGCAGCTGTACGAGCCCGAGTGGCTGGAGAACACGCTGGCCTGGGCCGGAGCCTGCCGCTTCTCGCTGAGGCAGCTGAAGTACGAGTACCCGCAGGAGCTGGTGCCGCCGGGCCACACGCCCACCAGCTGGCTGCGCGAGCTCACAGAGCAAGGGCTGCGCACACGCTATCCCGAAGGCGAGCCACGCGAGGTGCGCACCACGGTGGAAAAGGAGCTGCGGCTGATCGCGCAGCTGCGCTACGAGCCGTTCTTTCTCACGGTGGCCGACATCGTGCAGTGGGCGCGCGCGCAAGGCATCCTGTGCCAAGGCCGCGGCAGCGCGGCCAACTCCACCGTCTGCTATGCGCTCGGCGTGACCGAGGTGAACCCGCAGCGCGCCACCTTGCTGTTCGAGCGCTTCGTCAGCGTGGAGCGCGACGAGCCGCCCGACATCGACGTCGACTTCGAGCACCAGCGGCGCGAGGAGGTCATTCAATACATCTACGGCAAGTACGGCCGCCACCGCACCGCGATCGCCGCGGTGGTGATCAGCTACCGGCCGCGCTCGGCCTTGCGCGACGTGGGCAAGGCGCTGGGGCTGGACGAGGACCGCATCGCCATCGTCGCCAAGGGCCAGCACTGGTTCGACGGCCGCCGCATCGACGACGAGCGCCTGCGCGAGGCCGGGCTCGACCCCGCCTCGCCGATCGTGCGGCTGTGGGTGGAAATCACCACGCAGCTGATCGGCTTTCCGCGCCACCTGTCACAGCATCCGGGCGGCTTCGTGATCGCCAGCGACAACATCGCGCACCTGGTGCCGGTGGAGAACTGCGCGATGGAGCAGCGCACCGTGATCCAGTGGGACAAGGACGACCTCGAAAGCCTGGGCCTGCTCAAGGTCGACGTGCTGGCACTGGGCATGCTGAGCGCGCTGCGACGCGCCCTCGACCTGCTGGCCTTCAAGCTGCAGCGCCCGTTCGGCCTGCCCGACACGCCCCAGGAGGACGACCCCGCCACCTTCGACATGCTGTGCCGTGCCGACAGCGTGGGCGTGTTCCAGGTGGAAAGCCGCGCGCAGATGAGCATGCTGCCGCGCCTGCAGCCGCGCACCTACTACGATCTGGTGGTGCAGGTTGCCATCGTGCGGCCCGGGCCCATCCAAGGCGGCATGGTGCACCCGTACCTCACCCACCGCGAGAAGCTGCGCCGCGGGCAGCCCATCGAGATGCCGCCGCTGGAGATCCAGCTCGCGCTGAACCGCACGTTGGGCGTGCCGATCTTCCAGGAGCAGGTGATGCAGATCGCGATGCTCGCGGCCGACTTCACCGGCGGCGAGGCCGACCAGCTGCGTCGCGCGATGGCCGCATGGAAGCGCAAGGGCGGGCTGGGGCCGTTCCACGAGCGGCTGGTGGGCCGCATGGTGGCCAAGGGCTACGAGCGCGACTACGCCGAGAGCATCTTCAAGCAGATCCAGGGCTTCGGCGAATACGGCTTCCCCGAAAGCCATGCCGCCAGCTTCGCGCTGCTGGTGTTCACCAGTGCGTGGATCAAGTGCCACCATCCCGATGCCTTTCTCGCTGCGCTGCTGAACAGCCAGCCGATGGGTTTCTACGCGCCGGCGCAACTGGTGCGCGATGCGCGCGAACACCAGGTGGAGGTGCGCGCTGTGGACGTGCGCTTCAGCGTGTGGGACACGGCGCTGGAAGGCGAGCCGCCCGCTGTTGCACCCGGTGCGACCACCGCGCCGACCATGCCGGTGCGCCTGGGCTTCTCGTGCATCAAGGGCTTTGCCGAAGCGGCGGCCGGGCGCATCGTGCAGGCGCGCATCGACGGCGCGTTCGACAGCCCCGAAGACCTGGCGCGCCGCGCACGGCTGGATGCGCGCGACATGCGCCTGCTGGCCGAGGCCGATGCACTGCAGGGCCTCACCGGCCATCGCCACCAGGCCGCCTGGGCGGTGGCCGGCATCGACACGCGGCCCACCGAGATGCTGCGCAGCACCCGCACGCACGAGGCGCCGATCGAGTTGCCCGCGCCGGCCAGCGCCGACGAAACGCTGGCCGACTACCGCGCCACCGGCCTCACGCTCAAGACGCATCCGATGGCGCTGCTGCGGCGCCAGCTCAAGGCCTTCAAGGTGGAGCCGGCGGTGGTGCTGCGCGAGACCTATCGCCACGGCCAGATCGCGCGCGCCAGTGGCATCGTCACGCACCGCCAGCGCCCGCAGACCGCCAACGGCACGATCTTCGTGACCATCGAGGACGAGACCGGCCCGGTCAACGTGATCGTGTGGCCGCGCGTGGCCGAGGCGCAGCGCAAGCCGCTGCTGGCGGCCAGGGTGCTCACGGTGTACGGCACCTGGCAGAACGAAAAGGGCGTGCAGCACCTGGTCGCGGGCAAGCTGGTGGACCATTCCGCGCTGCTGCAGGGCTTGAGCAGCCGCAGCCGCGATTTCCGCTAGCGTGCCCGGCGCGCTCGTGTATCGTCGCGGCCGCCGTCCCTCGCGAGCCTGCCGTGTCCACCGTTGCCGTACTTTCCGACCGCCGCCACTTCTGGGCCTTCACCGCCGGCTGCCTGGCCGTCACCGCCGGCGTGCTGATGCACCTGCCGATGTTCTGGATGGGGCGCGGCAATGGCTTCCACCTGGCCGGCATGCCGATGGATGCCGAGATGTGGTGGGGCATGGGCCTCATCTGCGCCGGCATCGCGGTGGCCGCCTATGGCCTGCTGCCGCGCCGCTCCGCGCATGCCGAGCCGCCGCATGAGTTCGCGATCAGTGCACCCGAGGACGCACCGTTGGGCCGCGCCCACTACCGCCTGATGCTGGTGCTCACGGTGGCGCTGGTGATCGACGTGATGAAGCCCGCGAGCCTGGGCTTCGTGGTGCCCGGCATGACGGTGGAATACCAGGTGTCGAAGGCGATGGTGGCGTGGCTGCCGTTCGCCGCGCTGTGCGGCACCGTCACCGGCTCGGTGATGTGGGGCGCGCTGGCCGACCTGTTCGGGCGCCGGGCGTCGATCCTGCTGTCGGCGGTGATGTTCGTCGGCACCTCGATCTGCGGTGCGATGCCGTCGTTCTGGTGGAACGTGGGCATGTGCTTCCTGATGGGCGCGGCCGCCGGCGGCATGCTGCCGGTCACCTATGCGCTGCTGGCCGAGACCATGCCGTCGCGCCATCGCGGCTGGGTGCTGGTGCTGGTGGGCGGGCTGGGCTCGGTGGGCGGCTACCTGGCGGCCAGCGGTTTCGCGGCCTGGCTGGAACCCGTGCTGAGCTGGCGCATCCTGTGGTTCCTCAACCTGCCCAGCGGGCTGATCCTGATCTTCCTGAACACGCTGATCCCGGAGTCGCCGAAGTTCCTGATGGCGATCGGCCGCCGGCGCGAAGCGCACGACACGCTGCGCGGCTTCGGCTGCACGGTGCGCGACGCCGGCACCGCGCCGGCGCACCCTTGGTACGACGAGACCTTGCCGCCCACGCACCTGCCGCAGCGGCTGGTCGGCACCACCTGGGCGCTCAGCATCACCGCGCTGGCCTGGGGGCTGATCAATTTCGGCCTGCTGCTGTGGATGCCGGCCCACCTGGTGGCGCGCGGCTACAGCATGGGTTTGTCGAGCGGGCTGCTGGCCGCCTCCGCGCTGATCGCGCTGCCCACGGTGTTCGTGGCGGCGCTGCTGTACAGCCGCTGGAGCAGCAAGGGTGCGCTGCTCGGTGCGATCGCACTCACCGCGCTCGGGCTGGCGGGCGTGGTGCACCTGGAGCTGCAGGCGGCGCTGAAGCCGAATCCGGTGTGGGCGATCGCGCTGCTCATCGTGGGCAGCAACGCGATCATCGCGATGCTGCTGCCGTATGCGGCCGAGAGCTACCCGCTGAAGGTGCGCGGCCGCGCCACCGGCTGGGTGGCGGCGTGCACCAAGTTCGGCGGCCTGGTGGCACAGCTGCTCGGGCTGCTCAGCCTGGTGCCGGCGCTGCTCGGTGGTGCGGCCATGGTCTTGCTGCCGGTGCTGCTGGCCTTGCTGCTGGTGGCGCTGTACTGCCGCGAGACGCGCGGCCGCGACCTGCGCGCGCTCGAGCCCGTCAAGCCGCGAGCCTGAACACCGCCACCGCCTGCCGCCATGGTGGGTCAGGGCGTGCCGAACTCGAACGACCAGGTGAGCGCGGCCACCGGTGTGGAGAGGTCGCCGTGGCGCGACTTGATCTCGCCGGCCTGCAGCTTGATGCGGCTGTAGCGGCCCAGGTCGTGCGCCACCCACACCATCGGCTGCGCCACCGCGCCTCCCTGGCTGGCCACACCGCCGCCGCCGGCCGCGCCCACCAGCGCCTCGGCGCCGGCGCTCCATGCCTGCCCGAAGCGGGTGCGCGCACCCAGGCCCACCAGACCCACGGAGTACGCGCCGGCGCCGCCGGTGATGGCGCTGTGCGCCTGGCCGCTCAGGTACAGGTGCGGCGAGAGCGCGCGGTTGAACGCCAGGCCCACCAGCTGCATCGGCCGTACCGTGCCGTCCTTGCGCTGCGCATGCTGGTAGCGCAGCACGCTGAAGGCCCATTCCATGTCGCTCAGCCGGCGCTGCGGCAGGCCGTCGGTGCCCATCGGGCCGTTGCGTGTGTCCAGCGGCATGGCCAGCGACAGCTGCATGAAGCGCGCGCTGAAGTTGCCGTTGAAGGCCTTGGCCTGACCGGCCTCCAGGTTCAGCGCATACGGTCCCGCGAACTGCCAGCGTGCGGTCAGCGCGGCCTTGCCGATCGGCCCGCCGCCGGTGGCCACCGCGCCGCCGCCGGCCAGGCCCACCGCGCCGCGCGCCCCCACCTGCAGGCGCGGGCCGAACAGCGGCCATTGCCACGACAAGCCGGCCAGCGCTTCCATGTAGCCGTCGGCGCCGCCGGAGGCCGCACCGGCGGCTTCCAGCGTGGCCGACATCGACGACGTGGCCTGTTGCTCCAGCCGCAGGCCCACATAACCCAGGCTGCCGCCGGTGTCCTTGCGGCTGCTGTAGCGGCCCACGGTGGGCAGCATGCGGTCGGCGCCGATGCCGCCGCGGCCGCTGAAATCCACCGCGGTGCCGGCGTGGCCGGGCGGCGCGTAGGCGAAGCGGTCCTCCACCATCAGCGAGAAGCCGAGCTGCGTGCTGCCGATCTGCCCGCTCGGAAAGCGCACCTGCGACACGCCCAGGCCGGCTTGCCAGCCGCCGAAGTCGATCATCAGGTCGGCATGCGGGCGCAGCATCAGGCCGCCGCCCACCGGTGCCGCGGCACCGCCGCCGCCGCCCACGTACAGGCCGGCCACGGCGCCCCAGTGTTCGCCCAGGCGCCAGCGCCGCTGCGCCTCGGCGCCCCAGGTGAAGAGGCCGCCGCGATGGCCGGTGGCCGCGCCGTACACCGACGGGCCGAGCCACCAGCCGGGCTGCAGCTCCGCCACGTAGCCCACGCCGAGCAGGCCCATGTGCTCGCCATCGGGCAGGCGCACGCGCTCCAGGTTCACCAGTGCCGACGACGGCAGCGTGCGCACCTGCAACGGCTCGTCGGTGGCTTGCGCGACGGCCGCAGCCGCGCACAGAACCATTGCCACCAGCATCCGCCTGCCAAGTACCGTCACGCGCACCGCTCCTGCCGCCATGGGCCAAAGGCGCGGATCTTAAAGCCCGCCTCGACATAATCCGCTGCCATGCTGCTGCTCCTCTCGCCCGCCAAGACGCTCGACTACGACTCGCCGATCTCGCAAGCCATGTTCGACCGCGCCCAGCCGCCGCGCTTCGTGGCCCGCTCGGCCGAACTGGTGAAGGTGCTCAAGCGCAAGAGCGCCGACGAGATCGCCGAGCTGATGCACCTGTCGCCGGTGCTGGCGCAGCTCAATGCCCAGCGCTATGCCGCGTGGTCCAGCGACTTCTGCGAGAGCAACAGCCGCCCGGCACTGCTGGCCTTCAACGGCGACGTGTACGAAGGCCTGGGCGCCGGCACGCTCACGCCCGCGGCGCTGGCGTGGGCCCAGCAGCACGTGGTGATCCTCAGCGGCCTGTACGGTGCGCTGCAGCCGATGGACCTGATGCAGCCCTACCGGCTGGAGATGGGCACGCCGCTGGTCACCAGCAAGGGCAAGGGCCTGTATGCGTTCTGGGGCGACACGGTGTCGCAGTACCTCAACGAGCGCCTGGCCGGCGAGGCCGCGCCGGTGGTGGTGAACCTGGCCTCGCAGGAGTACTTCAAGGTGGTGCGGCGCAAGGCGCTGAACGCGCGCGTGGTCGAGTGCGTGTTCGAGGACTGGAAGGACGGCCGCTACAAGGTCATCAGCTTCTTCGCCAAGCGCGCCCGCGGCCTGATGGCGCGCCATGCGGCACTGAAGCGGCCCAAGACGCCGCAGGCGCTGCAGCGGTTCGCACTCGAGGGCTATGCCTTCGATCCGGCCGCGTCCGAGCCTGACCGCTGGGTGTTCCGGCGCCGCGTGTAGCGGCCACCGCCTTCAACGACGCTCGATCATCTTCCAGCCGTTGCCCGACGGATCGCGGAAGCCGGCGTCCACCGTGCCATAGCGGTCCATCGGCTCCTGCGTGAACTCCACGCCGCGGGCGCGCAAGCGCTCGTACGCCGCGCGGCAGTCGTCCACCGCCAGCACCAGCGGCGGCATCGCGCCCTTGGCCACCAGCGCACGCGCTGCCTGCGCGGTGGCCTCGTCGTGCACCGGCGGGCCGGGCTGGAACAGGCCGAGCTGGAACGACGGCTGCTCCGGGTGCTGCACGGTCAGCCAGCGATACGGGCCGTTGCCCACGTCGGTGTGCACGCGAAACCCCAGCTTGTCGACGTAGAACGCCAGCGCTTCATCCTGGTCCCGCACGTACAGGCCTGCAACTTCAACACCTTGGCTCATGGCATCTCCTTGGGTTCGGAGCGATTTATACCGGCCGCCTTGCGGCGCCGCTTCTCCGAAACTGCGGTGGTCAGGTGCGGCCGGTGCGCCGCGCTGAGCACGCAGGCCGGCACCGGCGCCAGCTGTTGCGCCAGGCCGAGGGCGCGCGCCCGCACCACGCTCGGGCTCTCGCCGGTGATGTCGCGAAAGGTGCGGCCGAAGGTGCCCAGGCTTTCCCAGCCGGTCTGGAACGCGATGTCGGTGATGGGCAGGTCGGTGTCGCGCAGCAGCGCCGTGGCGCGCTCGATGCGCCGCGTGAGCAGGTAGCGGTGCGGCGGCACGCCGAAGGCCTGCTTGAACGAGCGCGCGAAGTGCGCCTCGGACACGCCGCTCACCTGCGCCAGCCGGCGCACCGGCCAGGCCTCGTGCGAGGCCGCATCCATGCGGTCCTTGGCGCGCAGCAGGCGGCGCAGCAGCTGCGGATCCTGGTCGGCAGGGATCACGCGGTCACCGCGCCGGGGTGAGCGCCGCGTGGTCGCGGTCGGGGCGGTGCCAGGGATCGACGTGCGTCATGAGGTTGAGCACGCGGTGGTGCTGCATCACGCGCTTGCGCGCCTCCACCGCGATGTCGTGCCCGGCCTCGACGCTCAGCGTGCCATCGACCTCGATGTGCGCGTCCACCACGATCATGTCGCCCATCTTGCGGGTGCGGATGTCGTGCACGCCGAGGATGCCCGGCGTGGCTTCCAGCGTGCGGCGGATCGAGGCCACCTCCTCGTCATCGATCGCCCGATCCATCAGGTCGTGCAGCGCGTCCCAGCCGAAGCTCCAGCCCATCTTGGCCACCATGAAGCCCACGATGGCGGCGGCGATCGGGTCCAGGATCGGATACCCGGCCAGGTTGCCGACGATGCCGATGCCCACCACCAGGGACGAGGCTGCGTCGGAGCGCGCGTGCCAGGCATTGGCCACCAGCATGCTCGACTTCACCCGCTTGGCCACCCTCAGCATGTAGCGGAACAGCAGCTCCTTGGCGGTCAGTGCGGCGGCCGCCATCCACAGGGCCGCCACGTGGACCTTGGCCACGCTCTCGGGCTGCTCCAGCTTGAGAATCGCCGACCACAGCATGCCCAGCCCCACCGCGAGCAGCAGCACCCCCAGCGCCAGCGAGGCGGCGGTCTCGAACCGATGGTGGCCGTACGGGTGGTCGGTGTCGGCGTCCTTCTGGCTGTGGTGGCTCGCGAACAGCACGACGAAGTCGGCCACCAGGTCCGACAGCGAGTGGATGCCGTCGGCGATCAAGCCCTGGGATTTCGCCAGCACGCCGGCGACGATCTGCCCGGTGGTCAGCGTCAGGTTGACCGCCACGCTGACCCAGGTGCTGCGCGACGCGGCGGCGGCGCGCTCGGCGGGGCTGTGTTCGAGGTCTTCGGTGTCGTCGGGCGGGTCGGGGAATTGCATGCAGATGGGGTGATGCGGCCGTTCACGGCGGGCAGCATAGCGCCGTCCCCTGCGCCGCCGTGCGAAGCCGCATCGCCTAGTGCCAGTTGCCGATGCGCAGGTCCTGCGGCGCCGGCCGGCCATTGCCGGTTTCCACCAGGTCGCGCAGGCTCAGCAGGAAGGTCGCCCACTTGGTGCTGCAGTGGGCGGTGAATTCCACTTCCTCGCGCCAATGGCGGTGGCCGAACATCACGATCGTGTAGTCGTCCTGCCGCGACAGCAGGAACTCGATCTCCGTGTCCACCCATTCGGCAGGCCCGGCCTTCACGCCCCAGCGCACCTTCTGATCGGGCACCAGCTCGAGCACCTGCATGTCGAAGCCGCCGATCTCGTCGCCGGTCTCGGTGTGGAAGCGAAACCCGATCTCCTCGCCGACCTTCGATTTGCCCGTGATGGCGGTGGTCCACCAGCCGGCCAGGCCGTCGATGGTGGACAGTGCTGCATAGACCTGGGAAACGGGCGCCTTGATGCCGACGCGATGAACGATATCCATTGCTGATCTCCGATCGGGCACCGAACCATTCGATGCCGCGGGAGGCCAATCTATGGGGGCAAGGGCGCGAGGTGGGAGTAACAAGATCGTCGCGAATTCACGGTGAGGCAAAGCTCGCGGGTGTGCCCTTGACTCTGCGCAATAGCAAGGGTTTTCCCTAGGCGCATAGTGCCTGCACCGGCAACAGAACCAGCTACCCACAAGGTCGCGCTGCAAGCCGGATCGGGAACTCACAATGTCTACCTACCTTCATGTCCAAGCGCCGGCGCGGCCGGCATCTCCCCGCAACGCTCCGTTCCTGGGGCGCCTGCTCGAAGCGGTTCAGGCGTATCTCAAGGCGCAACGCGCGCAACACGAGGCGCGCCAACGTGTGCGCGATGCCATGCGCGTGCGCGCGTTGGCCGACAGCATGCAGCCGTACGACCCGGGCATGGCCAGCGATCTGCGCTGCGCAGTCGACCGCTACTACTGATCCGACCTCGCCCCGATGAAGACCGGATTCTTCCGGCTTGGTGAGGGCGATCGTGCGGCGCTCACGCAGCACCTGCTGCGACTGAACGGCAAGGACCGCCAGCTGCGGTTCTTTCATGCGGTGGACGACGCGCAGATCGTTCGGTTCGTGCAGTCGCTGCCGATGGGCCAGCTCCTGGGCTTCTTTCTGCACGGGCAGCTGGTGGGCAGCGCCACGGTGATGGCGGACGCGCGACACACGCTCGAATTCGCCGTGACCGTGGACGAGCCGCTGCGCGGCAACGGCATCGCGAGCGAACTGCTGGCCTACGGGATCGACACCGCGGATGACGAGGACGAACGCCTCGTCATCCACCACCTGGTCGAGAACACTGCGATGGCAGCGGTGCACCGCAGGCTGCCGTCCAGGCGGCACCTGGAGTGCGGCGAGGTGGATGTGGTGATCGACCTGAAGGCGCTGAGGCAGGAGCGGCAGAAGGCCTTCGGGCTGCTTTGCGGCGCGGAGGCATGAAGCGCACGATGGCCGCCATCACATCGACAGTCCGATGTCGCCTTCGAGCACCGAAGTCTTGAGTTGCGGGCGCTCATCGCTTTTCCACAGCGCGGCCGTGTGCACTACCCGATACCGGATGGGCCCGCCGTCCGGTCGTTCACTGCGCGCGACGGGACGCGGGATGCAGACGAATTCGGTGCGCATCTCGTCGGCCGACAACCTCACCTTCGCATAACCGTGCCCTCCCAGATCGACGAACTCGAGGTGGGGCGCGAGATCCGGGTTGGACAGCGACCGTGCGCGCTGGAGGTCGAAGCTCTTCGCATATTCGAGGCACGCGCGCACACCGTGCTTGAGCAGCATGTTGTAGGTCCAGTCGGGCGTCGCCTGCGCGCCACGGTCGGCGAGAAACAGCGGTCGTAGCGCAGCGTCCTTCGGCAGGCTGTGCTCGAGGGCCTCCATGGCGCCGGGGCTGGTGAGCGACCCGCCCACGAAGCTCAAGCCGACCGGCTCGAACTTTCCGGGCGGAAGGTCCGCCGCGGCATAGCCGGCCCAGAAGCTGTGGCGATCGCCCGAGACGATCGCGAAACCGGTGATCTTCGCGTCGCGCACGAGACCGTAGATCTCCGCACGCTCCGCATACGCGGTGCCGTAGTCGCCGCCGCCCAGGGACGCGAACGCGCCGTCCTTGGGCCAGGGCTCCTTCGTCAGACCCGCCGGCAGGTTCTGCGGGTCGGCGCGGCGGTCGAGCGTGCCCAGCGAGTTGCCCCAGATCTTCCACACCGCGGTGGAGTGCTTGAGCTGGCCCTTGAACCAGGCCTTCTGCTGCGCACCGAGGATCGTCTGCGGCGGCGCGTTGCGCTGTGGGTTGGGAACGTGGGCATCGTTGAACCGGATTTGCGCCGGGGGGTTGCCGCCGTCGAAGCCGCGCCCGCCGTCCAGGACCCGCATCCCGGACTCGGGGAACATGTCGATGAACTCCTCGCCGCCGAGCTTGCCGAGAGATGGATCGCTGAAAGGGTCCAGGCTGCGATAGCTATGCTGGTCGGTGATGATGAGGTCCAGGCACTGGCCATACCGCAGCGCGCGGTATCCCTTCAGGCTGTTGATCGCCGTCAGGTTGTTGGGCTCGACCCCCAACCCATCGCTGTCGAACTCCTTGATCGCAACGTCCTTCACCGCCGGTGGATCGAAGCGCTCGAGCGAGCCACTCGGTGGGGCGACGCGCGCGGGGATGTATTCGAACCAAGCCTGGTTCGCAGCGATCTTGACGCTCTGGCCCGGCCGCTCGAACGGCCCCGCCTTGACGATGCTCTGCCACCCTTGCCATGAGAACTCATGGTTGTCCCAGATGGCGACGAACGGCCAGCGAGCGCGCGCATCCTGCAGGTCGGGATCGGTGAGGTAGCCCTTGTAGATGGCCCGATAGCCGTCGACCGTCAGCGGGATGTGGAAGTGGCCGATCTTGTGGCCGTCCGGAATGCGCGCGACCTCGTAGATGGTGCGGTCGAAGCGCGTCTTCACCTCGTCCGGATACTCGATCACCTCGTAGATGAAATCGCCCAGGTGCAGCACGAAGCCGAGCTGCTCGGCCGCGGGTGCGCGCTCATCTTCGTAGATCATCCGACGATAGGCGTTGAGCTTGCCCTCGTTGACATCCTGGCAGCTCACGAACGCGAAGTGCACGGTGCGCGGATCGTCCGGCAGCGGCGCCGTGATGGTGCGGCCGAGCCGGCTGCCGTTGCCGTCGGCGTCCGTGAACCGATACCAGTAGACGCGCGCCGGCTCGAGCCCTCCTATCAGTACGCGCGTGGTCCAGTCCGACGCGCTGGAGACCGGCGCCTGCGCCTGCGCGATGACGCGCTGGAACGCTTCGTCCTCGGCGACCTCGACGGTCAGCAGATGGCGCATGCCCTCGGCGAACGGACGCCTGGTCCAGAGGATGACGCTGTGCGCATCGGGATCGCCCGAGGCGACCCCGTGCGGATACAGATCACGCCGCTCATGCCAGTCGACCCCCGAGCCCCGTGCGGGTCGCACCCACGCCAGCGAAGCACCGAGAGCGGCTGCGGTCTCGAGAAAGGATCGGCGGGTGATCTTCATCGTCTCTCTCTCCGTCCCGGCCGTTGTCAAACGGGATTCGATCTCGCCCACACGCCGCTGCTCACCCCGCGCCCGCGGCCTCACCCCAATGCATCGTTCAACTGCGCGTTGAACTCCGCCAAGGTGAACGCGGTGTTCACCTCGCGCGGCAGCGCGTCACGCGCGGAGAACACGCCGAGCAGGCGTCCGCCGCTCACCACCGGCAGGTGCCTGAAGCCGCGCTCCAGCATCATCAGCACGGCATCGGCCACCTTGGTGTCGGGCGGCACGCAGATGGGCTCCGGCGTCATCACGGCGGTGACGATGGTGCGTGCCGGGTCCAGCGCCTTGGCCAGCACGCGCGTCATCAGGTCGCGTTCGGTCAAGATGCCCAGCAGCGTGCCGGCCGCGTCGATGATCAGCACGCTGCCGCAGTTGGCGTGCGTCATCACGCAGGCGGCTTCGTGCACGGTGGCACCGGGCGGCAGGCTGAGCACATGGCGGCGGCTCATCGATTGCCACAGCGTTCTTTCGGTGTCGGTGCGCTCTGCCATCGCATTGCTCCTTCAGCGAAGGGACTGGTTCACCTGCTGCAGCGCCGCTGCGCCGGGGCACAGCTCTGCCGCGCCAAGCGCGTTCAGCGGTGCCTCGCAGGTGTTGAGCGCGGTGTGCAGCTCGGTGGCCACCGGGTCCAGGTAGAGCAGGCCGGTCACCACCTCGCCGCGCGCCGCATGCTGCTGCATGTAGCTCATCGCGGCATAGCGGTCCGAAGGGTCGTAGTCGGTGTGCAGCTTGCGCAGGCGCAGCACGCTGCCGTCGTGCTGCGGCACGTCCACCGCTTCGCCGGGGGCGTAATCGGTGGTGATCTCGCTGCGCGTGCTGATGAAGTCGATGCGGCTGACCGCCTCGTTGTGCTGGCGCACGTAGTCGTAGCTCTTGGTGCTGCCGGCGTGGTTGTTGAAGGTCACGCAGGGGCTGATCACGTCGATGAAGGCGGCGCCGCCGTGCGCCATGGCGCCCTTGATCAGCGGCACCAGCTGCGCCTTGTTGCCGGAGAAGCTGCGTGCCACGAAGGTGGCGCCCAGCTGCAGCGCGATGCCCACCAGGTCGATCGGGTTGTCGCTGTTCACCGCGCCCTTCTTGCTGCGCGACCCCCGGTCGGCGGTGGCGGAGAACTGGCCCTTGGTGAGGCCGTACACGCCGTTGTTCTCCACGATGTAGGCCATGCGCACGCCGCGCCGCATGGCGTTGGCAAACTGGCCCAGGCCGATGGAGGCGGAATCGCCGTCACCCGACACGCCCAGGTACAGCAGCTCGCGGTTGGCCAGGTAGGCGCCGGTGAGCACGCTGGGCATGCGTCCGTGCACGGTGTTGAAGCCGTGCGACGCACCCAGAAAGTAGTCGGGCGTCTTGGAGCTGCAGCCGATGCCCGAGAGCTTGGCCACGCGGTGCGGCTCGATGTCCAGCTCCCAGCAGGCCTGGATGATCGCGGCCGAGATCGAGTCGTGCCCGCAGCCGGCGCACAAGGTGGAGATGCGGCCTTCGTAGTCGCGCCGCGTGTAGCCCACGTTGTTGGGCTGCAGGCTGGGATGGTGCAGCCTGGGCTTGGCGATGTAGGTCACGCTGCCTCCTTCTGCATGCCGGCCAGTTGCTCGCGGATGGCGCCGGCGATGAAGCGCGCGGTGATCGGCGTGCCGTCGTAGTGCAGCACCGGGCGCAGCCGCGCTGGCGCCACGTCCAGCTCGTTGACCAGCAACGAGCGCATCTGCGCGTCGCGGTTCTGTTCCACCACGAACAGCGGATCGTGCGTGGCGATGAAGTCGGCCACGCTGTCGGCAAACGGAAATGCGCGCAGGCGCAGCGCGTCCAGGTGCAGGCCTTCGGCCTCCAGCACGTCCAGCGCCTCGTGCAGCGCCGGGCTGGTGGAGCCGAAGTACAGCACCCCCGCCTGCGTGGGCCGCGGCGCGCGGTGCAGCACGGGCTGCGGCAGCAGCTTGGCGGCGGTGGCCCATTTGCGCTGCAGGCGCGCCATGTTGTACAGGTAGTCGGGCCCGCGCTCGGAGTACTGCGCATAGGCATTGCGCGTGGTGCCGCGCGTGAAGTACGCGCCCTTGCTCGGGTGTGTGCCGGGCAGCGTGCGCCAGGGGATGCCGTCGCCATCGACGTCCTTGTAGCGGCCGAAATCCTTGCCGGCCTCCAGCTCGGCGGCGCTCATCACCTTGCCGCGGTCGTACACGCGCGCGTCGTCCCACTCGAAGGGCCGGCACAGGCGCTGGTTCATGCCGATGTCCAGGTCGCTCATCACGAACACCGGCGTCTGCAGGCGGTCGGCCAGGTCGAGAGCGGCAGCGCCATGCTCGAAGCATTCGTGCGGGTCTTCGGGGAACAGCAGCAGGTGCTTGGTGTCGCCGTGCGACGCATACGCGCAGGCCAGCAGGTCGGCCTGCTGGGTGCGCGTGGGCATGCCGGTGGACGGGCCGCCGCGCTGCACGTCGATCACCGTGACCGGGATCTCCGCAAAGTAGGCCAGCCCGAGGAACTCGGTCATCAGCGAGATGCCGGGGCCCGAGGTGGCGGTGAAGGCGCGCGCGCCGTTCCAGCCCGCGCCCACCACCATGCCGATGGAGGCCAGCTCGTCCTCGGCCTGCACGATCGCGTAGCGCGCATGGCCGGTGGCCGGATCCACGCGGAACTGCTCGCAGTACTTCTCGAAGGCCTCGGGGATCGAGGTGGAGGGCGTGATCGGGTACCACGCCGCCACGGTGGCGCCGCCGTACACCAGGCCCAGCGCGGTGGCGCTGTTGCCGTCGACGAAGATGCGGTCGCCCACGCGGTCGGCGCGGCGCACGCGGATGCCCAGCGGCGCCTCGAAGTGGCGCGCCGCGTGGTCGCGGCCCAGCTGCAGCGCCTTGAGGTTGGAGTCGAGCAGGCGCTCCTTGCCCTTGAACTGCTCGGCGAAGAGCTGCTCGAACACCTGCGCATCCAGGTCGAGCAGCACCGACAGCGCGCCCACGTAGATGATGTTCTTGAACAGCTGGCGCTGGCGCGGGTCGCTGTAGGCGGTGTTGGCGATCTCGGTGAGCGGCATGCCGATCACCTGCACGTCGGTGCGCAGCCTGTCGGCCGGCACCGGGCGCGTGCTGTCGTAGAACAGGTAGCCGCCGGGCTCGATCTCGGCCACGTCGGCGTCCCAGGTTTGCGGGTTCATCGCCACCATCATGTCCACGCCGCCGCGCCGGCCCGCATAGCCCTGCTCGCACACGCGCGCCTCGTACCAGGTGGGCAGGCCCTGGATGTTGCTGGGGAAGATGTTGCGCGGGCTCACCGGCACGCCCATGCGCAGGATGGCCTTGGCGAACAGCTCGTTGGCCGAGGCCGAGCCCGAGCCGTTGACGTTGGCGAACTTGATGACGAAATCGTTGACGGCTTCGATGCGTTTCATGCCGTGGCCTCCCCCGCGTGCGCGGGCAGGAACGTGAGCTTCTGCATGTCCCACGCGCCGGTGGGGCAGCGCTCGGCGCACAGGCCGCAGTGCAGGCACACGTCTTCGTCCTTCACCATGATGCGGCGCGTCTTCAGCGGCGTGGAGACGTACAGCGGCTGGTCGAGGTGGCGCGTGGGGGCGTTCAGGCGCGCGCGCAGCTCGGCCTCGGGGCCGTCGACGGTGAACGTGATGCAGTCCATCGGGCAGATGTCCACGCAGGCGTCGCACTCGATGCAGCTCTCGCGGTTGAACACTGTCTGCACGTCGCAGTTGAGGCAGCGCTGCGCCTCCTTCAGCGCGGTGGCCGCGTCGAAGCCCAGCTCCACCTCCACGCGGATGCTCGCCAGCGCCTTCTCCGCCGCGGCCCAGGGCACCTTGAAGCGCGCGTCGCCGGACACGTCGTTGTGATAGCTCCACTCGTGGATGCCCATCTTCTGCGACATCAGCGTGGCATGCGGCGGAGGGCGCTGCGCGGGGTCCTCCCCGTGCAGCAGGCGGTCGATCGACACGGCGGCCTCGTGCCCGTGCGCCACGGCGGTGATGATGTTCTTGGGCCCGAAGGCCGCGTCGCCGCCGAAGAACACGTGCGGCAGCGAGGCCTGGAAGGTCTGCGGCTGCAGCACCGGCATGCCGTGCTCGTCGAACGCGATGCCGCAGTCGCGCTCGATCCAGGGGAAGGCGTTTTCCTGGCCCACCGCCACCAGCACTTCGTCGCACGGCACGATCACCTCCGGCTCGCCGGTGGACACCAGCCGCCTGCGGCCTTGCGCGTCGGCCTGCGGGCTCACCTTGTCGAAGGCCATGCCCACCAGGCGGCCGGCGCCATCGTGCACGAAGCGCAGCGGCACGTGGCAGTTGACGATGGCGATGCCCTCATGCATCGCGTCTTCCTTCTCCCAGGGCGACGCCTTCATCTCGTCGAAGCCGCTGCGCACGATCACCGTCACCTCGCTGGCGCCCAGGCGCTTGGCCGTGCGGCAGCAGTCCATCGCGGTGTTGCCGCCGCCCAGCACGATCACGCGGCCGGGCAGGCGGGTGACGTGGCCGAACGAGACCGAGGCGAGCCAGTCGATGCCCAGGTGGACGTGCGCGCCGGCCTCGCTGCGCCCGGGCAGGTCGAGGTCACGCGCGCGCGGCGCGCCGCAGCCCACGAACACGGCGTCGAAATCCCGTGCCAGCAGCGCGCGCATCGACTCCACGCGCTGGCCGCCGACGAAGCGCACGCCCAGGTTCAGCACATAGCCCGTCTCCTCGTCGATCACCGATTCGGGCAGCCGGAAGTGCGGGATCTGCGTGCGCATGAAGCCGCCGGCTGCGGCCTCACCGTCGAACACCGTGACCTCGTAGCCCAGTGGCGCCAAGTCGCGCGCCACGGTGAGCGACGCCGGCCCCGCACCCACGCAGGCCACGCGCTTGCCGTTGCGTGGCGCCACCGTGGGCATGCGCGCGAGGATGTCGCCCTTGTGGTCGGCGGCCACACGCTTCAAGCGGCAGATGGCCACCGGCTCGGGCTTCTCGCCGTTGTTCTCTTCCACCCTGCCGCGCCGGCACGCCGGCTCGCAGGGCCGGTCGCAGGTGCGGCCGAGGATGCCGGGGAACACGTTGGAGACCCAGTTGATCATGTAGGCGTCGCCGTAGCGGCCCTGCGCGACCAGGCGGATGTACTCCGGCACGGGCGTGTGGGCCGGGCAGGCCCACTGGCAGTCCACCACGCGGTGGTAGTAGCTGGCGCCGGCAGCGTTGGCGAGTTGCACGTAGGCCTCCTTCACCTGGGGCGAACCGCACCGAGTCTAGGCCGATGCACCGCGCTTGGGCAGGGCGGGTGCACCCTGATGGGTTGCGCAGCGCACAACCCTTGCATCACTTGCGGCGGCTCAAGTGAGCGCCGCAGGCGCAGTGCTATCAAGGCACCACGACCGAGCCGACACGACCACCGAGGACGATCATGAGCACTGTCACCGAACGCATCCCGCACGACACCCTGGACGCTTGCCACCGCGACATGCTGGTGCAGCTGGACGCGCTGGCCGCCTTGGCGCAGCGGGTGCAGGACGGCGAGCCCGACGCGGCAGCGCGCGATGCGGCACGCCGCATCGAGGCCTTCTTCTCCCGGACCGCGCAGCCGCATCACGCGCTGGAGGAGAGCACCGTGTTCCCGAAGTTGCTGGCCGAAGGCTCGGCGGAGCTGGTGCGCACCGTGCGCAGCCTGCAGCAGGACCACGGCTGGATCGAGGAAAACTGGCTCGAGCTTTCACCCCAGCTGGTGGCGCTGGCCAGCGGGTTCAGCGGCTTCGAGCCGGCCGAGTTCAGCCACGCGGTAGAGGTGTTCGCCGACTTGTGCCGGCGCCACATCGCGCTGGAGGAGACGGTGGTCTACCCGCGCACGCGCGCGCAGTGATCACCGGGGCGGGGGCGGCTCGTAGCGGCCCTCGAGCTCCGAGCCGCGGCGGATCTCGAAGCCGATGCCGTTGCCCAGGCGCAGACCGCCGCGCCGGCGCTCCACCACGCCGGTGAGCGCGCCCACCGACGGCAGTGCATTCATCAGCTGGTCGCGCGCTCGGTAGATCTGGATGTTGAGGTGCGTCACCTCGATGCCCAGCATGCGCGCGAGCTGCGGCGTCTCGAGCCAGCCCTGGGCCGCCAGGTCGAAGCCCTCGCGTGCATCGGCCAGGCGCTTGCGCGCCAGCGTGACCAGGCCGTAATGGTGGCTGCGCTCGCCGAGATCGGCCTGCTGCGCGCCGCTGCGCACCTGCAGGCAGGTGTGCTCCTCGTCGAGGCTGAGCTGGAAGCTCAGCAGCGGCAGTTCGCTGAAGCGGTCGCGCGCCGAGGCCTGCGTCACCTCGCCGTCGCTCGCCAGTTGCAGGCGGTAGCTCTGGCCCGCGATGTTCACGCTGTCGCCATCGGCCAGCGGCTGCGAGGTGTGGCCGTCGTCGACCAGCCACACGCCCTGCGCCGCCTCGTAGAGCGACAGCTGCGGATCGGTGGGCGAAGGCAGCAGGTTGTGCCGCGCCATTGCAATGGGCGTGAGCGCCGGGTTGGAGGGCACCAGCACGGTGACCGGCGGCCCGAGCTCGCTGATGCGCCACGCGCTGCTGTCGGCCTGGCCGAAGCGCAGCTTCTGGCCCACGGCCAGCATCGCCGCCTGGCCGGACGCGAGGCGGCGCCCGTCCACCCAGGTGCCGTTGCGGCTTTGGTCGGCGATGAACCAGTGCCCGTCGTTCCAGCGCAGCACGGCGTGGACACGCGACACCTCCTTGTCGTCCAGGCAGGTGTCGCAGCGCATCTCGCGCCGCCCCACCACATGGATCGCGCGCAGCACCACGCGCTGCCCGTTGCGCTCGTTGACCAGACTGCCCACGGCGGTTGCCCTCCACCTGCCTTGCGTTGCCGTGCGCGCAGTCTAGGCCACGCTCACTTCAGCTCCAGCACCATCACCATGTGGTCCGATCCGGTGCGCTCCTTGATCTGGTAGCCGCTGGAGACATAGAGTGGGCGCACCAGGTTGAAGGCATTGGGCACGTTGGTGACGGCGTAGTCCAGGCAGCGATTGGAGATTCGCGTGCCGCCCGGCGGCCGCAGGATGTGGCCGGGCGGCACGCCACGCCCGGTGATCTGGTGCGGCTCCGCGTTCAGGTCGCCGAACAGCACGAAGTTCGCGCCGCTGGCAGCCAGGTCGGCATACGCGTTGGCGACGACCTGGCCGTTGTTGCCCGACGGCGCATGCCAGAAGCAGAACCAGATCGGGCCGCCTCGGCCCGTGATGCTGATCGCCTTCGGCATGCGCTTGGCGGCGTGGCCGTCCTGCCGCAGGATCGGGTGGTTCGCGCCGGCCCAGTTCTGGGTGTATGGGCAGATCGTGAACGGCATGCTCGCGCCGTTGCGATAGTGCGCGTAGCACAGGGTCTGGCCGCCGGGGGCGCCATGGCCGGGCAGCGGGTTCTGCGCAGCAGGATGGGAGCTGACCACCTCGCTCAGGAACACATGCCCCCTGCTGGCCGGAAGATCCTCCGACAACAGGTACTTGCGCTGCTTGAGTTCCGCGGTGCGTGTGGCCCGCTGGTACTGGATCTCGCGGGCCAGCTCCGTGCGCTCGTCGCGGTTGAGCTGGTAGCGCTTGTCCGGCGCATCGTCGCCGCGCGAGCGCTTGACCTGGCCGGTGGCCACGCCGTGGCGCGTCACCGGCCGCGTGGTCTCGTGCACCGGCCGCTGGGCAAGCCGGCCCAGGAAGCCGCTGCGGCTTTGGCGCGCGGCCTCGGCCGCTTCCTCCGCGATCTCGACGGCGCGCGCCGAGATGTGCTCCACGTTCCAGAAGATGATTCGGATCATCGGTGTTCTCCCTGAAGGCCGGCAGCATACCGGCCACGCCAGGGCTGTAATGGCGCGTAATGGTCCTATCGACGGCCGCCGAACACACTGCCTTCAACGCATCACGGTGATGCGCCTAACCGAAGGAGAACCACCATGGCAGTCGATATGTTCCTCAAGCTCGAAGGCGTCAAGGGCGAGTCCACCGACAAGGTGCACGCAGGCGAGATCGATGTGCTGGCCTGGAGCTGGGGCATGAGCAATTCGGGCTCGGCCCACATGGGCGGCGGTGCCGGCAGCGGCAAGGTGAACGTGCAGGACATCTCGATCACCAAGTACGTGGATGCGGCCTCCAATGCGCTGATCGGTGCCGCCTGCAGCGGCAAGCACTTCGCAGAAGCCAAGCTGGTGGTGCGCAAGGCCGGCGGCACCCCGCTCGAATACATCGTGATCACGCTGACCGAGGTGATGATCACTTCGGTGACCACCGGCGGCAGCGGCGGCGAAGACCGGCTCACCGAGAACATCTCGCTGAACTTCGCCAAGTTCATGTTCTCGTACCAGCCGCAGAAGCCGGACGGCGGCAAGGACGGCGGCACGAAGGACGTGACCTTCGACATCGCGGCCAACTCCAGCGAGGGCTGAAGTGAAGGGGCACCACCAGCGGCCCGGCGGAGCCGGGTCCGCGGTGTCCGCTGGGGCGGGTCGGCACACACAAGGAGGCGATCATGGCAGGTGACATCTACATCGAATCACTGAGCTACGACGACATCGAGAACATCGAGCGATGCGGGGGCGTGGTGGAGAAGAAGGTCTTTCATGCGGACAGGAGCAACTTCTCCGTCCTCGCCGAACGCCTCACCGCAGCCGTGCAAAACAGGAAGGACCTGCCGCCGCACTGCTACATCACGTTCCAGAAGAACGGCACCGACGCGACCCGGCTGCTGCGCCTGAGCAGCATCCTGCAGCGCACCAGCCGCCCGGCGGGCATCGTGAAGATGAAGCAGGGCCTGATCAACTGGGATGCGTCCAACGACGTGCAGAAGGCCAAGCTGCTGTGGGGCGAGCTGCAGAGCGGGCCGATCGCGCTCGAGTTCTACAAGGTGGGCCTGTGGAGCGTGAAGACGCATTTCAAGCAGTTCGAGATGTGCGATGAGCGCTGAGGTCTCGAAAACCCCGGTGTCGCCCGGGGGCGCGGGCACGCGGCGTGCTGCCAGAATGGCGCCATGGTCAAGCAAGACGTCACCCCCGAACTGCGCCAGTGGATCATTTCGCAGGCGCAGGCCGGTTGCCAACCCGAAGCCGTGCTGCAGGCGATGCGCAGCGCCGGATGGGACGAGGACATCGCGATCCAGGCACTGGAAGACACGCTGCGCGATCACCTCGCCGAACACGCCCGGCAGAACAACCTGCCGCCACCGTCTCTGACCCCGGAGCCTGACCTGCGCGACAGCCCGGGCAGCGTGTGGGCCGGCGACCGCGAGGTGAAGATCGTGATGACGATGCGCAACCCGCGCGTCGTCGTGTTCGGCGGCCTGCTGTCGGAGCAGGAGTGCGATGAGCTGGTCGCGCTGTCGCGTCCGCGCCTTGCGCGCTCGGAAACGGTGGACAACGCCACCGGCGGCAGCGAGGTGAACGAGGCGCGCACCAGCCAGGGCATGTTCTTCCAGCGCGGCGAAACCCCGCTGTGCCAGCGCATCGAAGCGCGCATTGCGGCGCTGGTGAACTGGCCGCTGGAAAACGGCGAGGGCCTGCAGATCCTGCGCTACGGACCGGGCGCCGAATACCGGCCGCACCACGACTACTTCGATCCGGCGCAGCCGGGCAGCCCCACGATCCTCAAGCGCGGCGGCCAGCGCGTGGGCACGGTCGTGATGTACCTCAACGCGCCGGCCAAGGGTGGCGGCACCGTGTTCCCCGACGTGCACCTCGAGGTGGCGCCGGTCAAGGGCAATGCGGTGTTCTTCAGCTATGACCGCCCGCACCCGATGACGCGCACCCTGCATGGCGGCTCGCCGGTGGTCGAAGGCGAGAAGTGGGTCGCCACCAAGTGGCTGCGCGAGGGCCGGTTTGAATGATGCCCTCGCGTCGCACGCGCAGGCTGACGAGCCGCCGCTCGCCGGCCTGAAGATCGTCGATCTCACGCGCCTGCTGCCGGGCCCGCTGGCCACGCGCCAGCTGGTGCGCTGGGGCGCCGAAGTGTGGAAGGTCGAGGACCCGGACAGCGGCGACGGCACGCGCCACATGCTGCTGTCCGCCGAGGATCGGGCCCATGACCGCGAGAGCGGCCTGTTCGAGCACCTGAACCGCGGCAAGCGGCTGCACCGCCTCGATTTGCGCACCGCCGACGGCCGCGCCGCACTACTGGCGATGGTGCGCGATGCCGACGCGCTGATCGAGGGCTTCCGCCCCGGCGTGATGGATCGGCTCGGCCTGGGCTGGCCGGTGCTGCAGGCGGCCAATCCGCGGCTGGTGATGTGTGCCATCACCGGCTACGGGCAACATGGCCCGTATGCCGAGCGCGCGGGGCACGACATCAACTACATCGCGCTGGCCGGCGTGCTGGGCCAGATCGGCCCGCTCGACGGCGACCCGGTGCTGCCGAACTTCCAGATCGCCGACCTGATGGGCGGCACGCAGGCTGCGCTGGCCGGCCTGCTGGCGGCATTGATCGGCGCGCAGCGCACCGGGCGCGGGCGCTTCGTGGACATCGCGATGACTCAGCAGGTGTGGGAGCACCACGTGATCGCGCGCTTCGAGGCGCGCGCGCTGGGCGCGCCCACGCGCGCCGGCCGCGGCCTGCTCTCCGGTGGCAGCCCTTGCTACAACGTCTACCGCACCGCCGATGGCCGGCACCTGGCGGTGGGCGCGCTGGAGCTGAAGTTCTGGGCCAAGCTGTGCCAGGTGGTGGGCCGCCCCGAATGGGCCGAACGCCACTGGTCGCTCGGCCAGCGCCCCGCCGGCCCCGACGCACTGGCGCTGCGCGACCAGCTGGCCGCGGTGATCGCCAGCCAGCCGCTGGCGCACTGGGTGCCGCTGTTCGACGCGGCCGACTGCTGCGTCACGCCGGTGCTGCGGCCCGACGAGGTGCCGGACTGGGTGCGCGGCGAAGCCTGAGCAGGTTCAGCCCGTCTCCTGCGTGCCGAACAGCACGTCGATCGCGTCGATGAAGGCCTTGAAGTCCAGCGGCTTGGTCCAGTAGTCGGCAAAGCCGGCCTTCAGTGCGCGCTCGATGTCCTGCGGCATCGCATTGGCCGACAGCGCAATGCACGGGATGTGCGCGGTGCGCGGATCCTCGCGCAGCCGGCGCCGCACCTCGTGGCCGTCGATGCCGGGCAGCTGCATGTCCACCAGGATCAGGTCGGGCCGCAACTGCGCGGCGCGCACCACGCCGCTCTCGCCGTCGGCCGCCACCTCCAGCTGCAGGCCGGCGCGCGTGGCCACCAGCTCGCTGACGATCAGCACGTTGACCGGGTTGTCCTCGATGTAGAGCAGCCGGCCGCTGCGCTGCACGCGCGGTGCCGGCAGACGCTCGCTCCCGGCGGTGGAGGCGGGCAGGGTGGCGGGCAGCTGCGCCGGGTCGAGCGCGGCGCGCGGCACCCGCACCTCGAACACGCTGCCCTGGCCGGCGATGCTGCTCACCTGCACGCTGCCGTGCATGTGTTCCGCCAGCGCCTTCACGATCGCCAGCCCGATGCCGGTGCCTTCGATGCCTTCGCGCTCCAGCCCGAGGCGGTTGAACGGCTCGAACGCGTGCCGCAGCTGCTGCGGTGTCATGCCGCGCCCGGTGTCGGCCACGCTGAGGCTCACCGTGTCGCCGTCGCTGGTGTCGGCGGCCGACACCGTGACGCTGCCACCGGGCCGGTTGTACTTGATCGCGTTCGACAGCAGGTTCAGCAGCACCTGGCGCAATCGCGTGGCGTCGGCCCGCGCCACGCCGCCCAGAGCACCAGTGCGCAGCCGCACGCCGTACTCCTGCGCCATGCGCTCCACGAGCGGCAGCGTCTCGACGACCAGCGCCGCCAGCGACACCGGGGCGGCGTCGATGCGCAGCTTGCCGCTGTCCAGGCTGGAGAGTTCGAGCACGTCGTTGATCAGCGACAGCAGGTGCTGCCCGGCCGCGCGAATGTGCCCCAGCCGCAGCTTCAGCACTGCGGGCTCCACGGAATCGGCCTCGCCGATCAGCAGCTGCGTGAAGCCGAGCACGGCGTTCAGCGGCGTGCGCAGCTCATGGCTCATGCGCGCGAGGAACTGGCTCTTGGCCTGGCTTTCGCGCAGCGCCACCGCCTTTTCCTGGCGCGCCAGCTCGGCGTTCTTGCTGTCGGTGATGTCCCAGTTGACGCCGATGCGGCGCAGCGGCCGGCCCTGTTCGTCGAGCAGCGTGGTCGAGCGCGAGGCCAGCCAGCGCCAGTTGCCGTCGGGCAGGCGCACGCGGAACTCGTAGGTGGCCGGGCGGTTGCGCGCCAGCGCCTCACGCAGCGCGCGGTCGACCACGTCGCGGTCGTCCGGGTGCAGCAGCGCCATGCGTGCGTCGGCCGACAGCGGCTCGGGCTGCGGCGGCAGGCCGCGCAGCACGAACATCTGCTCGTCCCAGTAGGCGCGGCCGTCGCGCAGGTCGAGCTCCCAGGTGCCCATGCCCACGCCGCGCGCGGCCAGCAGCGAGCGCTCGCCGGCATGGCGCAGCGCGTCGAGCGCGGCGTGCTGGTCGGTCACGTCCACCGTCACGCCGAACACATAGCGGCCTTCGCTGTGCGGATCGATGTCGCAGCGGTTGACCAGCCAGCGCACGGTGCCGTCGGGCCAGCGCGTGCGGTACTCCAGCTCCAGCAGGCCGCTGCCGGCCTTCAGCCAGCCCACCGCCGTGCGGCGCACGCGCTCCACATCGTCCGGATGCACGCAGCATTCCATCCAGTCCGCGAACGTGCGCGGCGCCTGCGCGTGCGGCAGGCCGAACAGCTGCAGCGTCTGCGAGTTCCACTCCATCGCGCCGGTGGGCACGTCGACCGTCCACAGGCCGATGTGCGCCACCCGCGCGGCCGTCTCCAGCCGACGCGCCAGCTCCTCGGCCTGGCGCCGGCCCTCCACCTGCTCGGTGAGGTCGAGCGCGACGCCGAGAAAGGCCACCGGCTTGCCGGTGACGTCGCGCTGCACGACGCGGCGGTTCAGCAGGTAGCGCCAGCTGCCGTCGCTGCGGCGGTAGCGCGCCTCCATGTCGGTCGGCCGGTCCGTGGACAGTGCGCGCTGCGCCGACGCCACCACGGTGGCCACGTCCTCCGGGTGGATCAGCGCGCGCACTTCGTCCAGCGCGAGCCCTTGCGGCCGCGGCGGCATGTCGAGGATCTCCCAGGCGCGGGCGTTGTAGTAGATGCGGTCGGCGGCGAGGTCGTGACGCCAGATCGCGATGTCGGCCAGCTCCACCGCCATGTTGAAGTGCTCGTGTGCGTCGCTGGCGGAGCGCGCGAGCTCGAACACTTCGGTGTCGTCCATCATGATGCCGACGGCGCGTGCCGGCCGGCCGTCGGGGCCCGCGATCACCTCCCACTGCGAATGCAGCAGGCGCACGCTGCCGTCGGCACGCACCACGCGAAAGCGCTGCGAGTAGCTGCCGGGCTGCTGCATCGACTTGCGCACCGCGTCAGCGGCGTTGTCCTGCGGATGCAGGAAGCGCGCGGCCTCCTCGAAGGCCGGCGTCGGGCCGCCGGGCGGCAGGCCCCAGAAGCGGAACACGTGGCGGTCCCAGCGGCCCTGGCCGGTGGCGACGTCGCGCTCCCACACGCCGATGCGGCCGTACTCCTGCGCCATGTCCAGCAGCTCGCCCAGGCGAACGCGCTCGCGGCGTTCGTGCTGCAGGGGCGTGAGATCCTCGATCGCGATGGCCAGTCCCTGCGCCGGCTCGCTCAGCACCGCCGGTACGGCGCTCAGCCGCAGCCGGCGTGGGCCGCCGGCGGAGCGGGCATCGCATTCGAGCGGGGCGTGGTGCGCTTGCAGCCAGCCCTGCAGCAGCCCGGGCGCGATGCCCAGCGCCTCTGCGAGCGGCCGGCCTGCGGCGCCATTGCCGGCCAGCCCTTCGAAGGCCGGGTTGCCCCAGCGCACGTGGCCGTCGGCGTCGGCCAGTGCCAGCGCGCAGGGCGACAGCGCGGCCAGCACCGCCAGCGGCGGCGCCGCGTCCTCAGCGGCGAGCTCGGTGGCGGGCATGGCGGCTGTGCGTCAGGCAGCCTGCGCGAACACGCGATTGCGCCCGGCGGCCTTGGCCCGGTACAGCGCCTCGTCGGCGCGATGCAGCATCGCGCCCACGTCGTCACCGGGGCGCGACACCGCGATGCCCAGGCTGGCGGTCATGTGGCGCCGGCCGGCGAACCAGCGCGTGGCGTCGAGCCCCTGCACGCGTTCGCGGATGGCTTCGGCGGTGGCCAGGGCCTCGGCCTCGTCGCAGTCCGGCAGCACCGCCACGAACTCCTCGCCGCCCAGGCGGCCGAGGCAGGCGCTTGGCGGCACGGCGTCGCGCAGCACGCCGCTCACGGCCTTGAGCAGCTCGTCGCCCACCGGATGGCCGTAGTCGTCGTTGACCGACTTGAAGTGGTCGAGGTCGACCAGCGCCAGCGCGCAGGGCCGCGCGCCGGCGGTCGCCAGCAAGGCCTGCAGCCGGCCCAGCACGTCGCGCCGGTTCGGCAGGCCGGTGAGCTCGTCGGTGAGCGCCAGCCGCTGCATGGCGCGCGCACTGCGCCGCAGGTGCAGCGCCAGCGCGGCCAGTGCCAGCACGAGCGCACCGGCCAGGCCGATCGCCACCGCCTGCAGCCGGCCGGCGCGATGCGCCTGCGCCAGCGCGTTCTCGGTGGCCGCCTTCTCGCGCAGCAGCAGCGCGTTTTCGCGTTCGGTGGCCGCGGTATCGAACTCCACCTTGAGCGTCGCGAAGCGCTGGTCGAGCTGGCTGCGCAGCCAGCGCTCCTGCGCCTGCGCGTAATCGCGCTGGCGCTCGTAGGCGAGCTTCCAGTCGCCGGTGGCCGCGCGCAGGTCGGCCAGCGCCTGCAGCGTGGCCACGGTCTCCTGCAGCGAATCGACCTTCTGGAACACGGCCAGCGCCTGCTGCAAGGCAGGCAGCGCCTCCGTGGGCCGGCCGAGCTGGCGCAGCGCCACGCCGCGCTGCAGCAGGATCTGCGCGTGCAGGCGCTCGTCGGGCGAGCGCTGCTGCAGCAGGTCGGCCAGCTGCAGCAGGCCCAGGGCCTGGTCCGGCTGCTGGCGCGCGTTGTGCACGCTGGCCAGGCCGCGCAATGCGTAGGCCTCGCCGCGCGGGTACTCGATGGCGCGGCTGATGTCGAGCGCCTGCTCGAACGCGCCGCGCGCCTTGTCCCACTGGTGCAGCGCCTCGTACACGCGGCCCAGGTTGTGTTCGGTGACCACGATCTCGCGCTTGGCGGCGCCGTCGGCGCGCAGCGACTGCAGCGTCTGCTCGTAGTAGCGGCGCGCCTGCTCATGGTCGCCCATGCGGTTGTAGAGGATCGCGATGCCGTTCAGCGCGGTGCCCGCGCGCGCCGGCAGGCCGAGCTGCTCGTACAGCTTGAGGCCGCGCCGCAGATCGGCCAGGCCGAGCGCGTAATCGCCCTGAACGCCGCGCACATAGCCGCGCTCGTACAAGGCATTGGCCAGCTGCTCGTCGTCGCCATGGCGCTCGGCGCTGTGCACGGCCTGCTCGAACAGCTCGGCGGCGCGTGCGTAGTTGCCCGCGTTCTCCTCCAGGTCGCCCTCGCAGGCGACCAGCGCGGCCTCCAGCCCCTGGCGCGTGGCCTGGGGCAGCCGCAGGCGGGCCTGCGCGATCTGCTCGCGCGCGCGCGCCGCGTCGTGTTCGGCGAAGTAGTCGCACAGCTGCACGCGGGCACGCACCTCGAGGTCGGCGTCGGGCCGGGTGGCCAGCACCTGCAGCGCCTGCTCGGCCAGGCGCCGGCTCTGCTCGGGATCGCTGAGCATCGCGGCGGTGCTGGCCTGCACCAGCGCTTGCGCCGGATGCGCGGCCGGCGCGTCGGCGGCCCAGCCCGCCGGGGCGGCGACGCAGAGCAGCAGGGCAGGCAGGCGGAGCGTTGGTGACACGACAGGCGGGACGCGGCAAAGCCGCTATTGTCGCCGCGCAGGCGCTGGGTGGGCGCCGGGCGCCGCTATGCTGTGCAGTTTTGCAGCCTCCTGCTCCCATGCCTTCTGCTTCCTCGCAACGCCGGCCGTCGACTCGCTGGTGGCTCCTGCGGCCCGAGTGGCGGCTGGAGACGCTGGCGCTGGCTGCCAGCCTGTTCTTCGCGCTCTTCTGCAACGGCTCGCTGTGGAGCGCGCTGCTGAGCGGCCGTACGTGGAGCGACCCGGGCACCTGGGGTTTCGCCGCCGCCTGCTTCGTGGCGCTGGTGGGGCTGCAATGGCTGCTGCTGCTCGTGCTGCTGCTGGTGCCCGTGCTCGCCAAGCCGGTGCTCGGCCTGCTCGTGGTGGCCACGGCCTTCGCCGTGTACTACATGGGCCGCTACAACGTCTATCTCGACCCCACGATGCTGCGCAACGTGGTGCGCACAGACGCCAAGGAGGCGGGCGAGCTGCTCGGCTGGCGCCTGCTGCCGGCGCTGCTGCTGTATGCGGGCGTGCCGTTGCTGCTGATGTCGCGCGTGCGGGTGCATCGCGGCCGCCTGGTGCCGGCACTGGTGTATCGCGTGCTGGCGCTGCTGCTCGCGCTGCTGATGAGCGCCGGCGCGATCTGGCTGCAGTTCCAGACGCTGTCGTCGCTGATGCGCAACCACAAGGAGGTGCGCTACCTCGTCACGCCGGGCAATTACCTGGTTTCGCTGGCCAGCGTGCTGGGCGAGGACACGCGCGCGGTGGCCGAGCCGCGCCTGCTGATCGGCACGGACGCCGCGCTCGGCGCGCACTGGCAGCCCGGCGCCCGGCCCACGCTGGTGGTGTTGGTGGTGGGCGAGACCGCGCGCGCGGCCAACTGGGGGCTGGACGGCTATGCGCGGCAGACCACGCCGCAGCTGGCGGCGTTGCCCGGCGTCATCAACTTCCCGCAGGTCACCAGCTGCGGCACCAACACCGAGACCTCGGTGCCCTGCATGTTCTCGCCCTGGGGCCGCCGCCATTACGACGAGGCGCGCATCCGCGGCAGCCAGTCGCTGCTGCACGTGCTGCAGCACGCCGGCGCGGGCGTGCTGTGGCGCGACAACCAGTCGGGTTGCAAGGGCGTGTGCGACGGCCTGCCGCAGCAGGTGATGAACGCGGGCGACGCCCCCGGGCTGTGCGACGGCGAGCGCTGCCTGGACGAGATCCTGCTGCAGGGCCTGGACGCACGCCTGCAGCAGCCCGCGCCGGGCCCGCAGCTGCTGGTGCTGCACCAGCTTGGCAACCATGGCCCGGCCTACTACAAGCGCTACCCGCCGGCGTTCCGCCGCTTCACGCCCACCTGCGACACGGCCGAACTGCGCGAGTGCAGCCAGGAGCAGATCGTCAATGCCTACGACAACGCGCTGCTGTACACCGACCACGTGCTGGCGCAGCTGATCGGCCTGCTCAAGGCGCACGAGGCGCAAGTGGACAGCGTGCTGATCTACGTGTCCGACCACGGCGAATCGCTGGGCGAGAACAACCTGTACCTGCATGGCCTGCCGTACGCCATTGCGCCCGACATGCAGACGCATGTGCCGATGGTCATGTGGCTGTCGCCCGGCTATGCGCGCGACTTCAAGCTCAACGTCGATTGCCTGCGCAAGCGGGCGCAGCAGCCGGCCTCGCACGACAACCTGTTCCACACCACGCTCGGCCTGCTCGACGTACGCACCCGGTTGTACGAGCCGGAGATGGACCTCACCGCCGCCTGCCGGCACTGACCTTCGGCCCTGCCATGCCCCAACTGCTGCCTCCTCCGATCTGTGCGCCTGACGGCGCCGATGCGCAACTGCGCGAACGCGGCTACGCGGTGCTCGATGCAGACGGCCTGTGCACGCTGCTCGAGCAGCCGCGCAGCGCGCTGGATGCGCTGCGACCGTTCTGGCAGGCCCTGCCGCCGGATGCGCACCTGAAGGATGGCGGCCGCTATCGGCGCCGCCGCCATTCCTGCTTCGTGGTGCAGGGCGGGCAAGTGACGCAGGTGCCGCATCGCGTGCACTGGCAGCCGCTGGAATACAACGCGCTGCACGGCGGCATCGAGCGCTGGTTCGAGCCGATGGAGCCGGCCATGCTGGCGCTGCCCGCGTGGCCGCGGCTGCTGCAGGTGCTGGCCGAGCGTGCCTCGGCGCTCAAGGGCGAGCAGCCCTGGTACGTGGAGGCGCATCCGTTTCGCATCGACACCACCGACGGCATCGGCCGGCCCACGCCCGAGGGCGCGCATCGCGACGGCGTCGACCTGGTGGCCGTGCTGCTGGTGGAGCGCCACCATGTGAAGGGCGGCGAGTCGCGCGTGTTCGATGCCGACGGCCCGCAGGGCCTGCGCTTCACGATGAGCGCGCCGTGGACCACGCTGCTCCTCGACGACGCGCGCGTGATCCACGAGACCACGCCGATCCAGCCCGACGGCGACGCGCCGCATCGCGACACGCTGGTGATCACCTTGCGTGCAGGCGGCTTCCAGGGCGACGACCGCTGAGGCGGCGCGCGGTCATCCCTCGACGGTCAACGGGCGCGGCTGCCGCGCCGCGGCGCGCGCCAGCCGGGCCGCTTGTGCGAGGTCGTCGGCGGCGAGATCCAGGCGGCCCAGCTGCCAGTGCACCGCGGCGCGGCACGCCCAGGCGCGCGGCAGCGCGGCGGCGAGCCGCAGCGCGGCCTCGGCCTCGGCCATCGCGGCCGCCGCTTCGCCTTGCGCCAGCAGCGTGTCGGCGCGCAGGCAACGGGCTTCGGCCAGGCGCTCGTCCTGCGGATGCGCGCGCACCGCAGCCGACAGTGCGAGGCGATGCGCGTGCAGACGGCCGTGCACGGCCCGATCGAGGCGCCGCAGGTCATCGGCCAGCTGCTGCAACTCCGCGGCCGGCACTGCAGCCGTGCACGGCTGCAGCGTGAGGTGCTCGCGCCAGGTGCTGTCCGTGCGTTCGCGACGCCGTTCGAGCTGGAAATGCCGGCCGTCCAGCCGTTCGCTGCCCGCTGCATCGACGGGCACCGTGCCGTCGGGCCAGCGCACCTCCACCGTGTACTGCACGCAGCCCGGAAAGCCCGGCACCGCGAGCGGCAGCGTGCGCGCCAGGCCTTCCGGCAGCACGAACACGCCGTGCAGGTTGGTGGCCGTGAAGGCGAGCGACGCCACCTCCCCGTCGACCTGCAGCGCACCGGGCAGGCGGTAGCGCGCCAGCACGCTCAGCCGGTTGCGCTGCGCGTCGTGCCGCACCTCGGGCGCTTCATCGAGGCGGATGCCGTGATGGCGCCGCTCGTAGCGGCCGAGCGCCCACTGCGCCAGCTGCGCGTCGTTCATGCGCGCCAGCATCGCGCGCAGCGATTCCGCGCCCAGCCCGTACCAGTGCTGCTCCGATTGCAGCTGCACCGGCGCATCAAGGGCCGTGACCACGTAGCGCTCGTGCAGCTCGTTGCCGAACAGCTGCGCGCGGTTCGGCGACTGCACGCGCGCCAAGTGTGTGGTGCCCGGCGCCACCACCAGCACCGCAGCGTCCTCCATGCCCTGGCCCATGTGCTCCAGCGCGCCCGACTGGCCCAGCCGGGTGGCGTCGAGGTAGTGGTCGCGCCCGTTCAGACGCACCTGCACGATCACGTGGTCGAAGGCCTCGGGCGAGGGCAGCAGCTTCAGCGGCGCCTGGCGTGATTGCGCCGCCACCAGCGCGGGGTGCGCCTCGATGCCCAGCGCCTGCAGCATGCGCGCCAGTAGCAAGCTCTTGTCCTTGCAGTCGCCATAGCGATGCGCCACCACCTCGTCGGGCCGATGCGGCTTGTGCGAACTCTCGCCGAGCGACACCGAGTGGTAGCGGATCTCTTGCTGCACCCATTGCAGCGCGGCCCCCACTTGCTCCTCCGGCGAGGGCAGTGTGGCCAGGCGCTGCATCTGCGCGTCCAGCGCCGGCGGCAGCGGCGCATCGGGCGGGAACAGTGCGCGTGCCCACTGCGCCACTTCGGCCCAACTGTCGAACTCGCTGAATTGCAGCCAGCACAGCGGGTGCGCGTCGCGTGGCAGGTAGGGCTCGAACGGCACCGCGGGCAGGCGATGCCCTTCGAAGCGCAGCCGGCGCAGGCCGTCGTGCACGCGTTCGGTGGGCACGGGGCGGTCGCCCGGGCGATCACCGATCCAGCGCCAGTGGATGCGGCGTGCTTCGGGCGCCACCAGCATCACGTGGCGCAGCGCCACCGGGTGCGACTGGTCCCAGCCGGCCCATCCTGCATAGTGGCCGGCGAAGATCGGGTTCTCGCCTTGCACCGTGTACACGAGCAGCAGCGTGTCGCCCACGCGCAGGTCGGGCAACACCATCGTGGCGGTCACCACGCCGCTCTCCACGCCTTGCTCCAGGCCTGCCTCGCGCTGCAGGAAGCGCACCGCCAGCGTGGCGGTATGGTCGTGCGTGTGATCGTCGCGCAGCACGCATACGCGGTGCAGCAGCAGGCGCTGGAAGTGCGGATTGAACTGCACGGTGAGCTGGCCCATCTGGCTCAGCGCGCCGGCGTCGTTGACCTGCTCGGCGCGTTGCACCAGGTAGCTGGGCGGGTCATCGTCGGCGTGCCCGCCGGTCCACAGCTGCGTGTCGGCCAGGCGCACCAGCACCGGTGGGCGACCCGCCTGCATGTCCACAGGCGGCAGGGCCACGGGCTCGGCCCAATGCGGCAGCGGTGCGCCGCGGACAAACGCTTTCTCGGTCACTGCTACTACTCCTTGCCCGTGTTGCAACGGTACCTGCAGGCGTGCCCGTTCCCGTTGCGCGTGCGCACGGAATCGGCAGCCGCCGCAACTAGTGCACGCTCGTTACACTGCCCCGCACCCGCTATTCACGAGGACGACACGATGAGCGAGGCCACGCCACAAGCGAACGCCAACGCAGCCGACCCGGAAGCCGACAAGAAGCGCCAGCGCGAGCTGGTGCAGCGGCTGTTGCAGCAGGCCACCGTCACGCACGACAGCCGGGTGCGTCTTGCCGGCGGCAGCACGCTCGACTACACGGTGTCTGCCGCCTACCTGCCCACGCACGCCGAGGGCATTGCCGGCTCGCACGGCGAGCCCGAGTGCGCGATCTTCACCGTGGCCTACCTCGCCAAGGGCGCCGAACCCGGCACGCGGCCGGTGTGCTTCGCGTTCAACGGCGGGCCGGGCTCGTCGTCGGTGTGGCTGCAGTTCGGCGCCCTGGGCCCCAAGCGCGTGCGCATCGAGGACGACGGCAGCATGCCGTGCCCGCCGTATGCGGTGGAGGACAACCCGCTCACCTGGCTGGAGCACTTCGACCTGGTGTTCGTCGATCCGCCGCACACCGGCTATTCGGCAGCGGCCAGCGAGGACATCCGCAAGAAGGTGCTGAGCGTCGATGGCGACGTGACCGCACTCACCGAGGTGGTGCGGCGCTGGCTGGGCGTGCATCGGCGCTGGGGCTCGCCGGTGCTGCTGGCGGGTGAAAGCTACGGCACCACGCGCGGTGCCGCGCTGGCCGACAAGCTGCAGGCCGAGGGCGTGGCGCTGGCGGGTCTGGTGCTGGTGTCGTGCGCGATGGATCTGCAGACGCTCGTGTTCGCGCCCGGCAACGACCTGCCGTACGCGCTGTTCCTGCCCGCGTTTGCCTGCGTGGCGCAGTACCACGGCCAGCTTGAGGGCGAGGCCGGCAGCTCGCCGGCGGCTGCACGCGCGGCGGCGCAGGCCTTCGTGCAGGAGGACTACCTGCGCGCGCTGCATCTCGGCAGCCGCCTGGGCGAGGCCGAGCGGCGCCGCATCGCCGGCCGCGTGGCCGAGCTCACCGGCCTGAAGCCGGCGCTGGTGGAAGAGAAGAACCTGCGCATCAGCGACGAGACCTTCTTCTTCGAATTGCTGCGCGACCACGGCCGCATGGTGGGCCGGCTGGAGGCGCGCGTCACCGGGCCGATGGCGGCGAGCCGCACGCGCAACTGGGAGTTCGACCCCGGCATCGAGGCGATCGCCAGCCCTTACACGATGGCGGCGCAGGCCTACTTTGCGCACATCGGCCTGCCCACAGACCGGCGCTACGAGATCCTGTCGTACGACGTGCACAAGCAGTGGAACTGGAACCGCGGCGAGGACAAGGGCAACGCCTTCGCCAGCACCAGTGCCGACCTGGCCCGCGCGCTGCGCCGCAACCCGCACCTGCGCGTGCTGGTGGCCAGCGGCTACTACGACCTCGGAACGCCGTACAGCGCGAGCGACTACTCGCTGGCGCAGCTGGACATCCCGTCCGAGGTGCGCCAGCGCGTCACGCACCACTACTTCGAGGCCGGCCACATGATGTACACGCGTGACGCCGACCTGCAGAAGATGAAGCAGGATCTGTCGGCCTGGTGGGCCGACGTGCCGCTGCGGCGCTAAAGCCCTCCGCGCGGGCACGCCGCGTGCTCCTCCGACGCGTTGCACAACGAGGAGGGCGGCACGAATGACCGATGCGCTGTGGGCGCTGCCGATCCGGCCATGGGCGCTGCGCACGGACACCCTGCTCGGCGTGGCGCTGCTGCTGGTGCTGGCCGCGCTGCTGGGCGAGGCGGCCTGGCGCGCGCTGCGCTGGCCGCGCCTGATCGGCTACTGCGCCGTGGGCACCGTGCTGGCGCTGGCGAACGTGGGGGCCAAGGGCAGCGAGCCGTCGTTGCGGCTGGCGGTGGATGTGGCGATGGCGCTGCTGCTGTTCGAGACCGGCGCGCGGCTCAACCTGCGCTGGCTGCGCCGCAACCGGCCGCTGCTGCTGATGAGCCTGCTCGAGGCCCTGCTGTCGGGCGGCTGCGTGTACCTCGCCGCTGTCGGCTTCGGCGTGGAGATGCGAGCGGCTGCGGCGTACGCGGTTGTCGCGATGAGCGTGTCGCCGGCCGTCGTGCTGCGCGTGGTGGGTGAGTCGGACGCCGCCGGGCAGGTGACCGAACGGCTCATTGCGCTCAGCACGATGAACACGCTGTACGCGCTGGTGGCCGCCAAGTTGCTGAGCGCCGGGTTGGTGCTGAGCGAGCCGGCCAACTGGTCGCACATGCTCGCGCCCACGGCGGTGTCGTTCGCCGGCTCACTGGTGCTCGGTGCGCTGCTGGGCAGCGTGATCGCCACCATCGCGCGCCGGCTGGACCTGCGCAACGAGAACTCCACCGCGCTGCTGCTGGGCTGCGTGCTGCTGGCGCTGGTGGTGGCCAAGAGCCTGCAGCTGTCCACCCTGCTGGTGCCGCTGCTTGCGGGTTTGTGGCTGCGCAACCGCAGCGAGCGGCCGTGGGTGTGGCCACGCCACTTCGGCACTGCCGGTGGCGTGCTGGTGCTGGTGCTCTTCGTGGCGGTCAGCTCGGCGGGTTGGCTCAGCATGCTGCTGCTGGCCGGCGGCTTGGCGGCCGCGTTGCTCGGCGTGCGCCTGGGCGCCAAGGCCGTGGCGGTGCTGGCGCTGGCGCGGCCCAGCGGCCTGTCATGGCGACAGGCTGGGGCGCTGGTGGCCGGCACCTTGCCGTTGTCGGCCAGCGGCTGGCTGATCGGGCTGGACTTTGCTGCCGCGCATCCGCAGCCGGGGGCCGTGCTGATGCCGCTGCTGCTCGCGTCGATCGCGCTGCTGGAGCTGGCCGGCCCGCTGGTGCTGCTGTATGGCTTGCGCTGGGTGGGCGAGGTGGATTCGCATGCGCGGGCCTGACCCACGATCATGAGCCTGGAAGACTTCGCCCCCTCGCAGCCCTTCACGCTCGGCGTGGAGCTCGAACTGCAGATCATCAACTCGCACGACTACGACCTGGCACCGGACGCGGCCGACCTGCTGCGCCTGATCGGCCAGCGCAAGCTGGCGGCCGACGTGAAGCCGGAGATCACCAGCAGCATGATCGAGCTGTCCACCGGCGTGTGCGATCGGCACGCCATGGTGATCGAGCAGCTGCACGAGGTGCGCGACGCATTGGTGCAATGCGCCGGGCAGCTCAACGTACGGCTGGCCGGCGGCGGCACGCACGCGTTCCAGGACTGGAGCCGGCGCCGCATCTTCGACACGCCGCGCTTTCGGCAGGTGTCGGAGCTGTACGGCTATCTGTCCAAGCAGTTCACGGTGTTCGGGCAGCACGTGCACATCGGCGTGCCGAGTGCGGACGACGCGCTGTGGCTGCTGCATGCGATGTCGCGCTACGTGCCGCACGTGATCGCGCTGTCGGCCTCCAGCCCCTACGTGCAGGGCGCGGACACGGGCTTCCAGTCCGCGCGGCTGAATTCGGTGTTCGCGTTTCCGCTGTCGGGCCGCGCGCCGTTCGTGCTGACCTGGGACGAGTTCAAGACCTTCTTCGGCAAGATGCACCACACCGGCGTGGTCACCTCGATGAAGGATTTCTACTGGGACATCCGCCCCAAGCCCGAGTTCGGCACGATCGAGGTGCGCGTGATGGACACGCCGCTCACCGTGGAGCGCGCGGCCGCGCTTGCGGCCTACCTGCAATGCGTGGCGCGCT
>CAMLIZ010000013.1 GCA_946480245.1 uncultured Pseudomonadota bacterium
TCGACCGACCGGTCGGTCAATGAATCAAGCAGAGGAGCATCCGATGAGCGAACCCCTGGTGCGCGTGGAATCGAGTGGCGCGGTGCGCACGCTCACGCTGAACCGCCCGCAGGCGCTGAACAGCTTCACCACCGAGATGCATGCGCAGCTGCGCGCGGCATTGGACGATGCGGCCGCCGACAGCGCCGTGCGCTGCGTGGTGCTCACCGGCGCCGGCCGCGGCTTCTGCGCCGGCCAGGACCTGAGCGATCCGGCGATCGCACCCGACCTCACGCCGGGCGCCGAGCCCAAGGACATCGGCGCGCTCATCGAAGCCTGCTACCGCCCGCTGGCCCTGCGCATTCGCTCCATGCCGGTGCCGGTGATTGCCGCGGTCAACGGCGTGGCCGCCGGTGCCGGCGCCAACCTGGCGCTCGGCTGCGACATCGTGATCGCCGCGCGCTCGGCCAGCTTCATCCAGGCCTTCTCGAAGATCGGGCTGATCCCCGACTGCGGCGGCACCTGGCTGCTGCCGCGCCTGGTGGGCGGCGCCCGCGCGTTGGCGCTGGCGCTCACCGGCGACAAGCTCGGCGCCGATCAGGCCGAGCGCATCGGCCTGATCTGGCAGTGCGTGGAAGACGCGCTGCTGGCCGACACCGTGAACACGCTGGCCGCGCGCCTGGCTGCCATGCCGGTGCGGGCGCTGGTGGCCACGCGCCGCGCGATGGATGCCGCCGGCGAGCTCACTTACGACCAGGCTCTGCAGCGCGAGGCGCAGGTGCAGGCCGAGCTCGGCCGCGCACACGACTACCTGGAGGGTGCCGCCGCCTTCCTGCAAAAACGCCAACCCACCTTCAAGGACCGCTGATGGAAGACCTTCCCCGTATCGACCTGCGCGTGGCCGTGGGCGTCATTGGCGCCGGCAGCATGGGTGGCGGCATCGCGCAGGTGGCCGCGCAGGCCGGCCACGAGGTGCGGCTGTACGACGCGCAAGAGGGTGCGGCCGCCCGCGCCGTGGAGCGCATTGCGGCCGACCTGGCCGGTGCGGTGAAGCGCGGCCGCATGGACGAGGCACAACAGCGCGCCGTGCTGGAGCGCATCACCCTCGCCGAAACGCTGCAGGACCTGGAAGGTTGCGGCCTCGTGATGGAGGCCATCGTCGAGAGGCTGGAGCCCAAGCAGGCGCTGTTCCGCCAGCTCGAGGAGGTGCTGGACGAGACCGCGGTGCTGGCCACCAACACCTCGTCGATCAGCATCACCGCCATTGCGCAGGGCCTGGTGCATCCGCAGCGCGTGATCGGCTGGCACTTCTTCAACCCCGCGCCGCGCATGAAGCTGGTGGAGGTGGTGTGCGGGCTGGAGACCGACCGCTCGCTGGCGGCCGAGATGCATGCGCTGTCGCGCAGCTGGGGCAAGACGCCGGTGGACGCGCCCAATGCGCCGGGTTTCATCGTCAACCGCGTGGCGCGGCCGTACTACGCCGAAGGCCTGCGCCTGCTGGCCGAGCACGTGGCGCCGCTGGAAACCATCGACCGCCTGATGCGCGAGGCCGGCGGCTTTGCGCTCGGGCCCTTCGAGCTGATCGACCTGATCGGCGCCGAGGTGAACCTGTCGGTCACCGAGTCGGTGTGGGCCGCCACGCAATACGACAACCGCTATGCGCCGCACCTGATCCAGCAGGAGCTGGTGCGCGCCGGCCACTTCGGCCGCAAGAGCGGGCGCGGCTTCTACGACTACCGACCCACCGCGAGCAAGCCGCATGCGGTGGGCCTGGCGCCCGTGGGCGAGCCTCCGGCCTTCACCGTCGCGGCCGAGCTGCCGTTGCTCAAGCCGCTGGTCGACCGCCTGCACGCCGCCGGCGTGGCCGTGACCAGCGACGACGAGTTGCCCGCCGACACGCTGCGCTTCGGCCAGGTGCGCGTGGGCCTGACCGACGGCCGCACCGCCACCGAGCGCGCAGCGCGCGCCAACGGCCCGGTGCTGCTGCTCGACCTGGCGCGTGACTACGCCACCACCACGGTGGTGGGTGCGGCCGCCAGCGCCGGTGCCGATGCCTACTTGCCCGCGCTCGCCGCGGCACTGCAGCTGGCCGGCATCGAGTTGCTGCGGCTGAACGACATCGCCGGCCTGGTGCTGATGCGCATCGTGTGCGGCCTGGCCAACGAAGCGGCCGACGTCATGGCCTGGAGCGGCGCCGCCGCGCAGGACATCGACGTGGCCATGGTGCTGGGCACCGCCTACCCGGTGGGCCCGCTGGCCTGGGCCGACGCCCTGGGCGCCTCGCGCGTGGTGCGTGTGCTGGAGCACCTGCACGCGCACTACGGCGAAGCCCGCTATCGCCGCTCCCCGCGCCTGCTGCGCGCGCACTTTGCCAATGAGAGCCTGCATGCTTGATGCGCAGAAAACCGCCGAAGCCGTGCGCGACGGCATGTTCGCCGACGACCATGCCTCCAAGGCCCTCGGCATCGCGATCGACGCTGTCGCGCCCGGCCGCTGCACCGCCACCATGACCGTGCGGCGGGACATGCTCAACGGCTTCGGCATGTGCCACGGCGGACTCATCGCCACCCTGGCCGACTCCGCGTTCGCCTTCGCCTGCAACTCGTACAACGAGCTCACCGTGGCCTCGGGCTTCAGCATCGACATCGTGGCCCCCGCGCGCGAGGGCGACGTGCTCACCGCGCGCGCCGAAGAGGTGAACAAGGCCGGCCGCACCGGCATCTACGACATCGAGGTGCGCAACCAGCGCGACGAGCGCATCGCGGTGTTCCGCGGCCGCTCGTACACGATGAAGGGCAAGCCTGCGGTGCCCGCGCGCGCCTGATGGCCCGCACAAGGAGCGCCCAGCACGACGACCAGCGTGCCGTGATCCTGGCGCGCGCCGCGGCGCTGTTTGCCCGCAAGGGCTACACCGCCACCACGATGAACGAGGTGGCCGCGGCCTGCGAGGTGTCCAAGGCCACGCTGTACCACTACGTGGCCGACAAGCACGCGCTGCTGGCGCAGATCGCGCTGGCGCACGTGCAGCGGCTGCAGGCGCTGGTGGCCGGCGTGCAGCGCGAAGGGCTGGCGCCCGAGCCCCAGCTGCGCCTGCTGATCCAGCGCTTCGTGCAGGCCTATGCCGACGCGCGCGACGAGCACCGCGTGCTCACCGAAGACATGAAGTTCCTGCGTGAGCAAGACCGCGCGCAGGTGCAGCAGGGCCAGCGCGCCGTGGTGCAGGCCTTTGCGCAGGCGGTGGCCGCCGCCCGCCCGGGGCTGGACGCCGCGCACCTGCACACGCCGCTGGCGATGCTGCTGTTCGGCATGATCAACTGGACCTTCACGTGGATGAAGCCGGGCGGCACCCTCACGCATGCCACGCTGGCGCCGATCGTGGCAGACCTGTTCTGCGGCGGGCTGGGCGCGGTGGCGCTGCCGGCATGAGCATGGAGCACATCGACGCGGTGGTCATCGGCGCCGGCGTCGTCGGCCTGGCCGTGGCGCGCAGCCTGGCGCGCGCGGGGCGCGAGGTGGTGGTGCTGGAGGCGGCCCGCGCCATCGGCACCGGCGTGAGCTCGCGCAACAGCGAGGTGATCCACGGCGGCTTGTACTACCCCACCGGCTCGCTGAAGGCGCGCCTGTGCGTGCAGGGCCGCGACGCGCTGTATGCGTTCTGCGCCGAGCGCGGCGTGGCGCACCGTCGCTGCGGCAAGCTGATCGTGGCCACGCACGAGGGGCAGGTGGCGGGCCTGCGCGCGCTGCAGGCGCAGGCGCAAGCCAACGGCGTGCACGTGCAATGGCTGAGCGCCGGCGAGGCGAGGGCGCTGGAGCCCGCGCTGCACTGCGTGGCCGCGCTGCTGTCGCCGGCCACCGGCATCATCGACAGCCACGGCCTGATGCTCGCGCTGCAGGGCGACGCGGAATCGCATGGCGCGATGCTCGCGTTCGACAGCCCGGTGCACGCCGGCCGCGTCACCAATGCCGGCATCGAGCTCGACGTGGGTGGCGCCGCACCCATGACGGTGCTGGCGCGCACGGTGGTCAACAGCGCCGGCCTGCACGCGCCGCAGGTGGCGATGCAGCTGCACGGCCTGGACCGGCGCCACGTACCGACGCCGCACTACAGCAAGGGCAGCTACTTCTCCCTGGCCGGCAAGGCGCCGTTCTCGCGCCTCGTCTATCCGATGCACGAAGGCGCGTGGCTGGGCGTGCACCTCACGCTCGACCTTGCCGGCCAGGCCCGCTTCGGCCCCGACGCGCAATGGCTGCCCGAGGGCACGCAGCCGCAGCAGATCGACTACCGCGTCGATCCGCAGCGCGGCGAGGTGTTCTACGAAGCCGTGCGCCGCTACTGGCCGGCGCTGCCCGATGGCGCGCTGCAGCCCGCCTACGCCGGCGTGCGCCCCAAGATTCACGGCCCGGGCGAGCCGGCACCGGATTTCGTGATCCAGGGCCCGCCCGAGCACGGCGTGCCGGGGCTGGCGAACCTGTTCGGCATCGAGTCGCCCGGGCTCACCGCAAGCCTGGCGATCGGCGAGTTTGTCGCCGCACGGCTTCAGGCCGGCTGAGTCTCGCGCATCGCCATCGGTGCCGGCCGCAATGCCAGCACCGCGTCGCAGGCGCGCGCGATTGCGTCGCCGTCGGCACGGCACCGTGCGGCCATTTGGGTGCATCGCGCCTTCAGCGCGGAGTCGTGGGCAAGTGCGTCCAGCGCGTTGGCCACGGCCGGCGCCCGGTAGGCGCCCACCAGCAGGCGCCGGCCCACGCCCAGCTGCTGCACGTGATGCGCGTTGTCGAACTGGTCGTAGCCCATCGGCCGCACCAGCTGGGGCACACCGGCGCGCAGGGCCTGGCTGGTGGTGCCGATGCCGCCGTGGTGCACGAACGCCGCCAGCTGCGGCAGCAGCGCGCTGAAGGGGGCGTAAGGCACATGCATCACCCCCGGCGGCAGCCGCGCCGGCAGTTGCGCTGCAGTCTTGGTGATCAGCAGCCCGCGCCGCCCGCTCATCGCGCAGGCCTTCGCCGAGGCGGCGAAGAAGGCGTGCGACGTGGCATTGGCCGTGCCGGCGGTGAAGCCCACCGGCGGCGCACCCTCGCGCAGAAAGGCCTGCAACGCTGCGGGCAGAGGCTGCACGTCACCATGGTCGTACAGCGGAAAGCCGGTGAGCTGCACGCCCGCCGGCCAATCCGGCTGCGGCGGCGCGAACCATGCCGGAAACATGGCCAGCGTGGCGTCGGCCTGGTGCATCCAGGCGTCGCACACGCGCTGCACGGGCGGCAGGCCGAGCGTGGCGCGATAGGCATTGAACGGACGCGTGAAGAGGCGGTCCAGCACCAGCCGGTCCATCAGCCACCACAGCCCGCGCTGCAATGGCAGGGGCAGGCGGTCAAGTGCGCCATACGGCCCCAGGCGCGGCGCGCGGTGCAGCGATCGGAACACCGCGGGCGCCAGGTGCACGGTGGCCGCCGGCACGCCCAGCGCATCTTTCAGCAGGCGGGTGGCAAACGCGAAGGTGCTGCCCACCGCCAACGTGCGGCCGGGTTCCACCTGCGCACGCATCGCCTCGAACGCCTGCGGCAGGTTGCGCATGAAGGCGTCGCCGATCAGGTTCCAGCCCGCGCGGCTGTGCGTGATGTGCGGGTGGTTCAGCAGCGCCTCGGTTTCCTGCCGCGTGCCCACCGCGGTGAAGGGCAGCCCGCCGGCAAACGCCTCGTAGAACGGGTTGGCGAACAGCCGCACCTCATGGCCGCGCTCGCGCAATGCACGCCCGAGCGCGACGAAGGGCAGCGTGTCGCCCAGGCTGCCGGCGGCAGCGATGAGGATCTTCAAGGAGGGCTCCGTCCCGTACGCGTTGAACCTCGCGAGCCTACCTCGGGTCGGCGTCTGTCCCGCGCCGCGGCGATATTCCACGCCCGCGGGGTGCTGAGTACCATGCAGCCCCATGAACAAGGCCTTTACGAAGGAGCCCGAGGGCGACACCGGCGACGATGACGACGATGGCCCGGGCCTGCCCGCGCTGCCCAAGGGCAGCAAGAACTACATCACCCCGCAGGGCTACCAGCGCCTGCGCGCGGAGCTGCTGCAGCTGATCGACGACGAGCGGCCCAAGATGGTGGAGGTGGTGTCCTGGGCCGCCAAGAACGGCGACCGCTCCGAGAACGGCGACTACCTCTACGGCAAGAAGCGTCTGCGCGAGATCGACCGGCGCATTCGCTTTCTCACCAAGCGGCTCGACATCGCCGAGGTGGCCGACCCCTCTGCGCACCACGGCAGCGACCAGATCTTCTTCGGCGCGACCGTCACCTACGCCAACAGCCGCGGCGAGGAACGCACCATCACCATCAAGGGCGTGGACGAGGCCGACGCGCTGCAAGGCGAGGTGAGCTGGGTGGCGCCAATCGCGCGTGCGCTGCTGAAGGCGCATGAAGGCGACGAGGTAAAGCTGGCCACGCCCGGTGGCCTCGAAACCATCGAGGTGCTGCAGGTGCAGTACCCGGCCCCGCAAGCATGAGCCCGCCCCCGATGAACCAAGACGCCCACCGCTCCGACCTGCTGCCCGCTCCGCTGATGGAGGCCATTGCCCAGCGCGGCAACGTGCGCAGCTACCAGCCCAACACCATCCTGATCACCGAAGGCGACACCACCGAGAGCCTGTACATCGTGCTGGCGGGCCGCGTGCGCGCGTTTGCCGCCGGCGAGAAGGGCCGCGAGGTGGTGCTGCACGAGCTGGGGCCGGGCGAATACTTCGGTGAGCTGTCGCTCGATGGCGAGCCGCGCTCGGTGTCGGTGAAGACGCTGGAGGCCACCACCTGCTGCGTGGTGCAGGGTGCCGAGCTGCGCCAGTTTCTGGCGCAGCACCCCGACTTTGCGCTGCACCTCACCAACAAGCTGATCCGCATGGTGCGGCGCCTCACCGAGCAGGTGAAGAGCCTGGCGCTGCAGGACGTGTACGGCCGCGTGGTGCGCGTGCTGATGGAGCTGTCGGAGCCCGACGGCGAGCAGCGCGTGGTGCGCAGCCGCCTCACGCAGCAGGACATCGCCGACCGCGTGGGCTCGTCACGCGAGATGGTCAACCGCATCATGAAGGAGCTCACCGTGGGCGGCTACGTGGCGGTGCGTGCCGACAAGCAGATGGCCATCGTGAAGAAGCTGCCCCACGCCTGGTAGCGGCAGCGCGCTCAAGCCAGCAGCCAGCCCGCCGCCGGCGCCTCCTCACGCAGCCCGGCATCCAGCTGCACCGACTGCACCTGCCCCAGCCGCGCACCGGTGCGCTCGGCCAAGGTGCAGGCCAGTGCCGCGCGCCGCGCCGGATCCAGCCGCACGCACAGCCGGTGCAGGCGGGCCTGCACCAGGTGCGGCCGCGCCAGCCAGCGCCACGACGGCGGCGGCAGCGTCACCGCATGCACCTGTGCGCTGGGCGGCGCCGCACCGTCGGACTGCAGCGTGGCCACCAACGCCACCAGCACCTGCTCGCTGCTGGCGGCCAGGCTGGCCTGCCACCATGCGTCGAGCAACTGGGCCGCGCGCTCCGGCAGCGCCAGGCCTCCGCGCCGATCCAACAGCACGGCCAGCGTGCCATCCAGTTGCAGCAGGGGCGCCAGCTGCGGCAGCGCCACCATCTGGTGCGACGACGACTCCACCATCCAGCCCGCCTCCGGCAGCACCTGCGGCAGCGCGCGCCACATCGGCTCGTTGTGCAGCGCCACGTGCTCGGCCGCCAGCAACCCCGCCTCCGCCCACGCCCGCAAGCCGCTGGCCGTGCGCTGCGGCACCAGCGTGAGCAGCGCGTCGATCGTCATCAATTCCATCGATCTGGAGTTTGCGCAAGCCGCTGCACACGCCCCAGTGATGGCCGTCACCGCGGCCGAGTGAACTCCGTCACACGGCCCGCAAGCGCTGCAGACCGCGTGCTAAGGTGCGCCGCAACAACGAGGGTCGAGGGGAACGCATGTGGCGTAGAACGCGCAGACAAACCGCACGCCTGCAGAAGCTGCACGGCTGGGCCGCCAACGTGGACGCATTCGACGCGCCCTTTACCAGCGCCGAGGTCACCGCGCTGCAGCAGCAGCTGCAAGGCGACGTGATGCTGCCCAGCGACCCCGGCTACCCGGCCGCGCGCCAGCTGGCCAACCTGGCGTTCCAGCACTTTCCACTGCTCATCGCGTATTGCGAGGTCTTCAGCGACGTGCGCGCCTGCCTCGCGTTTGCGCACGCGCACAAGCTGCACGTGGCGGTGCGCTCCGGCGGCCACAGCACGGCGGGCTTCTCGGTCAACAACGGCATGGTGATCGACACCAGCCGCATCAACGGCATGTACGTGGACCCTGTGGCCAAGCGCGCCGTGGTGGGCCCGGGTACCAACTGGGCGCACTTCAACGCCACGCTGGCCACCTACGAGCTGCACGCCCCCACCGGCGTGTGCGGCGACGTGTGCGTGGCCGGCTACATGCAAGGCGGCGGCTACGGCCTCACGAGCCGCAAGTTCGGCATCAACTGCGACAGCGTGGTGAACATGCTGGTGATGCTGGCCGACGGCCGCATCGTGCAGGCCAACGAAACCGAGCACGCCGATCTCTTCTGGGCCATGCGCGGCGGCACCGGCAACAACTTCGGCATTCTTCTGCAGTGCACCTACCGGCTGCATGACTTGCGCCCGCTGTGGGGCTTTGGCCTGCACTGGCCGCTGAGCAAGGCGGCCGACGCCATGGTGGCGCTGCAGCGCGGCTACATGGCCAACGGCGTGAGCGGCGACCTGGGCTACATGGCCGTATTTCAGTACGAGACCACCGGCAAGAAGAAGCAGACCCACGCGCCCGCGCTGGTGATGCGCGGCGCCTACTGGGGCTCGCGCAAGGAGGGCATGAAGCTGCTCAAGCCGCTGATCGAGGAAACCGGCGCCACCCTGCAGCTGGACCGCGTGGGCAGCTACTTCGAGCTGAACGACTGGCTCTTCGAAACCCCCGAGCCGGTGCCCAACTGCCCCGACCTGGCGCGCGAGGACAAGCAGAGCACCATCATCGCGCGCCGCCTGAAAGCCAAGGATTGGCAGAAGGTGTGCGACCTCTTCGCCAAGAGCCCCACGCCGTGGAACTGCTTCGTGATCGAGCCCTACGGCGGCGCGGTGAACGAAGTGCCACGCGACGCCACCGCCTTCGTGCACCGCGACGCCGACATGGATCTCTTCGTCGACGTGTTCTGGATGAACGAAGCCCAGCGCGTGCAGGCGCAGAGCTGGCTGGACGAATGCATGCACGTGCTGGACGGCTACAGCAACGGGGAGAGCTATCAAAACTACCCCCGCATGTCGCAAACCGACTACCGAATCCGTTATTGGAAGGAAGCGTTTCCGCGGCTGCTGGAGGTCAAGCAGAAGTACGACCCGGGGAACTTCTTTTGGTATGGGCAGAGTGTGTCGGAGGGGCCCGGGTCGCCCCGGCAGTCCGGCTCCGCGCCCGCTTAGCCTCGAATCATCAAAGAGGAGGGTGCAGGGCAAATGGAAACGAAAGACTGGGTAGCGATCTTTATCTCCCTGGCAGCCTTGGTGATCTCCGGGTGGACGTACCTCAGCACGCGGCATGGTGCGGTGCAGGCGGAGCGAGCCGCTGATACCGCCGAAAAGGCGTCGAAGTACTCGCTACTGAATTCGAAGGCGGAACTCTTCGTCACGCTCAGGGCTGAGTTCCTCGCCATACACAACAACTTTCCGCGCGAACGGACAGGCAACTTCGTGGAGCATCGCCACGCCTACCGGGCCTATTGGATCAACGCATTCAACGAGTGGTATGTCACTACCAAGATATGCCCCGCATACAACTTGTGGGAAGAGTTCTACAAGGATGCGATCACCAGTGCTGTCGCCGACGCTCACCTCGGTAGGGCACTGGATGAGATGCTCGCGGAAGGCTTTGCCTTTGGTGCTCGGTCGTTGAGAGGCAACTTTGTCGCCGCAGTCGGCGCGCGCAGTGCATAGCGGACTGCGTTCCTCCACGGATTCCCAGAAGAGAAATTTCCTTGGGCACCCTCCTCTCCCTCTTCTTCACCCCCCCCATGGCCGTCGCCCGCGTGGGCGCCAGCCCCACGCCGCTCGACGCCTTCGACTGGCGCACCTCGCAAGCCGCGCACGGCGGCATGCAGACCGTCATCGAGCCCGCGATCAGCTTTCGCGTGCTGCCCGACGCCACGCTGGAGCCCTTCATCCCCGATGCCATCCGCTTCAAGGACGACGACGGCGCGGTGCGCCCGGTGGCGCCGTTCTTCGAGTTGTGGGGCCGCTTCCAGTCGCCCACCGACGGCAGCGTGGAGGAGCTGCCGCTCACGCCCGCGCTGCTGGCCGAGCTGGGCATCGGCATGGAGCACATCGCCATCGAGGTGACGGCGGGCAACTTCAAGGCGGCGCGACGCCTGGCCGATGCGGCCACCGGCATCGCCGACATGGGCTGCAGCTTCACCGCGCGCGTCGATGTGCCGGGCACGCACCACGCGCCGGTGCCGCTGCCGGCCTACAGCCGCCACACCAGCCAGCAGCCGGCGCTGGTGTCGCCCGAGCGGCCCATTCCGCTCGGCTCGGTGCAGTGGATCAAGCCGCGCGCTCACACGGCGCCGGGCTTCGACGATGTGGCCCTGGATGTGCTGCGCCTGCGCTTCACGCCCGCGCGCGGCGAGGTGTATGGCCCGCCCACCGCGGTGACCGGGGTGGACCGGCTCACCGTCACCGGCATGGTGGACGTGGTGCAGCTGCCGGGCACCGAGCAGGGCCGCATGCACATGATCGTGAAGCCGGAGAATCGCATCCTCAACCCCGACACGCCGTACTCGCGCTACCGCATGGTCACCGGCCGCTATGAAGACCCGCAGCCGCAGGATGGCTACGACGGCGCCGACGACGGCAACAACACCGCCTGGGGTACGGTGGACGACAGCTGTGACGCGCTGATCACCGCCACGCTGGCGTGGCACGGCCAGCGCTACACCTGCAGCGCGCGCGTATTCGCCGGCCCGCCCGACTTTGCGCCCGACCGCCGCCCGTTCTACGGCGTGTCGGCCGATCTGGCCGACCGCGACGAGCCGCTGCTGCGCGTCACGCGGCACAACATGGCCGAGGTGCAGCACGAGGTGGTGGAGCTGTTTCGCCGCGTGTTCGAAACCGCGTCGGCGCTCAACATGGACCAGGCGCGCACCGAGGGCCTGCAGGACAACGCGATGAGCACCGCCGCCACTGCGCAGCTGCCCGCCACCGGCCCCAGCAGCATGACGCGCACCGACCAGCCCTGGGTGGACCGCGTGCCCGATCTCAACCCCGCGCAGCAGGCCTCGGTGTTCAGCACCGGCAGCGTGCGCGGGGATCGGCTGCCCTTCACGCAGGTGGTGCCCTTCGTGCACTCGCAGCTGATGGACGAGACCATCCTGCTGGACTTTCTGCGCCGCCGCCATGCGCACGTGCGGCGCCTGCTGCGCCCGGCCTTTGGCGCGGTGCCCGAGTGGGCCGAGAACCCGGGCCCCGAGCCCGACCCGGCGTTCCGCGATCCGCGCGTGCAGCGCGACCTGCAGCACGACATGCGCATGCCGCCCTACATGCGCGATGCCTACTGGATGCCGCTGTCGCTCACGCGCCGGCAGTACCGCATGATGATCGACTTCCTCGACCTGCTGGCCGAGGAGCAGGCGCCGGAGGCAACGGCATGAGCGAGGGCCACAGCTTCAAGCCGCGCAACCGCACCGCGCGTGCCGCGGGCGGGGTGGGCAACCCGGCCACGGCGCGCCTCGACGACGCGGTGGGCAATTGCTTTCCCGGCCTCGAGTTCGACGTGCGCAACCTCGACAGCCGCTTCTTCCCCGGGCTGGTGTTCCGCATCGTCGCAGCGCCCTTGGCGCCCGAGCCCGGCACCACGCCCAACGAAGGCGGCGCGCGCCTGGTGTTCGTCGACTGGATCGACGACCCGATGCTGCCGCCGCGCAGCCCCGAGCCCTGGGTGCAAACACTCTTGGCGCAGCTGCAGGGCGACGTGGGCAACACGCTCAGCAGTGGCCGTTGGTACCTGCAGTGGCTGCAGCAGGGCGGCAAGCGCATCTCGTGCACGCAGCCCAACGGCCAGCCGTGGGACGGCAAGTGGGTGTGGCGCTTCATCCGCAGCCTGCTGCCCGACGAGCCGCTCACCATCGGCCTGGTCAACCGCGACGCGGCGGTGCCGCAGCCGGAGATTCAGCTCACCGGCCTGCGCCGCCGCTACACCACGCCCGACGGCGTGATCTCCCCGGTGTACGAGCCGGGCGAGCTCACGCAAAGCCTGTGCAACCCGTGGCAGCACGACTTTCGTGATTGCGCGTGCTACTACTGGGCCAGCAACCACCCCGATGCGGTGCTTGGCGAAAGCGCGCGCAACATCGACGAGCAGCCCGAGGACCCGACCACCGCGCTCACCTACCTCGACTGGCTGCGGCGCGACCGCAGCCCGGCCGGAGAGGTGGCGGTGCCCGATTCGCGCGCGGCCGCGCGGCCGTGGCAGATCGACCACTTCGAGATCAACTGGCGCTGGCAGGAGCTGGCCTATGTGATCGGTGGGCGCGAGATCGGCGCGGTGTACGCGCCGCCGCAGCCCGACAAGGCGCCGCCGTATGCCGACGCGGCCGAGATGATCCACGAGCTCAGCACGCAGCTGGCGCCGATGGAGATGACGCTGGCCATCGAGTACCTGTACGCGCTGTTCTCGCTGCGCTCACCCGAGGAGGCGCCCAAGGACGCATGGCCCGCGATGGCGGCCGATCTGGTGGCCGTGCGGCAATCGCTCACGATCGTGGCGGTCAGCGAGATGACGCACCTGCGCTGGGTGAACCAGCTGCTGTGGGAGCTGGACCGCGCGGGCTTCTACCCGCCCGGCCAGCACTACGTGCCGGTGGTGCGCCACAGCGAGCACGGGCCGGTGGGCCTGCACGGGCTGCACACGCCGGCGCTGCGCGTGCTGGATTTCGACACGCTGGCCGCCTACATCCGCGTCGAGCGGCCCGGCGGCATGCTGGACCGCACGTATGCCCGCTGCGTGGCCACGCTTGAGCAGCCGCAGTACCCGCAGCACCTGCATGCGCTGGCGGTCAAGATCGACACCGACGGCACGCAGCACTGGGAGCGCTTCCGCGAGATGCGCACGGTGCTGGATTCGTATCGCGCGGCCCGCCCGCTGCCGTACCTGCGGCCGGTGCAGTTGGGCACGCGCAAGCAGGCCGCCGCCGCGCTGGAGGCCTACGACGCACTGCTGGCCGCGCTGCGCAACGCGTATGCGCACGAGGCCGCGGGGCGCATGGCGGCGGCGCAGTTCGAGATCAGCACGGCGCGCCGGCAGATGGACGTGCTGAACCGCGAGGCCGAGGCGCTGGCTGCGCGCGGCATCGGCGTGCCGTTCTTCAGCGTGCCCTGACATGAACGTCGTTGCAGTACCCGTGGCTTCGCTCAAGCGCCGCCCACCCCCGGGGCCGAGCGAGGCGCATTGCTTCAGCACCGGCCAAGGCACGCACGCGCTGCTGGTGGATGGTTCGCGCGTGTACGACGTGCCGGCGGATTTCGACGCGCGCCTGGCCGAGGCTGCGCGCCAGGGGCCGGCTGCGGAGCGCGCGCTGCTCGCCACGCTGGGCCTGCTGGGCGATGCGCCGGCGATCGGTGACGCGATCGAGCTGCCGGTGGTCAACGCCCTTGCGCTGGCGGTCTCCGAGCACTGCAACCTCGCGTGCGGCTACTGCTATGCGGACGGCGGCAGCTTCGGCAGCGCACCGCAGCACATGCCGTGGGCCGTGGCGCAAGCCGCCGTGAGCGCGCTGCTGGCACGCGTGCCGGCCGGCGGCAGCGCCAGCCTCGCGTTCCTGGGCGGCGAGCCGCTGCTCAATCGCAGCGTGCTGCAGCAGGCCACGCGGCTGGCCGCGGCGCTGGCGGCCGAGCGCCAGGTGACGATGCGCTTTGCCGTCACCACCAACGCCACGCAGATCACGCTGCAGGATGTGGCGTTCCTGGCCGAGCACCGCTTCATGGTCACCGTGAGCATCGACGGCGAACAGGAGCTGCACGACCTGCTGCGGCCCACGCGCGGCGGCACCGGCAGCTATGCGCGCGTGGTGCAGCGCCTGCAGCCGCTGCTGGCGGCGCAGCAGGCGGGCGGGCTGCAGGTGAGTGCGCGCGTCACCGTCACGCCGCGCCACACGGCGCTGCGCGCCACGCTGGAGCACCTGATCGCGCTCGGCTTTCACAGCGTGGGCTTCTCGCCCAGCCTGAGCTCGCGTGACGCGTCGCTGCAACTGAACGAGCACGACATGCAGGCGCTGCTGGCGCAGATGGTGGATTGCGCGCAGGCCTTCGAGGCGCAGGTGCTGCAGCGCCGGCCGTACCCGTTCTCCAACATGCTGGCCGCGCTGCAGGAGCTGCACCGCGGCACGCACCGGCCGCTGCCGTGCGGCGCCGGCGCCGGCTACCTGGGCGTGTCAGCCGAGGGCGCGTATGGCGCCTGCCATCGCCTGGTGGAGGATCCGCGCGCGGCGATGGGCAGCGTGCAGGCCGGCGTCGACGACGCGGCGCGTGCGCACTGGCTGCAAGAGCGCCACGTCGATCGCCAGCAGCCCTGCAACCGCTGCTGGGCGCGCTACCTGTGCGGCGGTGGTTGCCATCACGAGGTGCTGCAGCGCGGGCGCCCGGCCTGCGACTTCATCCGCGGCTGGCTGCACCACGCGCTGGGCGCGTATGTGCGCATCGCCGACCAACGCCCGGATCTGTTTCGATGAGCGAGGTGCTAACCACCGACGTGTGCGTGGTGGGCGGCGGCCCCGCCGGCGCGGTGTGCGCGCTGCGCCTTGCGCGTCTCGGGCATGGCGTGCTGCTGGTCGAGCGCGCGCCCCGTGGCCGCTCGCATGTGGGTGAGTCCCTGCCGGCCGGCGTGCTGCCGCTGCTCGACGAGCTGGGCCTGCGCGAGGCGGTGGAGCGCGCCGGCTTCCTGCGCCCGCGGGGCGCGCTGGTGCAGTGGGAGGGCGCGCTGCACGAACACGAAGGCGACGGGGGCGAGCCGGGCTTTCAGGTGGACCGCGGCCGCTTCGACGCGCTGCTGCTCGACGCCGCGCAGGCCGCTGGTGTGCAGGTGCTGCAGCCGGTGGCGGCCGACCCCGCGCAGCCGCACGGCGACGAGGTGCATGTGCAACTGCGCGACGGTCGGGTGGTGCATGCGCGCTGGGTGGTCAAGGCGCATGGCCGCCGCGCGGCACCAGCCGACGGTCGCCCGCGCACTGCGGCGATGTACGCCTACTGGGAGGGCGTGCCGCTGGGCGACGTGCGCCCGCGCGTGGAGGCCAGCGCCGACGCGTGGTACTGGGGTGCGCCGCTGCCCGACGGCAGCTTCAATGCCATGGTGTTCGTGGATGCGCAGCAGTGCGCCGGCTGGAGCGGCGACGAGCGCGAGCAGCACTACCGGCGCCTGCTCGCGCAGTCCGCACTGCTTGCGCCGTGCCTGCAGGGCCGGGCGCGCGAGCGCGTGCAGGTGTGCGACGCCACGCCGCGCATCGACCCCACGCCGGTGGAGGGCCGCATCGTGAAGATCGGCGACGCCGCGTTCACCATCGATCCGATGTCGTCGCAGGGCGTGCTGGCGGCACTGCGCAGCGGCTGGCAGGCCGCCGCCTGCGTGCACACCATGGCGCGCCGGCCTTCGTCCCGGGCATTGGCCGCGGCTTTCCACCAGGAGCAGGTGCTGCGCACGGCGGTGCGCCACCAGCGCCTGGCCGCGGGCTTTCATGCGGCGGCAGCGCAGCGCTTTGGCAGTGCGTTCTGGCAGCGTCGTGCGCGCGGCGCAGCGCCGGCGCGCGGCGTGCGCACGCTCGCGCTGCCGCCGTTGCAGGCGAGCGTGGCGCTGCACCCGGCGGCGCGCCTGATGCCGGTGCCGGCACTGCAAGGCGACTTCGTGGTGAGCATGCCGGCGCTGGTGCATCCGGCGCTTGAGGGGCCGGTGTCCCAGTTCGGTGGCTGGCCGGCGGCGCGCGCACTGGCACCGCTGCAGGCGGGCCCGGTCACCGTGGGCGGGTTGCTGCGCGCCTGGCAGGCACAAGTGGGCGAGGCGGCGGCGGTGCAGGCGTTGACGCTGCTGTGGCGTCAGGGCGTGGTGGTGCCCGCTTCCAGCGCAGCAGAGCCCTTGGCTTGACAGGCGGCAAGGCTGGCCGCCGCACGCGCGGCCCAGCCGTGCGCGCCCTGCTGCTCGGCCAGCATCAAGGCCTGTTGCAGCTGCGCGGTGCGCGCCTGCACGTCGTGCGTGGCCTGCAGCAACTCGGCGCGCATGCGCAGCAGCTCGGGCTCGAGCCAGCGTTCGCCGGTGTCCGCAATGCCTTGCTGCGCCGCCTGCAGCAGCACGCCGGCCTCGCCGTGCTGACCCAGTGCGGCATGCGCGCGCGCCATCAGCAGCTCGGTGAACGCTCGGTAGTTGCGCGCGCCGGTGCCCCACCACAGCTCGGCGCCTTGCTGCATCGTGGCCAGGCCTGCCTGTGCCTGGCCCTCGCCGAAGGCCAACGCAGCGCCGAGGAAGAAGCGGCCGCCGCCTTCCATCAGCGGAAAGCCCCGGCGCTGCCCCAGCGTGATCACCTGCTCGGCCCAGGCGGGCAGCTCCCGCCAGTGCTCGCACAGCGCGAGCAGCAGGCAGCCGAACACGAGGGCCTGCGCATGGCTGTGCGCGTGGTCGGTGCGTTCGGCATGGGCCAGGCCGGCACGCTGGCAATCGAGCGCGGCTTGCGCATCGCCCAGCACGAACAAGGTCAGCGAGAGGAAGTTGCTCGCGATCACCTTGTGGTCGATGCCCAGCATCACCGCCAACGAGGCGTGGCGCTCGGGCTCGTACAGGGCGATGGCCTGCTCCAGGTGGCGTCGCGCGGTGCGCGGATCGCCCACGTGGAAGGCCACAGCGCCCACCGCGCGGTGGCCGATCATTTCGTACATCGCGTCGCCGTGCGCGTGGGCCACGCGCAGCAGTTCGCCCGCGGGCGCGGCGGCCTCGTCGCACTGGCCGCGCACCATGTGGTACGAGTACAGGCCGTTCAGCGACGGGATCAATTGCGGCGCGTCGTCCAGGCTGCGCGCCAGCGCCACCGCGCGCTCGTAGGCCTGGCCGGTGGGCGGCGCGGCCACGCCTTTCACGGCGCGCAGCGCGCTGGCGCGCAGCACCTGCAGGCCCAGCTCGATGCGATCGCGCGCCGCGCCTTCGGGCGCCGACGACAGCAGTGCCAGCCCGGCCTCGAGGTGCGCGATCGCCTCCACCAGCGCCGAGCGCCGCGCGGCGCGTTCGCCCGCGCGCTGCCATAGCGGAATGGCGCGCAGCGATTCGCCGGCTTCGCTGAGGTGATGCGCAAGCGTCTCGGGCTCGGCCTCTACCAGCGCAGCAAAGCGCGCCTGCAGCGCCTCGGCGATGCGGCGGTGCACCTGCGCGCGCGTGCTGCGCAGCAGCGTGTCGGCCGCAGCCGACTGCAGCAGCGCATGGCGGAAGGTGTAGCGCGCTTGCGGCGGCGTGCCACGGCGGCGCAGCAGGTCGGCGGACACCAGCAGGTGCAGCGCTGTGCTCAGCTCGGCCACCGGCATGTCCACCACGGCGGCCAGCAGGTCGAACGAGAACTCGCGGCCCAGCAGCGCCGCGGTTTGCGCCAGCGGTCGCGTGGCGCCCAACCGGTCCAGCCGCGCCAGCAGCGAGGCCTGCAGCGTGGCGGGCACCTCGATGGCGCCGTGGCCCGGCGCCTCGGTGGCCAGCACCGCCTTGGCGATCTCCTCGGCATACAGCGGCACGCCGTCGGCGGCTTGCACGATGCGCTGCAGCAGCGGCGGCGCGAGTGCCTGCGCGCCGGGCAGCTGCAGCAGCAGCTCGGTCATTGCGGGCGCATCGAGGCGCTGCAGCGGCAGGGCAGTGGCAGCGTCCGCGGCCCACGGCAGCTCGACGCCGGGGCGCGCGGTGAGCACCAGCAGCATGCGCTCGGCCGGCGGTGCCTCCACCAGGCGCTTGAGCAGCGCAAGCGTGGAGGCGTCGGCCCAGTGCAGGTCCTCGCATACCAGCAGCAGCGGCGCACGGCGCGCGGCGGCCGTCACCCATTCGAGCAGCACGGCCTGCGTGGCCTGCATCAGCTGCGTGGGCAGCAGGCGCGCGGCCTCGGCGGCCGGCGACGAGCCGGGCGCCACCAGCGCTGCCAGCAGCGCCAGTGCCTGCGGCGTGGTGATGTGCGCTGCCTCGAGCAGCGCGCGCAGGCGCTCGCTCACGTCGTCCGACGGGGAATCGGCCTCCACGCCGGCACGCCGCGCAATCTGCTCGGCAAACGGGCGCAGCGCGCTGTGGCGATGGAAGGCCGAGCAACGCAGCACCATCACCTCGGCAGCTTCGGCGCGCACCGAAGCGCGCAGCTCGTCGACCAGCCGCGTCTTGCCCAGGCCCGCCTCGCCGATGAGCGTGATCGCGCTGCCGCGGCCGGCGCAGGCAGCGTCCCAGGTCTGGCGCAGGCGCGCGGCGTGGCCGGCGCGATCGACCAGCGGGCGGACGTCGGCGCGCTCCAGGGTGGGGTCGCGCTCGGCGGCCACGCGCCACAGGCGCAGTGGCCGGCTGTGCTTGAGCGCCTGTTCGCTGTGCGCTTCCACCACGAAGCGGTGGCCCAGCAGGCGTAGCGTGTCGTCGCTCACCAGCACCGTGTCGGGCTCGGCGCGCGCCTGGATGTGCGCGGCCAGGTTGGGCGCCTCGCCGAGCGCCAGCGTCTCGTGGCGCTGGGCGCTGCCGACATCGCCGATCACGACCAGCCCGGTGTGGATGCCCACCCGCACCGCGAGCTCGATGCGAAAGCGCGCGGCCAGCACCGCATGCAGCCGGCGCACCGCGTGCACCAGCCCCAGGCCGGCCCGCACGGCGCGCTCGGCGTCGTCCTCGTTGGAGCGCGGATAGCCGAAGTACACCAGCACGCCGTCGCCCAGGTACTGCGCGATGTGGCCACCCAAGGGCGCCACCACCGCGGCGCATTCGGCCTGGTAGCGATGCAGCACCTCGCGCAGGTCTTCCGGGTCGAGCGCGGCGGCCAGGCGCGTGGAGCCCACCAGGTCACTGAACATCACGGTGAGCTGCCGCCGCTCGGCGGCGCGCCCCTGGGCGGCATGCCACACCAGCACCGCGCCGTCTTCGTCGCGCGCCACGCGCTGGCCGACGATCAGCTCGTGCGTCAGATCGGCGAGAGCGGCATCGTCGATTGCGAGCGCGCGTTGCAGCATGCGATAGGTGACGCGCTGCCGGCGCTGCAACAGATCGATCGCGGCATCGACCACCCGCTCGAATGACATGTCCAACTGCCCCAAGTCACGCCGCGGCGCCGGAGGCAGCCGCGAAGCCGAGGCAGTATAGGGGTGGGGTGGCGGGCGGCGGTATCCGCACCTGCCATAGGTGCGCGCGGCGTGACCTGTGACCTAGTTCGGTGGCAGGTCGGGCAGGTCCGCCACGAAATCGGTGTCGACGAACGGCGACAGCGGGTAGGGCGGCAGCAGCAGCTTGATGCCTTGCACCATGCCGTCGTCCTCCGGATGAGCGGCGCGGAAGAAGCCGCAGCGCTTCATCAGCCGCAGCATGCGCTGGTTGTCGTCGCGCACGTCGCCGCGCAGCCAGCGCAGGCCGCGTCGTGCGGCGGCCTCGGCCAGCAGGTGCAGCAGGTGGGTGCCCACGCCGTGGCCCTGCCAGCGGTCGCTGACCACGAGCGCGAAGTCGCCCGCCTCGGCATCGGCGTCGACCACGAAGCGGGCATCGGCCACCATGGTCTCGGTGTCGCTCGCGACGTGCGTGACCACGAAGGCCTGGTGGTGGTTCACGTCCACCTGCGTCATCTGCGCCAGCAAAGTGGGCGTGGGTGCGTTCACCCCGCCCAGGAAGCGCTCGAAGCGCGTCTGGCGCGACAGGCTCGCGAGAAAGCGGTCGAACAGCGCGTGGTCCTGCGGCTGCACAGGCCGCCAGGTAAGCCGGGTGCCGTCGGCCAAGACCCAGGTCTCCACCAGGGCGTCGGGACGCCGGTGGAAGCGGTGTCGCCGCGAGGCGTCCGCGTCCACCGGCTTCTCCTCCGTCCTGTGTGCGCGCATGGGCATGGCTTGCATGGAGGCCACTGTAGGCAGCGAGACGCGCAGCGGCGATGAAGCAAGTCGACCCCGCCGAGTGACGTATTCACTCGGCAGGCGAGGCGCTCAGGGCTTGACGCGTTGGGCGCGCAGTACCGAGGGCGCGCGCTTCAGGGTGCGCAGCACCTCGGCCAGGTGCAGGCGGTCGCGCACGCTGATCAGCAGCCGGATCTCGGTGGTCTGGCTGGCGCGCTCCTCGCCCATGTCGATGTGCGTGATGTCGGCCTCCGCGGCGCTCACCGCCTGCGCCACGCGCGCCAGCACGCCCTTGCCGTTTTGCAGCAGCACGTTGACGGCACTCTCGAAAGGCCGCGTCAGCTCTTCGGCCCATTCCACCTGCATCCAGTGCTCCGAGTCGCGCTCGAACAGGCGCTTGCCGATCGAGCAGTCGGCCGTGTGCACCACCAGGCCTTCGCCGCGGCCCAGGTAGCCCACGATGGCGTCGCCCGGGATCGGCCTGCAGCAGGTGGCCAGGCGCACCGACGCGCCTTCGCTGCCGTCCACCACTACCAGGCCCTGCGAGGGCACGGCGTCGTCGGCGGCATAGCGGCCCATCGTGAGCGTGACGGCATCGGGCAGGTGGCCCTGGTCTGCCATCAGCTGGGCCAGCCGCTTGGCCACGATGGTGGGAATCTTGCGGCCCAGGCCGATGTCGATCAGCAGGTCGCTGCGGTTGCGGTTGCCGCTCCAGCGCGTCACGAGGCCCCACAGGTTGGCGGCGGCCTCGTCGCTCGGGTCACCCGATGGCAGCTTGAGCCCTTCGGCGCGCAGTGCCTGCGCCAGCAGCTTCTCGCCCAGCGCGTAGGACTCCTCCTGCTCCATGTTCTTCAGGTAGTGGCGGATCTTCGAGCGCGCCCGGCCGGTGCGCACGAAGTTCAGCCAGCCCGGATTCGGGCGCGCGCCGGGCGCGGTCATCACCTCCACCACGTCGCCCGAGCGCAGCTCGGTGCGCAGTGCCACCGGCTCGCCGTTGACGGTGGCCGCCACGCAGTGGTCGCCGATGTCGGAGTGGATGGCGTAGGCGAAGTCCACCGGCGTGGCGCCGCGCGGCAGCGCCAGGATCTTGCTGCGTGGCGTGAACACGTACACCGCGTCGGGGAACAGATCGATCTTGACGTGCTCGAGGAACTCGGTGGCGTCGCGCGTCTCGTCCTGGATGTCGAGCAGGCTCTGCAGCCACATCGCGCCCAGGCGCTGGGCCTCGGACACGCCTTCCTCGTTGGTCTTGTAGAGCCAGTGCGCGGCAATGCCCTTCTCGGCCACCGCATGCATCGGCGCGGTGCGGATCTGGAACTCCACCGGCGTGCCGAGCGGGCTGACCAGCGTGGTGTGCAGCGACTGGTAGCCGTTGGCCTTGGGGATCGCGATGTAGTCCTTGAAGCGGCCGGGCACCGGCTTGTACAGCTGGTGCAACACGCCCAGCGCGAGGTAGCACTCGGGCAGCGTGTTGACGACGATGCGGAAGCCGAAGATGTCGTTCACCTGGGCGAAGCTGGTGTGCTTCTCGGTCATCTTGCGGTAGATCGAGAACAGCGTCTTCTCGCGCCCCGAGATCTGCACCTTCAGCTTGGCGCCGGCAAAGGCCTTCTGCACGTCGCGCTCGATGCGCGCCACGATGTCGCGCCGGTGCCCCCGCGCCTTCTGCACCGCCTTGGTCAGCGCCGCGTGGCGCCACGGGTGCAGGTGCTCGAACGACAGCTCCTGCAGCTCGCGGTAGGTCTGGTTCAGGCCCAGCCGGTGCGCGATCGGCGCGTAGATCTCGAGCGTCTCGCGCGCGATGCGGGTGCGCTTGTCCGGCGCCATCGCGCTCATCGTGCGCATGTTGTGCAGCCGGTCGGCCAGCTTGACCAGGATGACGCGCACGTCGCGCGCCATCGCCAGCAGCATCTTGCGAAAGCTCTCCGCCTGCGATTCCTCGCGCGTGGAGAAGTGCAGCTTGTCAAGCTTGGTGAGGCCGTCCACCAGGTCGGCTGTCTGCGCGCCGAAGCGCTCGATCAGCTCGGGCTTGGTGATGCCGCAATCCTCCATCGCGTCGTGCATCAGCGCGGCCATGATGGCCTGCACGTCGAGCTTCCAGTCGGCGCACAGGCCGGCCACGGCGATCGGATGCGTGATGTAGGGCGCGCCACTGGCGCGGAACTGGCCCAGGTGCGCCTCGTCGGCGAACTTGTAGGCCTCGCGCACACGCTTGATGTCGGCCTTGCTGAGGTAGCCGAGCTTGGCGGTGAGGGTGGCGAAGGAGGCCGCTTCGGCCTGGTCGCTTTCGGGCGTCGCGTGCGTGCTGTTGCCGAAGCGCGGCAGGCCCGGCAGCAGGTGTTCGGCAGCGAAGGAGCGAATGCCCATGCACTGAATTTAGCAGGCTCGCGCCGGCGCACGCGTCGAAGGGGTCAGTCGATAAGCAAAACGGGCGCCCGTGGGCGCCCGTTGCGGGAGGCGGTGCCAGACCGCTCAGATCGGCACCTTGCGCAGCATCTCCAGGCCGATCTGGCCGCCGGCGATCTCGCGCAGCGAGGTCACGCCCGGCTTGTTCTTGCTTTCGATCTTGGGCGCGTGGCCCTGGCTCAGCATGCGCGCGCGGTAGGTGGCCGCGAGCACGAGCTGGAAGCGGTTGGGAACCTTGTTCAGGCAGTCTTCGACAGTGATGCGGGCCATGGCTTTAGATAAGGTTCAGTGCAGCGAACACCTGGGATTTGGCTTTTCGCTGCGCTGCGTAGCGCAGACGCTGGGAGTGAACGACGGTTTTCAGGTCGAAAAGCGCCGTCTCGAACAAGCCGTTGATTATAACGAAGTCGAAGTGCCGGGCCTGGGCCACCTCGTGGCGGGCGTTCACCATGCGCTGGGCGATCACCTCCGGGTGGTCCTCGCCGCGCCGCTGCAGGCGCTGCTGCAGTTCCTCGTAGCTGGGCGGCAGGATGAAGATCAGCACCGCGTCGGGGAACAGCTGCTTGATCTGCAGCGCGCCCTGCCAGTCGATCTCCAGCACCACGTCCTCGCCGCGGTTCAGCCGCGCCTCGATGGCCGTGCGTGACGTGCCGTAGAGGTTGCCATGGACCTCGGCCCACTCGAAGAACTCACCCCGCTCGGCCATGCCGCGGAACGTGCGTTCGTCTACGAACCAGTACTCGCGCCCGTGCTGCTCCTGGCCGCGCGGCCGGCGCGTGGTGTGCGATACCGATACCGCCAGGTGCGAGTCCAGTTCCAGGAGCGCCTTCACGAGGCTCGACTTGCCGGCGCCCGATGGCGCCGCCACCACGAAGAGATTGCCCGGCGTTTCCATGCCGAAGTGTAGAGGTGAGCCCGGTTGCCGTGCAGCGAACTTTTCGAGGTTCTGAAGCCGAAAGAACTTCGTTAGTGCGCCGTCATGTCGCTGCTGTCCGCGGCCCCTGCTGCAACGTCGAGGGTCCCATGTCTCATTGCTCGGCTGGCTCCACGGTCACCAGCGCGACGTCGTTGCTGCGCATCGGCAGCTTCCACTGCAAGGTGCCGTCCGGGCCGACGCGCACCACGCGGTCCACCTGGGGCCGTCCACCTTGTGCACGGTGCCGAGCGCGTCGTGAAAGATGGCGTGCAAGCGCACGTAGCGAAAGCCCAACTCGTCCACGGCGGTCTTCAACTGCGCCAGGTTTTCCGGCCGGCCGGTGGCGCCCGGATAGTCGGCGCTCACCGAGAAATCGAAGAACCGGTCCACCGGAACCACCGCCCGCGAAAGATCCAGCTGCACTTGTCGCACCGGCCTTCCTGCATTCGAAGCCGGGGCGTAGGCAAGACCCAGGGCGAGCCCGAGCGTCACCCAACGAATATGTCGCACGTCGTGCGCCGCGAGCTCTGGGCGAGGCAAAAACCTACTCGATGTTTTGCACCTGCTCGCGCATCTGCTCGATCGCCACTTTCATTTCGACGGAGATATTCGTCAGTTCGAGCGCCGACGATTTGGAACCCAGGGTATTCGCCTCGCGGTGTAACTCCTGAATCAGGAAATCGAGCCGTTTGCCCAGTTCGCCGCCGGCCTTGAGCAGGCGCGTGATTTCGTCCAGATGGGCCTTAAGGCGGGCGAGTTCCTCGGCCACGTCGATGCGGATGGCAAACGCCGCCGCTTCGTTGATCGCGCGCTCCTGCAGCGCGTCGGCGGGCACACTGGCCGCTGCCCCCGATGCGAGCAGCGCCTCCTGCCAGCGCTCCAGGAAGCGCTCCTGCTGGCGCTGAACCACTTGCGGAATCAGCGGCTCGGCCTGCGCCGTCAGCTCTTGCAGGCGGCCGATCCGCTCCATCAGCACCTTCACGAGCCGATCGCCTTCGCGAGCCCTCGCTTCGCGCAGGCCGGCGACGCAGCGCCGCGTGGCCTCCAGCGCCACCTCGTCCAGACGTTCGGCAGCGGCGCCGCCGCGGCACCATTGCAGCGCCTCGTGCACGCTGAGCGGAGCCGCCTTCGACAGCCAACCCTGAACCGTGCCCTCCAGCCTGCCGAGCCGGCTGAGCTGGTCCGGCGTGGGGTTGGGCCAGTTGGCGTCGGCGTCGCGCTGGGTGCTCAGGCGCAGTTCGAGCTTGCCGCGCCGGAACGCGCTGCCGAGTTGCTCGCGCAGTGCGGGTTCCAGGCCGCGCAGGTCGTCCGGCAGCCGAAATGCAAGGTCGAGAAAGCGACCGTTGACCGAGCGGATTTCAACCGTCACGGCCGATCCGCCGCCTGGGTTTTCCCCCGTGCCGGCCCCGATGGCAGCGGCGCCCACCGTGGCGCTCGCATAACCGGTCATGCTGTAAACTGCCATCGAGCTTTTTACCTGAAAGCAAAATTCGATTATGTCAAAGCCAAAACCCGCCCCGTTGCCAGCAGGCACCGTGGTCGGTGGCTACCAGGTCATCAAGAAACTGGCAGCAGGTGGTTTTGGTGTGGTGTACCTCGCGGAGGACGAGCAACGCCACCTGGTCGCCTTGAAGGAGTACCTGCCGTCGTCGCTGGCCGAGCGCTCGCCCGGCGAGCTGACGCCGCGCGTCAAGCCCGAGAAGCAGCCGCTGTACCGCCTGGGTCTGAAGAGTTTCTTCGAGGAAGGCCGGTCGCTCGCGCAGATCTCGCACCCGAGCGTGGTCTCGGTGCTCAACTTCTTCCGCGAGAATGAAACCGTCTACATGGTGATGAACTACCTGCAGGGCGACACCCTGCAGGATTTCATCGTCACCGCGCGCGATCTCAAGCGCGACAAGGTGTTCCGCGAGTCCACGATCCGCAGCCTCTTCGACGAGATCCTGCGTGGCCTGCGCATCGTGCACCAGCACAAGATGCTGCACCTTGACATCAAGCCGGCCAACATCTTCATCACCAACGACAACAAGGCGGTGCTGCTCGACTTCGGCGCGGCGCGCGAGGTGCTCAGCAAGGAAGGCAACTTCATCCGCCCGATGTACACGCCCGGCTTTGCCGCGCCGGAGATGTACCGGCGTGACGGCTCGCTGGGCCCCTGGACCGACATCTACGCCATCGGCGCGTGCATCTACGCCTGCATGCAGGGCTACCCGCCCAACGATGCACCGCAGCGCATCGAGAAGGACCGGCTCGCGCTCAGCCTCTCGCGACTGCGCAACATCTACTCCGACAACCTGATCGAGGTCACCGAGTGGTGCATGTCGCTCGATCCGCTGTCGCGCCCGCAAAGCGTGTTCGCACTGCAGAAGGAGCTCGCGCGCGAGACCGAGCGACGCTACACCAAGCTCAGCTTCAGCGAGCGACTGAAGCTGCAGTTGGAGAATCTGAAGGCGGGCGCCAAGCCCTGAGCCGAGCGTGAACTAGTCCCCAGCGGCCGCCTCCCCACGTTGGGGGGAACACCGGCCGGGCCGGCATTTCCAATGCATGATCCGGGACGCAACGAACGACGTTCTCGATGAGGTTCAGTGTCTACCAGGTGAGCCGCAAGGGCGGCCGCGAAAAGAATGAAGACCGCATGGGCTATTGCTACACGCGGGATTCCGGCTTGTTTGCGTTGGCCGACGGCATGGGCGGCCACCCCGAAGGCGAGGTCGCCTCGCAACTCGCGCTGCAGACGCTGGCCGCGCTGTTCCAGCGCGACGCCAAGCCGCAGCTGAAGGATCCGCTGCGCTTTCTCAACGAGGCAGTGATCGCCGGGCACCACCAGCTACTGCGCTACGCCACCGAGCGCGCGCTGATCGACACGCCGCGCACCACCGTGGTGGCCTGCGTGCTGCAGGGCAACGCGGCCTACTGGGCGCACTGCGGAGATTCCCGGCTGTACCTCGTGCGCGGCGACAAACTGATCGCCCGCACCCGCGACCACTCGTATTCGGAACTGCAGGAAACGCTGGCCCAGGTGGTGCCGATCGGCGAGCGCTTCAACCGCAACGTGCTGTTCACCTGCCTCGGCTCGCCCGGCAAGCCGGTGATCGACACTGCCGGCCCGATGCTGATGCAGCCCGGCGACCGCCTGTTGCTGTGCTCCGATGGCCTGTGGGGCAGCGTGACCGACGCCGAGATCACGCAGCAGCTGGCCAACCACCCGATCTCCGACGCGGTGCCCGAGCTGGTGGAGCAGGCGCTGCGCAACGGCGGCGCCAAGAGCGACAACGTGACCATCATCGCGATGGAATGGGAGGGCGCCGAGGACGGCGACTCCTCCGGCGGCATCTCCACGCAGTCGCTCGGCGAGGAGGTGTTCGCCTCCACTATCCAGGCCAGCGTGCTCGGCCAGGAGCCGGCCGACGAGCTGGACGAGGCCGAGATCGAGCGCTCCATCCGCGAGATCAACGAGGCGATCAAGCGCTCGGCACAGAAAAAGGGCTGACCCGCTTCGGGTACGCTACGCGCCTCGTTTCCGAGGCATCCCATGAGTTTTGTCCGCCCCGAGGGCCGCGCCGCCGATGCGCTGCGCCCTGTCACGATCACCCGCCACTACACCAGGCACGCCGAAGGGTCTGTGCTGGTGGCCTTCGGGCACACCCAGGTGCTGTGCACCGCATCCGTGGAGGAGAAGGTGCCGCCGCACAAGAAGGGCAGCGGCGAAGGCTGGGTGACGGCCGAATACGGCATGCTGCCGCGCGCCACGCACACGCGCGGCGACCGCGAGGCCGCGCGCGGCAAGCAGAGCGGCCGCACGCAGGAGATCCAGCGCCTGATCGGCCGCTCGCTGCGCGCGGTGTTCGACCTGGCAGCGCTCGGTGAGCGCAGCATCGTGCTCGACTGCGACGTGATCCAGGCCGACGGTGGCACGCGCACGGCGGCCATCACCGGCGCCTTCGTCGCCGCACATGACGCCGTGAGCTGGCTGCAAGGGCAGGGTCGACTGGCCGGGTCGCCGATCCGCGACTTCGTGGCCGCCGTCTCGGTAGGCATGGTCGAAGGCACGCCGTTGCTCGACCTGGAGTACGTGGAAGACGTCGCCTGCGACACCGACATGAACGTGGTGATGACCGGCAGTGGCGGCTTCGTCGAGGTGCAGGGCACGGCCGAAGGCGTGCCGTTCTCGCGCGCACAGATGGACGAGATGCTGGCGCTGGCCGGCAGCGGCATCCGCGCCCTGGTCAACCTGCAGAAGCAGGCGCTCGGGCTGTGAGCCTGCCCATGCGCCTGGTGCTCGCCTCCAACAACCCGAAGAAGCTTGCCGAACTGCATGCGCTGTTCGCGCCGCTCGGGCTGCAACTGGTGACGCAGGGTTCGCTCGGCATCGGCGAGGCCGAGGAGCCGCATGTCACCTTCGTCGAGAACGCGCTGGCCAAGGCGCGCCATGCGGCGCAGGCCGGTGGCGGCGCGGCGATCGCCGACGATTCCGGGTTGTGCGTGGACGCGCTGGGCGGCGCGCCGGGCGTGCTGTCGGCGCGCTATGCCACGCTGTTCGGCGGCCCGCGCGACGACGAGGCCAACAACGAGGCCTTGCTGCGCGAGCTCGGCGACGCTGCCGAGCGGCGCGCGCGCTTCGTCAGCGCGCTGGTGGCGGTGCGCCGTGCCGACGATCCCGAACCGCTGATCGCGTTCGGCCGCTGGGAGGGAGAGGTGCTCACCGCGCGGCGCGGCCAGGGCGGCTTCGGCTACGACCCGCTGATGTTCATCCCGGCCTTGGGCCAGACCGTGGCGGAGCTGTCGCCGCAGGTGAAGAACACGCACTCGCACCGCGCGATCGCAGCGCGCCAGATGCTGGGGTTGATGCGCGATGTCTGGCATCTCGGCTGACGTCGCCAACCGGTTTCTGCGCGAAGGCACGCTGCGCCTGGCGACGCTGCCGCCGCTGTCGCTGTACGTGCACCTGCCGTGGTGCCTGCGCAAGTGCCCGTACTGCGACTTCAACTCGCACGAGCAAAAGGCCGGTGGGTTGCCAGAGGCGCAGTACCTGGCCGCGCTGCGCACCGATCTGGAGGCGGCGCTGCCGCTCGTGTGGGGCCGCAAGGTGCAGAGCGTGTTCATCGGTGGCGGCACGCCCAGCCTGTTCTCGCCCGACGCGATCGACCGGCTGATCGCCGACATCCGCGCGCTGCTGCCGTTGGAGCCCGCTTGCGAGATCACGCTGGAGGCCAACCCGGGAACCTTCGAGCGCGACCGCTTTCGCGGCTTTCGCCAGGCGGGCGTCACGCGGCTGTCGGTGGGCGTGCAGAGCTTCGACGATGCAGCGCTCAAACGCATCGGCCGCGTGCATGACGCTGCGCAGGCGCGTGCGGCGGTCGAGGAAGCGAGCGCGGCCTTCGACACCTTCAACATCGACCTGATGTATGCGCTGCCCGGCCAGGACCTGCCGGCGCTGGAACGCGACTTGGCCCAGGCGCTGGCATTTGCGCCGCCGCACCTGTCGATCTACCACCTGACGCTCGAGGCGAACACCTTCTTCGCCAGCCACCCGCCGCCGCTGCCTGACGACGACACTGCCGCCGAGATGCTGGACCTGATCACGGCGCGCACGGACAGTGCCGGCCTGCAGCGCTACGAGGTGTCGGCCTTCGCGCGTGCCGGCCACCGTTGCCTGCACAACCTGAACTACTGGCAGTTCGGCGACTACCTCGGCATCGGCGCCGGCGCGCACAGCAAGCTGAGCTTTCCGCATCGCATCGTGCGGCAGGTGCGCTGGCGCGAGCCGGGCGCCTACATGGCGCGCGCCGGCGAGGGCGCGCCGGTCTCCAACGAGCACGAGGTGGCGCGCGAGCAACTGCCCTTCGAGTTCATGCTCAATGCGCTGCGCCTGAAGGATGGCTTCGAGCTCGCGCAATTCACCGAGCGCACCGGCCTGGCGGTCACGGCCATCCAGCGCGGCCTGGAGCAGGCGGAGGCGCGCGCTCTGCTGGCGCGCGACTTCGTGCGCGCCTGGCCCACCGAGCGCGGCTTCGACTTCCTGAGCGACCTGCAGGCGTTGTTCCTGCCCTGAACTCAGGCCACCGGCACCCAGATTTCGGTGTGCAACTGGTCGTCCGGCGCCTGCCCCGGACAGGTGATGCACAACTCCATCGGCGGCGCGTCGCGCAACTGCTCGCCCGAGGCGGGCAGCCACTGCCGGTAGATCGCATCCCAGGTGCGATAGAGCGTGCTGTACGGCCCGATGTGCGTGAACACCGCATATCGGCCGGCGGACAGCGGCTGCCATGCAAGCGAGCCGTGCAACGCGATCTCGGGCTGCGTGCAGTGGCCGCTGCCGCGCTCCATCGCATAGCCGAACACGGCACCGGCGATGAAGCGGCAGTGCGGATCGTCCGGCCCCTGGGCGTCGTCGGGCGACAGGCTGATCACACTGCGTATTTGCGGCATCTGGCCAGCCCGTTCGATCGCCGACATCAATTCGCCATAGGCCTGCTGCGCGGCGCGGGACATGGTGCGATCGACCATCCCGCGCGCGGTCGCGGTGAGGGCGACCAGCCCGTCGGGCAGGGTGTCGTGGCGGGTGGGTTCCATGGGCAGGTCTCCTTCGTGTACCGAGCCGGCCTGCGGCAGATGCGCGGCGGTCAGCAGGTTGGTCCAGGGCGCAGCGTCGCCGCGCCGCACGGCGGTGGGCGTGGTGTCCAGCTCGCGTCGCATGGCTTTGGCGAGCGACTGCGCTGATTCGTAGCCCGCGCTCAGCGCCACCTCCAGCACCGACTCGCGCCCGCTCACCAGCAGGGCGCAGGCACGCTGCAGGCGCCTTCGCATGATGTAACCGCCCACGCTGCAGCCCACGTAGGCGCGGAACATGCGATGGAAGTGGTGGCGCGACATCGCCGCGCGATCGGCGAGCGAATCGGCGTCCAGCGGCTGGTCGAGGCAGGCGTCGATGTGGGCCAGCGCACGCGCCACCAGCGCTGCATTGCGTGCAGCGGCGGTCTCGGAAAGGGGCTTGCGTGACATGGGCCGGATTGTGGGCAGCGGCTGCGGGGTGCACGTGTCCGCACGTGCTCGATGGCGTGGGCGCGCTACAGCGCCTTGCGCCGGCAGCGGGCGCCCGAGGCCTCCAGCTCCTGAAGCAGCCAGGTGCGCAGCGCCGCAATCGGAGGCCAGTCGCGCAGTGCGGGCGGGTACACGAGGTGGTAGCTGTAGGCGTCTTCCAGCATCACCGCCTGCGGTGACAGGCGCATCAATCGCTGGTCGGCCAGCGCGTCGGCCGCCAGCAGCTCGCGGGCGAGCGCGATGCCCAGTCCCTGCTCGGCGGCCTGCAGCATCAGGCCGGCGTCGTTGAAGGTGGCCACCGGCAGCAGCCGGCGCTTGATGCCCTGGGCCGCGAACCATTGCGTCCACAGCTCCACGTCGCCCAGCAACGGTTCCTCGGCCAGCGCCTGCGCCGGCGCGCCGAGCAGGCGGTGAGCGGTGGCGGGCGCCCCCACGGCGACGAACGGCGACGCCGCCAGCAACTCGTTCTGCAGCCCGGGCCACGGACCGCGGCCCTGGCGGATGGCGGCATGGAAGCCGTCGCGCTGCAGGTCGACGAGGCGCTGCGACGCGTCCAGCTCGAGTGCGATGTCCGGATGCTGGTCGCGCCAGCGGCCGATGCGCGGCAGCAGCCAGCGCTGCGCAAACGAGGGCAGGGTGGTCAGGCGCAGCCGCTGCTCGGCATTGCCGCTGGCGGCCGACGCCGCCTGCACGGCTTCGTCCAGGTGCAGCCAGGCGCGCTCCACGCCTTGCAGCAGCGCATCACCGGCGGCGTTGAGCACGATGCGGCGCCCGCGGCGGTGGAACAGCTCGAATCCGAGCTGCTCTTCGAGCCCGCGGATCTGCTGGCTCACGGCACCGTGCGTGAGGCTCAGCTCCTCGGCGGCCGCACGCAGGTTCTGGTGCCGTGCGGCAGCGCGAAAGGCGGCCAGGGTCTGCAGTGGAAGGCGGGGCAGGCGTGACATCGTGCGCGCGTCGGTGCTTCGTTGCTGGTTAGCTTAGCTCACCAATCTGTCCTGAACTAATCGATTCCATCGGGGCAACTGGACATCTATTCTCACCAGCACGCAAGAACCGAACGGAGCACCACGATGAGCACCAGCGCCTGCATGACCCCTGTGATTTCGTTGTCGCGCCCGTGGCCTGCCCGGTTGCTGGAGCGCACGGCCGAGCTGTGGCACGCGCTGCGCGCCCATGCTGCGCAGCGCGAGTTCGAGCAATGGCGGCTCGAGGATCTGGCTGCGCTGAGCGACCGCACGCTGCGTGACATCGGGGCGCCCGAATGGCTGCGCGCCGAAGCGATCGCGCGCAGGGACGCCGAGCGCCTGTGGGCGCTGGAACTGCGCGCCGGAATGACCGGCCTGGTCGACCGCGGTTATTGAGCGCCGCTACACGCGGTTGAGCGTCATGCCGGCGGTGCTGCGCAGGTGCTCGATCACGCGCGGCGCAATCTGTGCCAGCGGCAGCACCTCGTGCGCGGCACCGTGGGCGATGGCCTCGCGCGGCATGCCGAACACCACGCAGCTGGCTTCGTCCTGGCAGACGTTGAAGGCGCCCGCCTCGCGCATCTCGCGCATTGCCCTGGCGCCGTCGGCGCCCATGCCGGTGAGCATGATGCCCATCGCGTTCGGCCCCACCACCCGTGCGGCGGACAGGAACAGAACTTCCACCGAAGGCTTGTGGCGGTTCACCGGCTCGCCGTCGGTGACGCGCGCGATGTAGTTGGCGCCGGAGCGCTCCACGCTCAGGTGCAGGCCGCCGGGGGCGATGTAGGCATGGCCGGGCAGCACGCGCTCGCCGTCGGTGGCCTCCTTCACGCGAATGCGGCACAGGCCGTCCAGCCGCTTGGAATAGCTGGTGGTGAAGCCGGGGGGCATGTGCTGCGTGATCATCACTGCCGGCGCATCGGGCGGCAGGTTCATCAGCACTTCCTTCGTGGCCTCGGTGCCGCCGGTGGAGGCGCCGATGAAGATGATCTTCTCGGTCGACAAGCGCCCGACGGACGGCGGCGCCACCGGGCGCACGGGCAGCGCGGTGTTGGTGGCAGTGACGCTGGGCGTGGGCGCAGCGATGCGCCGCACCTGCGCACGCGCGGCGATGCGCACCTTCTCGGTGATGTCGTCGGCCAGCTGGCGCATGCCGTTGGCGATGCCGATCTTCGGCTTGGCCACGAAATCCACTGCGCCCAGTTCCAGCGCCCGCATCGTCACCTCGGCGCCGCGCTCGGTCAGCGTGGACACCATCACCACCGGCATCGGCCGCAGCCGCATCAGCTTGCTGAGGAAGTCGATGCCGTCCATGCGCGGCATCTCCACGTCCAGCGTGATCACGTCGGGGTCTAGGTTGCGGATCATTTCGCGGGCGATGAACGGATCCGCCGCCGCGCCCACGCATTCCATGTCGGGCTGCCGGTTGATGATCTCGGTGAGCAGGCCGCGCACCAATGCCGAATCGTCCACCACTACCACGCGCGTCTTGGCCATGGTCTGCCCCCTTAGAACAAGTCGATCGAGCCGCCGCCGGTGCTCTGCGGCTGGGCCTTCTGCGCGGCCACCTTGTCCTGCGCCACCAGTGCGTCCGCATTCGACGGCGCGAGGCGCTTGACCATCGCCTTGCCCGATGCGGGCAGGAAGCACACCTTGCGCGGGTACACGTCCAGCACGTCCTTGCTGACGATCGGAATGCGCTCGGTCTTCAGGTAGTCGAGCACGAAGTTGGTGTTGCGCTCGCCCACGTTGATGCTGTTCATGCCGCTGATCACCGCGCCGCCGCCGAAGATCTTGGCCTCCATCGTGGCGCGCGTGGCGCCGCGCTTCATCATCTCGTTGATCAGCAGTTCCATCGCGTAGGAGCCGTAGCGGCCCGAGTCGGTGCCGCCGGCGGCGTCGGGCAGCATGAAATGGTTCATGCCGCCGACGCGTGCGTTGCGGTCCCACAGGCAGGCGGCGATGCAGGAGCCGAGCGTGGTCATCACCAGCATGTCCTCGTCGTCCACGAAGTACTCGCCGGGCAGCACCTTCACCGCGTCGTTCTTGAAGTGCGCGTCGAAGAAGAAGAACGACGCCTCGCCGGGCTTGCGCGCCTGCGCGCGCAGGCGCTCCAGGCGTGTCGGCACCGCCCCGGGCGGCCGGCCGGCGAAGGCGCCACCGGCATGGGCCACGGCGGAGTGCGGGGGATGGCGGAGCATGGTGTGCTTTTCGGCTGAAGGGGGCGGTTCTTGAGGCGGGCGCGGTGCGCTCAGACGCGTTCGTAAATCGTCTTGCCGCGCAGCCGGAACAGTTCACGCGCGTCGGTGAAATTCTCAGAGTGGCCCACGTACAGCAGGCCGCCGGGCCGCATTGCGGCATGCACTCGCTCCAGCACCTTGCGCTGCGTGGGCGCGTCGAAATAGATCATCACGTTGCGGCAGAACACGATGTCGAACGGCTCGCCCAGCGCGCTCCACTGCGGCGACATCAGGTTGAATGGGCGGAACTCGATCAGCCGCGCCAGCTCCGGCTTGACCCGGATGTGCCCGGCATTGGCGCCGGTGCCGCGCAGGAAGTGCCGGCGCAGGCGCTCGACCGACAGCCCACGCGATTCCGCCGGGTACACGCCGCGCTGCGCGGTGGCCAGCACCTTGGTGTCGATGTCGCTGGCCAGCACGCGCGCAGCGGTGTTGGTGCCGAGCACCTCGGCCAGCACCATCGCGATCGAGTACGGCTCCTCGCCGGTGGATGCCGCGCTGCACCACACGCGTGGCGCCTTGGCGGCCGCGCCGCGGGCGCGCAGGTCGGCCTCCAGCGCATGGAAGTGGTGATCCTCGCGGAAGAACGAGGTGAGGTTGGTGGTCAGGCAGTTGATGAACTCCTGCCATTCGGCGTCGCCGCTGGCGCCGGTATGGCTCTCCAGCCATTGCAGGTAGTCGGCAAACGAGCGGTGCTGCGTCTCGCGCAGGCGCCGCGCGAGGCGGCTGTACACCATGGCCTGCTTGCCGGCGTGCAGGCTGATGCCGGCGCGCTGGTAGATCAGGTGGCGCACCCGGTCGAAGTCCGCGGTGCTGAAGGCGAATTCCTGCTCCACGCGGTCGGCCGCAGCGATGGAGGCGGTCGGGGCAAGCAAATCGGTCATGGCGAGGCGAGGTTCCAGCAACAACGAATCGGCCAGGCGGGCCACGGGCTTCAGTTTGGTTGTCGGCCGCTCGGCGGTGGACTGAAGTAGCTGTGGATTCCGCACGTTTCTCCTGACTTATCCCCCAAAAGGGGGACTGCTAGACTGCTGCTGTCATATTCGACGCCCACTTTTCTTGAGCGCACGCACGCAACCCGGCCCCAACGAACCGCAGGCTTTGCGGCTCGATGCGGCGCTGCAGCTGCTGCAGCAGTCGGGCGTCGAGATTCCGCAGGCGGCACCGGGCAGCGCGGCCTGGATGCAGGCGCTGATCGACGGGCTGTGCGACCTGTCCAGCCGCGACGCGCTCACCGGGCTGGCCAACCGCCGCAGCTTCCAGGTGGCGCTGGCACGCGAGATCGACCGCGTGGCACGCGCAGGCGAGCCGGCGCTGCTGCTGGTGGCCGACATCGACCATTTCAAGTGCGTGAACGACCAGCACGGCCATGCGGCGGGCGACCTCGTGCTGCAGGCCGTGGCCGGTGCATTGCAGGACAGCCTGCGGCCGATGGACACCGTGGCGCGCGTGGGAGGCGAGGAGTTCGCGATGATCCTGCCCAACTGCCCGCCCGCCTTCGGCGAGGCCGTGGCCGAGCGCATCCGGCGCAGGGTGGCGCAACGGCAGGTGGCCATCGGGCCGCGCGATCAGCTTCAGGTGACGCTGAGCCTGGGCGGCGCCTACGCACCGCAATGGGTGCGCTCGACGCCCGCGCTGTGGATGGAGCGTGCCGACCAGCAGCTCTACCGTGCCAAGGCCGAAGGGCGCAACCGCGTCTGTATCGAACCCACCGCGGTGTCGCTGGTGAGTGCCGAGGAGAAGGGCCTGCTGTTCGGCACCTCCCAGTTTCAGGATCTCGAGTGAGCGACGACAAATCCCCGCTGCCGACGCGCCGCGCGCGCATCACCGCTGTCACCAGCGGCAAGGGCGGCGTGGGCAAGACCTTCGTGTCGGCGAACTTGGCGGCGGCGTTGGCCCGCCAAGGCGAGCGCGTGCTGGTGCTCGACGCCGACCTCGGCCTGGCCAACCTCGACGTGGTGCTCAACCTGTACCCCAAGATCACGCTGCACGACGTGTTCACCGGCAAGAGCAACCTGGACGAGGCGATCCTGCAGGCGCCAGGTGGCTTCTCGGTGCTGCTGGCCGGCTCCGGCATGGTGGAGTACTCGCGCCTGACGCCCGAGGTGCGCGACCAGCTGCTGCAGGTGGTGCAGAGCGTGACGCCGCGCTTTGACCGCGTGTTGCTGGACACCGGCGCCGGCATCTCCGACGTGGTGCTGTTCACCGTGTCGCTGGCCGACGACGTGCTGGTGGTGGCCACACCCGAGCCCACCTCGCTGACCGATGCCTACGCCACCATCAAGGTGCTGGCCACCACGCAGGGGCGGCGCGAGGTGCAGCTGCTGGTCAACCAGGCGCACCGGCCGGGCGAAGGCAAGGTGATCCGCGGGCAACTGCAGCAGGTGGTGGACCGCTACGTCTCGCAAGTGCTCGATGCGCCGGTCAAGCTGACCCTGGTCGGCGAGATCCCGTCCGACGCCGCGGTGCGCGAGGCCGTGCAGAAGCGGCAGCTGCTGCTCGAATGCTTCCCCGGCAGCGCGGCGGCGCGGGCCGTCGCCGCTGCGTCGCAGCGCCTGCAGGACGCATGAGCGACACCGACGACGAGCGCCGCGACGGCGGGCCGACGCCGTTCGAGCTGCTCGGGGGCGAAGCGGCGGTGCGCGCGCTGGTGGACCGCTTCTACGACCTGATGGACCTCGAACCGGCCTATGCCCCGCTGCGTGCGTTGCATCCCACCACGCTGGACGGCTCGCGCGACAAGCTGTTCTGGTTCCTCTGCGGCTGGCTCGGCGGCCCCAGTCACTACATCGAGCGCTTCGGCCACCCGATGCTGCGTGCACGGCACATGCCGTTCACGATCGGCATCGCCGAGCGCGACCAGTGGATGGCGTGCATGCAGCAGGCGATGCAGGAGCTGAGCGTCGCCCCCGCGCTCGCCACGCGGCTGACGTCGGCGTTCTTCAATACCGCCGACTGGATGCGCAACCGCTAGGGCCGGGCTGGCCGAGCAGCACCACCAGCGCGCCGGCGCCGCCTTCGGCCGCGCGGGCCTGCGTGAAGGCGAGCACCTCGCGCTTTTGCACCAGCCATGCGCGCACCTTGCCCTTGAGCACCGGCTCGCGGCCCGGTGAGCCCAGGCCCTTGCCGTGCACCACGCGCACGCAGCGCAACCCGCGCTGCTCGGCCTCGCGCAGGAACGCGGCCAGGCACTCACGCGCTTCGTCACGCCGCAGGCCGTGCAGGTCCACCTGCGCCTGGATCGCCCACTCGCCGCGGCGCAACCGCTTCAGTACGTCGGGCCCGATGCCGTGGCGGCGAAAGCTCAGCGCCTCGTCGGTCTCCAGCAGTCGCTCCACGTCCATCTCGTCGGACAGCGCCTCGCGCAACGCGGCCTGTTCATCGAGCTCGCGCTGGCGTGGCAGTGGCTGCGGCCGCGGGCGCTGCACCTCGGCCAGACCGCGGTCCTTCATCGGATGCACCGGCCCGACGCTGTTGGCGAAGAGCGCGCGCTCGTGCGCCACGCGCCGTGCGTGCGCGCGAGCCTGCGCCTCGCGCTCGGCCGCTTCGCGCTGCTGGTGCTCGAGCTGCATCTTCACGGCCTTCAGCTCGCCCAGCGACCGCAGCTTCACAACAGTCCCCGCTCCGCGAACGACACCACCGCGCCGCGGCCGATCACAAGATGGTCGAGCACGCGCACGTCGATCAGCTGCAGGGCCTGCTTCAGCGCCTGCGTCAGATGTTCGTCTGCACGCGACGGTTCGGCCACGCCCGAAGGATGGTTGTGCGCCAGGATCACCGCGCCGGCGTTGTGGTGCAGTGCGCGCCGCACGATCTCGCGCGGGTACACGCTGGTCTGCGTGAGGGTGCCGCGGAACATCTCCTCGAGCGCCAGCAGGCGGTGCTGGCCGTCGAGGAACAGCACCGCGAACACCTCCTGCGGCAGCTGGGCCAGGTGCAGGCTGATGTAGTCCTTCACGGTCTGCGGCGAATCGAAGGCCGGCGTGCGCAACAGCTCCTGGCGTAGCGAGCGGCGCGCGATCTCCAGCAAGGCCGCCACTTCGGCGCGCTTGGCCGGGCCCAGGCCCTTCACGCGCTTGAGGTCGGCGGGTGCGGCGGCCAGCAGGCCAGGGAAGCCGTTGAACGCGTCCAGCAGCTGCTGCGCCAGTTGCAGCACCGGCGTGCCCCTGATGCCGGTGCGCAGCAGCAGCGCCACCAGCTCGGCATCAGCCAGCGCCTGCGGGCCCTGGGCCAGCAGCTTTTCGCGCGGCCGCAAGGCGGCCGGCAGGTCCTTGATGAGCATGAAACAGGGCTATGGGCAGCGGCTCGTAAAATCGCGACCAGTCTAGGCCCTCCCAGCGCGCTGTCGCGCCCACCCCCCTTGAATGCCGTCCATCCAGGTTCGTTCCTGACCTTGCACTACCGCCTGAGCGGCCCGCGCGGTGACGCGCTGGTCGACACCTTCAACGACAAGCCCGCGACCTTGTCGCTGGGCACGGGCGAGCTGGCGCCCGCCATCGAGGCGCGCCTGATCGGCGCCGAGGAGGGCAGCCGCGTGCGCTTCGAGCTGGCCCCGGGCGAGGCCTTCGGGCCGCGCAGCGCCGAGTTGATGCAGCGGGTGAAGCTGGCACTGCTGCATGAGCTGGGCGATCCCGACGAAACCTACGACGTGGGCGACGTGGTGCAGTTCCCCACGCCCGACGGCGCGGGTGCGTACGCCGGCGTGGTGCGCGAGGTCGGCAGCGACTGGCTGCTGTTCGACTTCAATCATCCGCTCGCCGGTGAGGCCGTGACCTTCGAGGCCGAACTGATCGGGGTGCTATGAATGAAGTGAGCGACGTGCTGCTCGCTGAGCCGCGCGGCTTCTGCGCCGGCGTGGATCGCGCGATCGAGATCGTCGAGCGTGCGATCGCGAAGTTCGGCGCACCGATCTACGTGCGCCACGAGATCGTGCACAACACCTACGTGGTGAACGACCTGAAGGCCAAGGGCGCGATCTTCATCGAGGATCTGGCCGACGTGCCGGTCGGCGCCGTGCTGGTGTTCAGCGCGCACGGCGTGAGCCAGGCGGTGCGGCGCGAGGCGGCCGAGCGCGGCTTCAGCGTGTTCGACGCCACCTGCCCGCTGGTCACCAAGGTGCACGTGGAGGTGGCCAAGCTGCACAAGGAGGGCTACGAGTTCATCATGATCGGCCACAAGGGGCATCCCGAAGTGGAGGGCACGATGGGCCAGCTCACCGAAGGCATCTACCTGGTGGAGGACGTGGCCGATGTGGAGCTGGTGCACGTGCTGAACCCGCACAAGCTGGCCGTGGTGACGCAGACCACGCTGTCGGTGGACGACGCGGCCGAGATCCTGGCCGCCGTGAAGCGCCGCTTCCCCCAGGTGCGCGAGCCGAAGAAGCAGGACATCTGCTACGCCACTCAGAACCGCCAGGATGCGGTGAAGCTGATGGCGCCGCAGGTGGAGGTGGTGGTGGTGGTGGGCAGCCCCACCAGCTCCAACAGCAATCGCCTGCGCGAGCTGGCCGAGCGCCTGGGCACGCCGGCCTACATGATCGACAGTGCCGACGACCTGCAGCCGCAGTGGTTTGCGCAGCGTCACCGCGTGGGGCTGACGGCCGGCGCCTCGGCACCCGAGGTGCTGGTGCAGCAGGTGATCACGCGCCTGCGTGAATTCGGCGCGGTCAGCGTGCGCAAGATGAACGGCGTCGAAGAGGCCGTGCACTTCCCGCTGCCCAAGGGCCTCAAGCTGCCCGGCGAGACGGATCAGCCGCGTTCCACGTGATGGTGGCGTGCGCGCAGCGCATGCGGCTGGTGCGGATGCAGATGGGTCGCCGCGGCCCCGCGCTGGCTGCCGCGCCGATGCCATAGCAGCCCGAGCGTGAGCGCCGTGCCCACGCCCGCATGCACCATGCCGATGCCGGGCCGCAGGGCTTCGGGTGCAAAGTAGTACAGCGCATAGCCGGTGCCCACCAGCAGCGCGAGCATCGACCACAACAGCACGCCGGTGCGGCGCTGGCGGCGCATGCGCCAGCCGCGTGGCGCATGGCCCGGTACCAGAGAGCCGAAGAAGAACAGCGCGCTCATCGTGGCCGCACCATGCAGCCGCATCAGCCACAGCTCACCCGGATGCGGCAGCTCGCCGGCACCCGCTCCCACCGTGTAGTGCAGCGCCAGCCAGGCGAGGCCGGAGGCGAGCAACAGCCACACGCTGAGGTGCAGGCCGCGGCGCTGCCAGCGCGGCAGCGGGTTCAGTGCAGCCATGCCTGCGCTCCATGTTGCGCGAGCAGCGGGTGGTCGATGCGGCCGTGCGCGGCCACCACCTTGGTCAGTGCATCCGCCCACAGGCACAGCGGCGCCGCCACGCTCACGTGCGCCTGCACGCCCGCGCCGGCGTGGCGGCTGCGGCTGTCGGGCGCGAAGCGGCTGGTGGCCAGCGCGCCGTGGCTCAACTGGCCGAACGGCCGCACGCCGCCGGCCTGTTCGTCGCGCAGCGTGACCGGCAGCGCAATGGCTCCGAACACGCGCAAGTCACCGCCTGCATTGACCCACCCGTGCGTGGCGCCCGCGCGCTGCAATGCGCGCACGGCTTGGTCGACGGCAAAGCCCTTCGCGATGCCGCCCAGGTCGAGCTGCACCTGCGCCTGCCGCTTGAGCAACTGGTGGCCGCGGCAGTGCCAGCCATCCGCACCGCTGCCGACGCTGATGTCGAAGCTGCCGCCGCTGGCTTCGCGCAGCGACCGCGCCGCCTGCAGCACCTCGGCCGTCCATGCATGCACCTCGATCACCGCGCCGGCGGGCAGCGCGTTGAAACGAGCGATGTCGCTGCCGGGATCGAAGCGCGACATGCGGCGCTGCACCTGCTCGATGGCCTCGAATGCAGCGGCGATGCCGTCGCCGTCGGTGCCCACGTCGACCAGCGTGCCGAGCAGCGGGCGGGCGCGGCGTTGCAGCGAAGGCGGGTTGGCGTTCATCTACAGCCGATTCTGCCGGCGTGCCAGGTCCATCACCGCCACGATGCGGCGCACGCCATCGGTGACGTGCGTGCACGACAGGGTGGCGCCGCTGATGTTGGCGATGTCCTCGCCCACGCGCAGCGGCGAGTGCGGCGTCTTGCCCACGAACTGGCGGCGCCACGCCGGCAGGCGGATCTCCTGGCCGTGGCTCTCGCGGTAGCTGAGCACCTCCACCTGCCGCACCGAGCCGTCGAGGTTGATGCCCACCGCATAGGTGATGCGCTCGAACTTGCCGATCACGTCGTCCACCACCACCCAGCCGAGCGCATGGCCGGCGCGGCGCGCGGTGAGCAGCTGCCACTGGGCAGAGCGGGCCGGCACCCCGGCAGCGGACAGCTGTTGCAGTGCATTGGCGTCGAGCGTGAGCACCTTGGCCTCGAAGCCTTCGGCGTCGACGAACATCAGCCGCGCCGCCTGCTCGGCGCTCAGGTAATCCACCGCGAATGCGCCGGCCGGCGCCAGCGCGATGCAGCCGGCCGCGGCCGCGGGCGTGAAGCGCAGCATCTAGAAGCTCCAGCCCAGGCCGAGGTTCAGCCGGTCGGCGGCGGTGTCTTCGCGGAAGCGCTGCAGGTCGGCCTTGATCACCACCTCCGGCGTGAGCTGGAAGTTGGCGCCCAGCGTCAACACGCGCTCGGTGCGCTGCGGCTCGGGCGAGAGGCCGGCGCCGAGATCTGCGAAGCGGCGCGCGGTGTTGAACTGCTCCCAGCGGGCGAAGGGCTTCAACGCGTAGTCGCCGTGTGTCCACAACGTGTACGCGGCCTGCGCATACCAGCCGTCGAAGCGGCTCGGGATCGGCGTGGCGCTGCCGACGTTCAGCGTGTTCAACGCGGCGGTGTTGGAGATGCTGCCGCGCGCATACACGCTCGCCAGGTCCCAGCGGCCGGGCGTCCAGCGCGCATGCACGTCCCACAGCGTGACGCGCGAGTGCGGCACGCTCGGCTGGGCCTGGCTGGCATTGCCGGTGAACACGCTGCCACCCAGCTGCAAGCCGGGCAGGCCGCGCCAGTTGGCGGCGCCGAACACCGCCACGTCGTGCCCACGCGCCTGGGCCAGCTCCTGGTGGATCGAGCCGAGCGGGCTCTCGCGGCCTTCGCTCGCGTCCGAGTAGTCCCACTTGGTGACGTCGAAGCCGGTGCCGAGGCCCGCCTGCACGGTGAGGCCGTTGTCGAAGCTGCCGATCGCCTGCACGCCACCTTCGCGCCAGGTGCTGGGGATGATGGCCGTCTCCACGAAGTTGCGCTCGACGCCGTAGTAGGCGGTGGGCTCGTGGTTCTCGTTCAGCAGCCCCATCGGAATCAGGAACAGGCCTGCGCGGCCGGCCCACTGCTGCGTGACCTGGTGCTCGATGTACGCCTGCTCGATCGCCACCTCGCCGGGATCGTCGGCCGAGCTGACGCCGTGCTCCACCTCCACCTCGCCGACGAACTTGGTGCGTTCGTCGAATCGGTGCTGCAGGCCGAGCACGAAGCGGCGCAGGTCGGCCTGGGTTTTCGCGCCGGCATGCTGCGCATGGTTGAGGTTGATCTCGCCGTAGCTCGTGAGCACGGTCGCCGGCCCTTCCGGTGCGGTGGGCGTGGCCAAGGCTGCGGGCGCGGTTGCGGGTGAGGGAGCCACGGGTGCGGCGGCGGGCGTCCGCGACGCGCGTTGCTGCTGCAGCTCTGCCAGCTGCGCCTTCACTGCGGCCAGTTCGGTGGCGAGGCGCTCGACGCGCTGCGCGAGTTCGGCTTCGGCGCCGGGCTGCGCATGCGCGGGCAGCCCGATCGAAAGAGCAGCGGCGGCGGCCGCGAAGGCGAGAAGATGGCGTTGCATCATGGAACGTTGGTGATGGAAGGAAGAAGGCGTCAGCGCTGCACGTAGCCGTCGGTGAGCGTCTGCAAGAAGGCGATCAAGTCGTCGATCTCGGCATTGGTGAGCGCGGGCGGCATGCCGGGCCGGCGGTCGTACGGCGCCTCGCTCGTGTTCACGTTGGCGCGGTACTGCGGCGGCAGGTCGTCGAACTTGTCGACCGTGCCGTCGGGCTTCAGCGGGTACCACTTCTCTGGGTTGGTGTCGCGCTGCACGTAGAACGTGAGCGCCTCCTTCAGCGTGCCGAATCGGCTGTTGTGGAAGAAGCGCTTGCGCACCGCCACGTTGCGCAAGGTGGGCACCTTGAACGCGCCGCACAGCTCGGGCCGGTTGACGAGGTCGGCGCCTTCGCGCGCACACAGCCCCAGGTCGTAGAAGGCGGGGTCCGCGTTCTGCGCGAGTTCGGCGTTGCGCGGCACGCCGAGGTTGTCGTAGGTGTAGTCGGTGAACAGCGGGAAGCTGCCATCGGCCGCGCGCGCCGACGGATGGCACGCCGCGCAGTTGCCCTTGCCCGGCGCATTGAACAGCGCCAGCCCGCGCAGCTCCTGGTCGCTCAGGCGAAGGTTGCCGCGCAGGAACTCGTCGTACTTGCTGCTGAACGGGCGGAACGCCGGATCCTCCAGCTCGAATTGCTGCAGCGCCAGCGTGATGCGCTCGAACGCTCCTTGCGCGTCGTCGAATACCTGCGCACCGTACAGCGCGCGGAACTCGTCGGCATACGCTGCGCGCGCCAGTTTGGCGACCACGTCGGCCACGTCGGCGTTGGCCATCTCCCGCGCGTTCAGAAACGGCTTGCCGGCCTGGTCGGCCAGCGAAGCGGCGCGGCCGTCCCAGAAGAAGCCGCCTGTGGGCGTGCCGTCCTGAGCGAAGTGAAAGGGCGTATTGGTGGCGAGGTAGCGGATCGAGCCGGCCTGCCGGCTGCCTTGCTGCTCCAGCAGCGCGCCGCCCGGCTGCGCTGCCATCGCATTGCTGGCGCCGTGCGCGTTGCTCGGGTCATGGCAACTGGCGCAGGACTGGCGGCCCGAGGCCGACAGCGAAGCGTCGCGAAAGATCTTGGCGCCCAGCTGCGCCGCGGCGGACAACTCGCCCTCGCTGCGCGCGGCCGGGGCCTCGGCGGTGCCGCCTCCACCGCAGCCGGCGAGTGCGGCGACAAGCACCAGAGCGGCCGCCGAACGAAGCACCGGGGTCCAGTGAACTCCCACCATGATGTCTTGATTTAATTGCTAATGAGAACGATTCGCAATTATGCATGCGCACGGCCGGTGATGGGAATAAGCCTTCCTACAATCGACGCCTTTCCCACCACATCCAGCCCATGCTCGACATCAGCCTGCTGCGCCGCGACCTCGCCGGCGTGATCGCCAAGCTGGAGCGCCGCAAGTCGCCCCAGCCGTTCCTCGACGTGCCGCGCTTTACCGCGCTGGAGTCCGAGCGCAAGAGCATCCAGATGCGCACCGAGGAGCTGCAGGCCCGGCGCAACGCCTTGTCCAAGCAGATCGGGCTGCTGAAGGGCAAGGGCGAGGACACGAGTGCGGTGATGGCCGAGGTGGGTGGCATCGGCGACGAACTGAAGGCCAGCGCCGAGCGGCTGGAAGTGGTGCAGGCGCAGCTCAGCGAGCTGTTGCTCGGCGTGCCCAACCTGCCCGACGACACCGTGCCGGTCGGCGCAGACGAGCACGCCAATGTGGAGGTGCGGCGCTGGGGCACGCCGCGCACCTTCGACTTTCCGGTGCAGGACCACGTCGACCTGGGCGTGCCGCTGGGCCTGGATTTCGAGACCGGCGCCAAGCTCTCGGGCTCGCGCTTCACGTTCATGCGCGGGCCGGTGGCGCGCCTGCACCGCGCGCTCGCGCAGTTCATGCTCGACGTGCAGACCGGCGAGCACGGCTACACCGAGTGCTATGCGCCGTACATCGTGAACCGCGAGGTGCTGGAAGGCACCGGCCAACTGCCCAAGTTTCGCGAGGACATGTTCTGGGTGCTACGCGGCGGCAGCGAGGAGCAGGACGAGCAGTACCTGATCTCGACCTCGGAGATCCCGCTGACGAACACTGTGCGCGGCGAGATCCTCGACGCGGCCCAGCTGCCGCTCAAGCTCACCGCCCACAGCCCGTGCTTCCGCTCCGAGGCGGGCAGCGCCGGGCGCGACACGCGCGGCATGATCCGCCAGCACCAGTTCGACAAGGTCGAGATGGTGCAGGTCGTGCAGCCGGAGCGCAGCCACGAGGCGCTGGAGCAGATGACCGGCCACGCCGAGGCGATCCTTCAGAAGCTCGGCCTGCCGTACCGCGTGATGCTGCTGAGCACCGGCGACATGGGCTTCAGCGCGACCAAGACCTACGACCTCGAGGTGTGGCTGCCGGCGCAGCACACCTATCGCGAGATCAGCAGCTGCTCGAACTGCGAGGCGTTCCAGGCGCGGCGCATGCAGGCGCGCTTCCGCAACGCGCAGGGCAAGCCGGAGCTCGTGCACACGCTCAACGGCTCCGGGCTGGCCGTGGGCCGCACCCTGGTGGCGGTGCTGGAGAACTACCAGAACGCCGACGGCAGCATCAGCGTGCCACCGGCGTTGCGCCCCTACATGGGTGGCGCGGAGGTGCTGAAGGCCTGATCCGCTATACTCGCCGGCTCGCTCGAACAGCGACCACGTACACAAGGAAAGGTGGCAGAGTGGTCGAATGCGCCGGACTCGAAATCCGGTTCACGGGTTCTCCCGTGACGAGGGTTCGAATCCCTCCCTTTCCGCCAAGTAGCTAGGAAAAACGGGCCTTCGCGGCCCGTTTTGCTTTTGGGCTGCGCTCGCCGCTAACCCGCCGCGTCCTCCGGCTGGCCCTGGTGCGGGAACGGCGCCAGCCACGCCAGCACGATCGGCGGCACCGAGAACAGCAGCACCAGCGCGAAGAAGGTGCTGTAGTGCTGGCCCACGGCGCCCCAGACCCAGCCGCTGACGGTGCCGGTGGACCACTTGGTGAGCGCCATCACGCCGGTGGCCATTGCGTAGTGCGTCATCTTGAACGGGCCCGGCGCCACCTGCTGCATCATGTAGAGCATGTGGCCCACCGAGCCCATGCCGAAGCCGAATTTCTCCACCGAGACGATGAAGCCGATCCACACGATGTCGTGCGGCATCGCGTGGCTCAGGTAGAAGTAGGTGAGGTGCGGCAGGTTGAGCGCCAGCGCGAGCAGGAAGAACGAGCGCGGCAGCGTACGTCGTGCCACCAGAAAGCCTCCGAGGAACGCGCCGGCGATGAAGGCGATGGTGCCCACCGTGCCGTTGATGTGGCCCAGCGCCTCGTTGTTTAAGGCCAGCCCGCCGGCACTGCGCGGGTCCAGCATGAACAGCGGACCGAACTTCTCGATGAAGCCCTCGCCGAAGCGGTAGAAGAAGATCACCGCCAGCA
>CAMLIZ010000014.1 GCA_946480245.1 uncultured Pseudomonadota bacterium
AGTGGAGCGGCGTGATGTACCGCGAGCTGCACGGGCAGGTGCACTTCTGGCTGTCCCTGATCAGCTTCAACCTTGCCTTCTTCCCGATGCACTTCCTCGGCCTGGCCGGCATGCCGCGCCGCTATGCCGACTATCCGATGCAGTTTGCCGACTTCAACGCGTTTGCCAGCGTGTCGGCCTGGGTGTTCGGCCTGGCGCAGGTGTACTTCCTGGTCTTCGTGGTGATACCCGTGCTGCGCCACCGCGGCGCGCCCGCGGCGCAAAGGCCCTGGGAAGGCGCCGAAGGCCTGGAATGGGAGGTGCCGTCGCCGGCCCCGTTCCACACCTTCGAGACGCCGCCGCGCATCGACCCTGTCAGCCTGCGCGTGATCGAGGCGACGCCGTGAGCGAGTGCGTCTCGCTAGTCGTCGCGCAGGTTGCGCGGGTGGAACAGCATCGCCTCCGCGCGTGAGCAGCACTGGCTGGCCAGTGGCCGATCGCCCAGGTCGATGGCCCGCAGCGCTTCGGCCAGCGGCCCGCTGCCGAGCACCAGGCGGGCCGCGCTGCGTTGCAGGTGGTCACGATAACGGGTCTGGTGCACCAGCATCAGCGATTGCAGCGGGATGCCGTCCTTCACGGTGAAGCTGCGCAGCCTGAGCGTGCGGTCGCCGGGTGCGTCGGCACCGTCGCAGAACAACTCGAGCGCAGGCTGCCCGTTGTGCAGCAGGGCAGCGCGCGCCTGCCCGCCCTCGAGTTGAAAGCGGATGTCGGCCACGGTCTTCGGGAAGCCCGCGACGCCGGCGCCCACGCGCCATGCCACCTCGCTGCTCACCGGCATCTGCCACACGTAGGCGCTCATCGTCCTGCCGAGGCCGCGCCAGACGGCGTCGAGTGCGGGCAGCGGCGCGTCGCCCTGCGCCACCGGAAACGCGATCACGATCTCGTTGTACGGCCCGAGGTCACTGTCGCGGTATTGCAGTGCGCCCAGCATCACCAGGCAGCGGCCGGGCAACAGCTCCACCAGCTTCATGCGCGCATCGGGCAACAGCGGCCGCACGGCGGCCGACGCCGCGTTGTACACGAGGCTGACCGCACTCAGGTCGCGAAAGAACAGGGGCGACTGGATGCCGTGCTCCGGCACTGCCCAGCGCATCAGGCCGTCGAAGAAGGGCGTCATGCGTTGCGGCGGGCAAGGCGTGTGCCGAGCGCGCCCGGGCCTGCGCCGCTACTCCAGCACGTAGACGATGCCGAAGGCGCCGACCGAGGTGGTGTGCCCGTCCAGCTCGGTGTAGGAGGCCACCCCCACCGAGTGGTAGCCGGACGCGAAGGCCTTCAGCGCGCCCACGCCCAGCAGCCCGGCCAGGCGGTTGCGCTCGCCCACGGCGGCCTTGATGTGCGCCCGGTGCTGCTCTGCGCTGGGGTTCAGCGCCACCGCCACTGCCAGCACGACGGCCACGCTCACGGTGCCCACGACGAGACGATGGGCCATGTTCACGCGCCGGGGTACACGGGCTCGCAGCGCACCGTGCTCTTGACCGAATTGGCGATGAAGCATTCAGCATGCGCCCGACGGTGCAGGTCGTCGATCTGCTCGCGCGTGGGCTGCTGCGCGCCGCTGAACTGCACGTCGGGGCGCAGCACCACGGTGGTCATTGCGAGCTTGCCTTCGGCGTTCTTTTCCATCACACCGATCGCCAGGTCGGTGTAGCGATCGACGCAGAAGCGGCGCTTGGCAGCGATCGACAGGAACCACAGCATGTGGCAGCTCGCCAGCGAGGCCACGAAGGCCTCCTCCGGGTCCACGGCGGCGGCGTCCGACATGGGCACCGGCACCACGTGGGGCGACGACGAGCCGGGCACCTCCGTGCCGCCATCGAAGCGCAGCAGGTGGCGCCGGCTGTAGCGGTTGTCGAGAAACGGCTCGTCGCCGCGCTGCCAGATCACTTCAACGGAATACGTGGACATGCGCTCCCCCTTCTTCACAGGCCGTGGCCGGTGTCCCACCAGGCGGCCTCGCCACGCTCGTGGCGCGCGGTGTGCAGCGTGATCATGGCAGCCCAGCGCTTGAGCTGGCCCACCTCGGCCGGCGTCCACTGGCGCTGGCGGCCGATCTGCTCGCAGCACAGCACGCCGAAGGTGCGGCCATTGAGCGTGAAGGCGGCGTCCATCATCGAGCGCACGTCCGCCGGCACGAGATAGGCGTCGCGCATCGGGGCCAGCACCGGGTCGGCCCAGGTGTCGGGCGCCACGTACACGCCCTGGCTGACGATCACCGCGAAGTAGTCGCGGTACTCGCGCTCGTGGATCTCCTCGCCGCCGGCGCTGTAGCCGCTGCCCTCGTCGTGGCGTGCCAGGCAGCGCATCACGCGGTCGCCGTTGGTGCCGAAGATCTGCCACAGGCCCACGCGCGAGCAGCCCAGCGCACCCTGCAGCAGGCCCGCCAGCTCGCGCCGGTATTGCGTGCGGTCGACCACGCCAGCCGACAGCTGCGAGCCGAGCAGCTTCAACGCGGGATCGAGGTCAGGCAAGGTCATCGGGTGGCGGTATAGCACGCGGGCCGGGGGTGTCCGCGTGCGTGCATCACGTTGCCGGCGTTTGCGTCGAGGGCACAGCAGCAGGCGCCAGCAGTGGCTCGAGGTCGATGCGCTCGATCGCGCCCACCGCCGCTTCGCAGCGCCCTTCGGTACATAGGCCTTGCACGCCGGCCTCCTCGAAGGCCTGGGCCGCGGCGGCAGCGCAGGCAGCGCGTACCCGCTCGGCCAGCGCCCGGGTCTCGTCGACGGTCATGATCGTGCCTCCTGGCGTGCGCGCCAGGCGCGCATCTGTGCGAAGTAGCGTTCGCGCTCCGCGGCGTACAGGTCGAACACGCAGGGGTCGCAGCCGTTGCCGCAGCAGGCGTTGTCGTCAGGCGGGGTGGGCTCCACCGGCGGCGGATCGTCTTCGGGAGCTGCGGGGTCGGACATGGCGCCATGGTAGAGGGCTTGCCAGCCCATGATCACAATCACGGGCATGAGCGAGCTGGAACTGAAGTTCGGGCTGCCGCCCGAGGCCGTGGAGCCGCTGCGCCGCGCCTTGCTGGCGCAGGGCGCGCGCCGGCAGCGGCTGCGCGCGCGCTACTTCGACACGCCGGACGACCGGTTGGCGCAGCACCGCATCGCGCTGCGCTTGCGGCAGGAGGGCAGCGCCTGGGTGCAGACGCTGAAGGCCGATGGCGACAGCCCGGTGCACCGGCTCGAACACGAGCTGCGACTGCCGTTGCGTCGCGGCGCCGTGCCGACGCTCGACCCGGCACGCCACAGCGACAGCCCCGCCGCGGCCCTGCTGCAGCGGGCACTGGGCGATGCGCCGGCAGACACATTGACGGAGCGCCATGGCACCGATGTGTGGCGCCTGCGCTGCGTGCTGCGCACTGCCGAGGGCACCGAGGTGGAGGCGGCGCTCGACCTGGGCCACGCCAACGCCGGCGGGCGCAGGGCACCGATCGCCGAGCTCGAACTGGAGCATCTGGGCGGACCGGTGCAGGGCCTGTTCACGCTGGCGGCGCAGTGGCTCGCGCACGGCGGCCTGTGGCTGAGCACCACGCCCAAGGCCGCGCGTGGTCTGCGACTGCTGCAGCCCGACACGCCGGTGGCGCCGACCGGTGCCCGTGCTCCGGCGCTCGACGACCGCACCGACGGCCCGGCGCTGCTGCGCGCGGTGCTGCGTGCCGCACTGGAGCAGGTGCTGGCCAATGCCGGCGACGTGGCCGAGGGGCACACCGATGCCGAGCACGTGCACCAATTGCGCGTCGGCCTGCGCCGCCTGCGTACGGCGCTGCGCGAACTGCGAGCCTTGTCGCCGGCCATCGACCCCGCATGGGAACCGGTGCTGTCGCGCACCTTCGCGCTGCTGGGCGAACAGCGTGACCACGATGCCGTGGCGCACGCCGTGCGGCCGCTGCTGGAAGTGGCCCACGCACCCGTTTGCACCTGGACGGCGCCACCCGCACACGATTTACCGGCGCTGGTGCGCGATGCGGCGTTCCAGCGCGCGCTGCTGGCGGTGCTGGCCCTCGCGCATGCACCCACCGATGCCTTCGCGCCGCTGACGGTGCGGCAGGTGCAGGCGCTGGCTGCCGAACGCCTGCGCCGCCTGCACCACCGCGTGGTGCGTGACGGCAAGCGGTTCGAGCAGCTACCGGCGGATCAACAGCATCGCGTGCGCAAGCAGCTCAAGCGCTTGCGCTACCTGGCCGAGGCGGTGGGCGGCGCCTGGCCCCACAAGGCGCTCGGCCGCTACCTGAAGCGCCTGCGCCCCGCACTCGATGCACTGGGCGCGCACAACGACGCTGCGGTGGCGGCGCAGCGTTTTCGCGCCGAGATGGCGCACGACCCGCAGGCCGGCTTTGCCGCCGGCTACCTGCAGGCCTACCTGCTGCACAGCGCGCGTGCCGCGCGCGGCCGCCTGCGCCGCATCGCCAAGGCGCAGCCGTTCTGGGAGGGGCGGGATTAGGGCGAGCAGTTGGAGCCGGCGTGCGGTCAGGCCGGCGGCAGCTCTGCGCGCCGGGGCAGGTCGGCGCCGCGGCGGGAGCAGGTGATGGCCGCCGCGTCGGACGCGAAGGCCAGCGCCTTGCCCAATGCGTCGGCGGGCAGGGCGGCCAGGCGGTCGGGATGCAGCGCATCGCGTTCGGCCAGCCAGGTGAGCAGCGCGGCCTGGAAGGTGTCTCCGGCACCGACCGTGTCCACGACCGACACGGGCCGGCCGGGCAACGCGACGCGCGCGCCGCGCGTCCAGGCCACGGCGCCGTCGGCCCCCCGCGTGACGACGACCAGTTGCACACCCTGCGCCAGCCACGCGTCGGCCAGCGCGCCCAGCGTCTCGCCGGGGAAGAGCAGGCCGAGGTCTTCCTCGCTGACCTTGAGCAGGTGCGTGACCGGCAGCATGGCCTGCAGCACCGCCCGCCAGCGTGCCAGCGACGGCTCCACGTTGAGGCGCACGTTCGGGTCGTAGGCGATCAGGCGGCGCGTGTGCTCGCGGCGCGCCAGGGCCAGCAGCGCAGATGCCACCGGCTCCACCACCATCGTGTAGGAGCCGAACTGCAGCACCCGCACCGTGTCGGGCAACTCGGCATCCGGCGCCAGCGGCGCCTCGCGGTCGGCCGCGCCTTCACCATAGAACGCATACGACGGCACGCCTTGCGCATCCAGGCCGACCAGGCCCAGCGTGGTGGGCGCGGCACTGCGCATCAGCAAGGAGGTGTCCACGCCTTCCTGCTGCAAGGCCCGCAGCAAGCGCTCGCCGAGGAAGCCGCGCGACACGCCGCCGACGAAGCTGACTGGCTGGCCCAGCCGTGCCAAGCCCACCGCCACGTTGAACGGCGAGCCGCCGACGCGGGCATCGAGCATCAGGCCGGTGGGGGTGTCGCCCACGGCGAACACGTCCATCAGGGCTTCACCAAAGACAGCGAACATGGGGCACAGGGGCAGTGGCGGGGCCGCGCGATTATCCGGCCCGCCGCGCGCTGCTGCGCTCAGCCGGAGGTACAGGCTGGGAACGAAATTGCATGCAGCACCAACTCCTCGGTGCCACCGGGCAAGGTGTAGCGGCGCTCGAAGCGCAGGCCCAGGCGTTCGAGCAGGCGGATCGACGGCATGTTGTCGGGCGTGGCGATCGCCACCACGCGCGGCAGGCGCAGCGTGTCGCGCGCATGCGCCAGCATCGCTGCCGCGGCCTCGTGCGCCAGGCCCTGGCTGCGGAACTGCGGCAGGAACGCGAAGCCGATGTCGACGTGCTCGAGACCGTCGCGCCGGATCAGGCCGCACATGCCGAGTGGCTCGCCGCCGGCTTGCCATTGCACCGCGTACAGGCCCAGCCCGTGCTGTTCGTACATCGCCAGCGGGCCATTGCGCAGGTAGCGCCGCGCGTCATCCAGCGTGCGCACCTGCTTGTCTCCGATGTAGCGCAGCCAGCCTTCGTCATTGAGCAGGCGCAGGATGAAGGGCGCGTCGTCGAGGGTGAGCGGGCGCAGTGTGAGGCGTTGGGTGCGCAGCGTCGGAACCGTGGTCATGCGAGCCCCAAGAAAAAAGGCCAGGACGAGAGCCCTGGCCTTGCATGTGTGGTGCCGGTGAAGAGAGTCGAACTCCCGACCTTCGCATTACGAATGCGCTGCTCTACCAACTGAGCTACACCGGCGGTGTGAAGCCGCGCATTATAGCGTGGGCGCTGCCAAGGCCTCAGGCCGCTTGCGCGGGCGGCGCGTCGGCAGCGGACGCTTCCAGGTGGTAGTCGGTCACGCGCTGCACCTCGTTCTTCGAACCCAGCATCACCGCCACGCGCTCGTGCAGCTTGTTGGGCTGCATGTCCATGATGCGCTGCTGGCCGTTGGTGGCCATGCCGCCCGCCTGCTCGACCAGGAACGCCATCGGGTTGGCCTCGTACATCAGGCGCAGCTTGCCGGCCTTCTCGGGCTCGCGCTTGTCCCAGGGGTACAGGAAGATGCCGCCGCGCGTGAGGATGCGATGCACGTCGGCCACCATGCTGGCCACCCAGCGCATGTTGAAGTCCTTGCCGCGCGGGCCGTCCTTGCCGGCCACGCATTCGCCGATGTAGCGCTGCACCGGCGCCGCCCAGTGGCGCTGGTTGCTCATGTTGATCGCGAACTCCCTGGTGTCCGCCGGGATCTGCACGTTCTCCTGCGTGAGCACGAAGCTGCCTTGCTCGCGGTCGAGCGTGAACATCGCCACGCCGTCGCCCACGGTGAGCACCAGCGTGGTCTGCGGGCCGTACACGCAGTAGCCGGCGGCGGCCTGGAAGCGGCCAGGCTGCAGGAAATCCTGCTCGCTCACGCCGTGGTGGTGGCCCACCTTGCGCAGCACGCTGAAGATGGTGCCGATGCTCACGTTGACGTCGATGTTGCTCGAGCCGTCGAGCGGGTCGAAAAGCAGCAGGTATTCGCCCTGCGGGTAGCGGTTGGGCACGAGGTGGATCGAATCCATCTCCTCGCTGGCCATCGCCGCCAGATGGCCGCCCCACTCGTTGGCCTCGATCAGCACCTCGTTGCTGATCACGTCCAGCTTCTTCTGCACCTCGCCCTGCACGTTCTCGGTGCCGGCGGTGCCCAGCACGTCGCCGAGTTCGCCCTTGTTCACCGAGATCGCGATGCGCTTGCAGGCGCGCGCCACCACTTCGATCAGCAGGCGCAGCTGGCTCGGGATGCGGCCGTGCTCGCGCTGCTGCTCGACCAGGTACTGCGTGAGGCTGATGCGTTTGCCATTGGACATCGGTCTACTCCTCCAGCGCGCGGCTGACGATCTCGCGCACGTCGTTGCTCAGGTCGGTCTTCGCGGCGACGCGGGCGACCGCCACGCGCGCCGCGCTGCGGTAGGGCTCGGCCAGCTTCTTCCAGCGGTCCATCACGCGCGCCAGGCGCGAGGCCACCTGTGGGTTGATGGCGTCGAGTTCGAGCACCCGATCGGCCCAGAACACGTAGCCGGCGGCGTCGGTGCGATGAAAGCCCGCGGGGTTGAACATCGTGAACGTGAACAGCAGGCTGCGTGCGCGGTTCGGGTTCTTCATCGAGAAGTCCGGGTGCTGCATCAGCGCCTTCACGCGCTGCAGGCTGCGGCCTGCGCCTTCGCCCACCGGTTCGGGTGCACGGGCCTGCAGCGCGAACCACTTGTCGATCACCAGCTCCTCGCCCTTGAAGATCGCATGGAAGCGCTCCAGCGCTTGTTGCGCCAGCGGGTGCTGCGCCTCCAGCAGCGCATTCAGCGCACCCAGCCGGTCGGTCATGTTGGCCGCGTCCTTGAAGCGCTGGTAAGCCTTGCCCGGCCACACGGTGTCGCCGCGCGCGTGGGCGTCGAGGCACAGCATGGCCAGCGCCAGGTTGGCCAGCGCACGCCGGCCGGCAGACAGCGGATCGGGCGAGTAGCCGCCGCTCACCTGGTGGTCGTTCCAGGCCGCGGCCCAATCGTCGCGCAGGGCCTGCGCGAGCTGCAGCTTCATCGACTCGCGCGCGGCATGGATGCGCTGCGGGTCCACCTCGTCCAGCTGCTCGGCGATGTAGCTCTCGCTGGGCAGGGTGAGCACGAGTTCCTTGAATGCGGCATCGAGGCCGGGGTGGTGCAGCACCGCGCGCATCGCGTCCACGAAGGCCGCATCGGCGTTCGGCGTGGCATCGGCACGCACGGCCGCGAGCAGGCGCTGCAGCGCCAGGCGCTGGCCCGCTTCCCAGCGGTTGAACGGGTCGGGGTCGTGCTTCAGCAGCGCCAGCAGTTCGGCGTCGCCCAGCCCGTCGACCAGGTGCACCGGTGCCGAGAAGCCGCGCAGCAGCGACGGCACCACCTCCTCGTCCACGTTCACGAACGTGAAATAGGCGTGCTTGTCGTCCAGCACCAGCACGCGCTCGGTGCCGACCGGTGCGGCTTCGCCTTCGAGCTGCAGCGGGATGCTGCGGCCCGACAGGCCCACCAGGCCCATCGCCACCGGGATCACGAAGGGCTGCTTCACCGGCTGGCCGGGCGAGGCCTCCCATTGCTGCTCCAGGCCCAACGTGTAGGTGCGGCTCGGTGCGTCGTAGCGGCCGCGCGCCACCAGGCGCGGCGTGCCGGCCTGGGCGTACCAGCGCTTGAACTCCTGCAGCCGCTCGGCCAGCGGGCTGCCGGGGTTGGCGTCGGCGATGCTCTGCGCAAAGTCGTCGCAGGTCACCGCCTGGCCGTCGTGGCGCTCGAAGTACAGCTTCATGCCCTTGGCGAAGCCGTCGCGGCCCACCAGGCTCTGCATCATGCGCACCACCTCCGCGCCTTTCTCGTACACGGTGGCGGTATAGAAGTTGTTGATCTCGACGTAGCTGTCCGGGCGCACCGGGTGCGCCATCGGGCCGGCGTCTTCGGGGAACTGCATCTGGCGCAGGCCGCGCACGTCCTCGATGCGCTTGACCGCGCGCGCCGACGCGTTGCCGGCCATGTCCATGCTGAACTCCTGGTCGCGGAAGACCGTGAGGCCCTCCTTCAGGCTCAGCTGGAACCAGTCGCGGCAGGTGATGCGGTTGCCGGTCCAGTTGTGGAAATACTCGTGGCCCACCACGCTCTCGATCGCCATGAAGTCGGCGTCGGTGGCGGTGGCCGGGTTGGCCAGAACGTACTTCGTGTTGAAGATGTTCAGGCCCTTGTTCTCCATCGCGCCCATGTTGAAGTCGCCCACGGCGACGATCATGAAGCGCTCCAGGTCCAGCGCCAGGCCGAAGCGGGCTTCGTCCCACACCAGCGAGGCCACCAGCGAATTCATCGCGTGCTCGGTCTTGTCGAGGTCGCCGCGGCGCACGTACACCTCGAGCAGGTGCTCCTTGCCCGAGCGGGTGAGCACCTTCTGCTGGCGCGCCACCAGGTCGGCGGCCACCAGCGCGAACAGGTAGCTGGGCTTGGGGAAGGGGTCGTGCCACTTGGCGTAGTGGCGGCCGTTGTCCAGCTCGCCCTGCGCCACCAGGTTGCCGTTGGACAGCAGCACCGGGTACTTCTTCTTGTCCGCCTTCAGGGTGACCGTGTACACCGCCATCACGTCGGGCCGGTCCAGGAAGTACGTGATGCGCCGGAAGCCCTCGGCCTCGCACTGCGTGAAGAAGCCGCTGCCGCTGGTGTACAGGCCCGACAGCTGGGTGTTCTTCTCGGGCGCGCAGGTGTTGCGGATCTCCAGCGTGAAGTTGCCCTCCGGCGGACTGTCGATCACCAGGCAGCCGTCTTCGTGGCGGAAGCTCACGCTTTCGCCGTTGGCCAGCACGCGCAGCAGGTTCAGCTCCTCGCCGTGCAGCTTCAGGGGCTGCCCCGGTGCCGCGGCGGTGTTGCGCTCGATCTGCAGCTTGCTGGCCACGATGGTCTTGGCCGGATCGAGGTCGAACGTGAGCTCGACCGATCGGATCCAGTAGGCCGGCGCGAGGTAGTCCTCGCGGCGGATCAGGGTGGCAGGTCCTTCACGCATGGTTCTTGTCCCCTTTTGCTGCTTCTGTGCTTCTTACAGCCCCTGCTTGAGGCTGGCGGTGATGAAGGCATCGAGATCGCCGTCCAGCACCTTCTGGGTGTTGGAGATCTCGACGTTGGTGCGCAGGTCCTTGATGCGACTCTGGTCGAGCACATAGCTGCGGATCTGGTGGCCCCAGCCGACATCGGTCTTTGAGTCTTCGAGCTTCTGCTGCTCGGCCATCTGCTTGCGCATCTCGTGCTCGTACAGGCGCGAGCGCAGCATCTGCCAGGCCTCGTCGCGATTGCGGTGCTGGGAGCGGTCGTTCTGGCACTGCACCACGATGCCGGTCGGGATGTGCGTCAGGCGCACCGCCGAGTCGGTCTTGTTGATGTGCTGGCCGCCGGCGCCGCTGGCGCGGAAGGTGTCGGTGCGCACGTCGGCGGGGTTGATCTCGATCTCGATCGAGTCGTCGACCTCCGGGTACACGAACAGCGAGGCGAACGAGGTGTGGCGCCCGCCGGACGAGTCGAACGGGCTCTTGCGCACCAGGCGGTGCACGCCGGTCTCGGTGCGCAGCAGGCCGAACGCATAGTCGCCTTCCACCTTGATGGTGGCCGAGCGAATGCCCGCGACGTCGCCTTCGGTCTCTTCCATCACCTCGGTCTTGAAGCCCTTGCGCTCGCAGTACTTCAGGTACTGGCGCAGCAGCATGCTGGCCCAGTCGCAGGCTTCGGTGCCGCCGGCGCCGGCCTGGATGTCGATGAAGCAGTTGCTCGGGTCGGCTGGGTTGCTGAACATGCGGCGGAACTCGAGTTCCTCCACGATGCCGTTCAGCTTGGCGGCTTCGGCCTCGATGGCCAGCAGGCCGTCGACGTCGCCGTCGGCCTTGCTCATCTCGTACAGCTCGGTGTTGTCCGCCAGGTTGCTCTGCAAGTGGTCGATCGTTTCGACCACCGTCTCCAGCGACTTCTTCTCGCGCCCCAGTTCCTGGGCGCGCTTGGGTTCGTTCCAGACGCTCGGGTTCTCGAGCGCAGCGTTGACTTCGTTCAGCCGCAGTGCCTTGCGTTCGTAGTCAAAGATACCCCCTTAGCGCGTCGGTGCGCGCTTTCAAATCGGCCAGCGTGCTGCCGATCGCGTTGATGCGTTCGATGTCCATGGTGTTCTTGACGGCTCGGGCTGCAAAGCAGCGAATTTTCGCACGCTGGCTGCAGCCCAACGACCATCACCGCTTCGTGAGGCACGGCACGAAGCAGGGTTTGTACGGGGCGGGATAGCGCACGGACCTTTGCGCTTTGTCAGAAATCTGTAAGGCACGGCGCACGAAAGTACGGCTGCTTCGAAGTTGGGAGACGGGATGCTGCTGTTCGTGTCCTCGGTAAAGCTGGTCGCGGAGATCGCGCTGATGGCTTTTGCGGGGCAATTCGTACTGGGCCTGCTGGCCGGCCCCCGGCGCGACGCCAACTTCTTCTATCGCCTGCTGGGCGTGCTGACGCAGCCCTTCGTGACGGTGATGCGCCGCATCACACCGCGCGTGGTGATCGACCGCCATGTGCCGCTGGCCGCGGTGATGGGGCTGCTGTCGATCTGGCTCGTGGCCACGATCGCCAAGATCGAGGTCTGCGTGCGGCTGGGCATGAGGGTGTGCACCGGATGAGGAGTTTCGAGTACACCCGGCGCAAGTGGCGCGCGATCGCTTGGCTGGTGTTCGGGCGCCGGGCGGCGGCGGACCGCGATTTCACCGAGATGCTGCAGCTGTGGCCCGGCGACGCCTATGCGCTGGCGAGCCGCGCGCACCTGCGGGCCCAGCTGGGGCAGCGCGAGGCGGCGATCGCCGACGCGCAGGCCCTGGTGGCCGCTCACCCCGAGCGCAGCGCCGCCGACTGGTTCAACCTGGCCTACCTGCTCGAAGAGGCGGGCCGCTGCGAAGAAGCCGAGCCGGCCTTCCGCCGTGCCGTGGCGCTCGATGCCAAGCTGGATCGCGCCTGGTATGGCCTGGGGCTGGTGCTGGTGCGCCTGGGGCGGCTCGACGAGGCCGCCGCGGCGCTCAAGCGCAGCACCGAACTGCAACCCATGAGCCCCTACGGCTGGTACCAGCTGGCGCGGGTGCACATGGATCGTCAGGAGCCCGAAAAGACGCGGCGCATCATCGCCCATCTGAAAGGCTTCGAGCCCAAGGTGGCGGCGCAACTGGAGCGCGAGACCGGGCTGGTTTCCTGACGCGCCTTGCAAGGGCAGGGCGGCAGCGAGCCCCGGCACCGCGAACGCGGGCCGGGTTGGAGGCGCATTCGGAGGCAACTGCGATGCAATTGAGTGAAAGACACCGCGTGTACTGGCAGAAGAACCTGCGCATCACCGGCACCTTGCTGGCGATCTGGTTCCTCGTGACCTTCGGGATCGGCTACTTCGCGCGCGACCTGGACTTCAAGTTCTTCGGCTGGCCGTTCAGCTTCTGGGTGGCAGCCCAGGGTGCGCTGATCGTCTATGTGCTGATCATCTGGTACTACGCCCGGGCCATGAACCGGCTGGACCAGCAATACGGCGTGGCCGAGGAGGTGTGACGTGGCCGGAGCAACCGTAGCGAGCAGCGCCCGCGGGGCCGACAAGGCCTTCCGCGCGCAGCTGAACAAGGTGTACAGCTGGTACACCGGGGGCTTCATCGCCTTCATCATCGTGCTGGGCGTGCTGGAGCAGATGGGACTGCCGAAGCAGTGGATCGGCTTCATCTTCCTGCTGGCCACCGTTGGCCTGTATGCCGGCATCGGCATCATGAGCCGCACCACCGACGCGGCCGAGTACTACGTCGCCGGGCGCCGCGTGCCGGCGCTGTACAACGGCATGGCCACGGGCGCCGACTGGATGAGCGCGGCCTCGTTCATCGGCATGGCCGGCACCTTGTACCTCACGGGCTTCGGCGGCCTGGCCTTCATCATGGGCTGGACTGGCGGCTACTGCCTGGTGGCGCTGTTCCTGGCGCCCTACCTGCGCAAGTTCGGGCAGTTCACGATCCCCGACTTCCTGGGCGCACGCTACGAGGGCAACCTGCCGCGCTTCATCGGCATCTGCGCGGCGATCCTGTGCTCGTTCACCTACGTGGTGGCGCAGATCTACGGCGTGGGCATCATCACCGCGCGCCTCACCGGGCTCGACTTCGTGATCGGCATCTTCGTGGGCCTGGGCGGCATCCTGGTGTGCTCGTTCCTCGGTGGCATGCGCGCCGTCACCTGGACCCAGGTGGCGCAGTACATCATCCTGATCGTGGCCTACATGGTGCCGGTGGTGTGGCTGTCGGTGAAGCAGACCGGCGTGCCGATCCCGCAGGCGGTGTACGGCTACCAGCTCGAGAAGGTGCAAAAGCGCGGCGACGAGCTGCGCCACGATCCAAAAGAGCTGGAGGTGGTGGCCATCTTCAAGAAGCGCGCGGAAGAGGCCGCCGCCAAGCTGAACGACATTCCTGCGGCGATGACGGCCGACAAGGAGGCGCTGGACAAGAAGCTGGCCGAGCAGACGGCCGCCAATGCGCCGGCGGCCGACATCCAGGCCACGCAGAAGGCGCTGGCCACGCTGCCCAGGAACGAGGCCGACGCCAAGGTTGCCTACACCAAGGCCAAGGCGGACAACGAGGCGCGCGCCAAGCCGTTGAACGGCATGCCGAACCATGCGCAGGTCTTTGCCGGTGATCCGAACGGCACGCCAGCCGAGCAGAAGGCCTTCGAGGAATCGCGGCGCAACTTCCTCGCGCTGGTGTTCTGCCTGATGGTGGGCACCGCGGCACTGCCGCACATCCTGATGCGCTACTACACGACGCCGAGCGTGAAGGAGGCGCGCGAGTCGGTGTTCTGGAGCCTGTTCTTCATCTTCCTGCTGTACTTCACCGCACCGGCACTGGCGGTGCTGGTGAAGTTCGAGGTGTTCAACAACCTCGTGGGCCTGCCGTTCGACCACCTGCCGGCGTGGATTGCCAACTGGAACAGGGTGGATCCGTCGCTGCTGTCGGTGGCCGACGTCAACGGCGATGGCATCTTCCAGTTGAGCGAGATGAAGATCGGCGGCGACATCATCGTGCTGGCCACGCCGGAGATCGGCGGGCTGCCGTACGTGGTGTCGGGCATGGTGGCCGCGGGCGGCCTGGCGGCGGCGCTGTCCACCGCCGATGGCTTGCTGCTGACGATCGCCAACGCGCTGTCGCACGACCTGTACTACAAGATGATCGACCCCAACGCCTCCACGGCGCGCCGGGTGACGATCTCCAAGGCCCTGCTGCTGGTGGTGGCCGTGGCGGCGGCAGCGGTGGCGGCGCAGAAGCCGGCGGACATCCTGTTCCTGGTTTCGGCGGCGTTCTCGTTCGCGGCGGCTGCGTTCTTCCCGGCGCTGGTGCTGGGCGTGTTCTGGAAGCGCGCCAACAAGTGGGGCGCCACGCTCGGCATGATCTGCGGGCTCGGCATCACCTTCTGGTACATGGCCCACACGCAGCCCTGGCTGCGCGGCGTGTTCGGCGTCACCTCGCCGATCGAGCTGTGGTGGGGTATCCAGCCGATCTCGGCCGGCCTGTTCGGCGTACCGGTGGGCTTTGCGGTGATCATCATCGTGAGCCTGCTGACCCCCGCGCCGGGTCAGGCGACGCAGGATCTGGTGGAGCATGTGCGCTATCCCAACCTGAAGGTGCGGCGCGCGGCGGCTTGACGCCGCGCAAGCCCGGCGCCTTGGCGGCGCCGCGCCCGCCTCCTACAGTGAAGGCCCCGTCGACAGCGACGGGCCTTTCTTCGTTTCACCGGAGCTCGCGATGAGCGATGCCGTCATGCCATCGGGGCACCTCGTGCTGCAGCTGCGCGAGGCACTGATGCGCACGCCGCCCTTTGCGCAGATGACGCCCGCGCAGGTGGATGCGTTCGTCGCGGCCGCCGAGCAGGCGTACTACGCACCCGGCGAGCTGATGCTGTCGCCGGGCGACGGCCCGGTGCAGCACCTGTACTGCGTGCGCCAGGGCAGCGTGAGCGGCCTGCGCGGCATCGCCGAGACGGCCGGCGGATTCCACTACGAGCCGGGGGATCTGTTTCCGGTGGGCGCGGTCATGGGCCGGCGTGCCGTGACCGCCACGTACACCGCCAACGAGGACACCTTCTGCCTGCGCGTGCCCGCCGACGCCGTGCACCGGCTGGCGCGCGAGAGCGCACCGTTCGCCGACTTCCTGAACCGGCGCGTCACGCAGTTCCTCGAGCTGTCGCGCCGGGCGCTGCAGGTGGCGTACGCATCGCAGACGCTGGCCGAACAGTCGCTCGAGACGCCACTCGGCACCGTGGCGACGCGCGCGGCGGTGAGCGTGCTGCCTGACGCGCCGCTGCGCGACGCCTTGTCGCTGATGCACGAGCGGCACATCGGCTCGGTGCTGGTGGTGGACGGCAGCGGCGCACTTCAGGGCATCCTGACGCGGCACGACGTGCTGGGCCGCGTCACGCTGGCCGAGTTGCCGCTCACGACTCCGGTGAGCGCCGTGATGACCACGCCGGCGCTCAGCCTGAGCGTGCACGACACCGCCCAGGACGCGGCGCTGCTGATGTCGCGCCATGGCCTGCGCCATGTGCCGGTGACGAACGGCGGCCGCGTCGTGAGCCTGGTGTCCGAGCGCGACCTGTTCGCGCTGCAGCGGCTGTCGCTGAAGCAGGTGAGCACTGCCATCCGCGGCGCGCGCGATGTGCCCACGCTGTGCGTGGTGGCGCAGGACATCCGCCGGTTCGCGCGCAACCTGCTCGGCCAGGGCGTGGGCGCACGACAGCTCACCGAACTGGTGAGCCACCTCAACGACGTGCTGACGCAGCAACTGGTGCAGCTGGTGGCCGAGCAGCACGGGCTCGACCTCGGCCGCGCATGCTGGCTGGCCTTCGGCTCGGAGGGCCGCGGCGAGCAGACGATCGCGACCGACCAGGACAACGGCCTCGTCTTCGCCAGCGACAACCCGGCGCAGGAGCGCCCGCCCTGGCTGGCCTTTTCCCGCGCCGTGAACGAGGCGCTCGACGCCTGCGGCTACCCGCTGTGCAAGGGCAACGTGATGGCCTCCAACCCTGCCTGCTGCCTGACGGCCGACGAATGGTGCGAGCGCTTCAACCGCTGGCTGGAGCATGGCGCGCCGCAGGACCTGTTGAACGCCAGCATCTACTTCGACTTCCGCCCGATCGCGGGGCGCGCGTCGCTGGCCGAGCCGATGCGGCAACTCATCGGCACGCGCGCGGCACGGCTGCCGCGCTTCATGAAGCAGATGGCGGGCAATGCGCTGGCCAACCGGGCGCCGATCAACTGGCTGGGCGCGCTCGACGGCGACCTGCTCGACCTCAAGCTGCACGGCACGGTGCTCTACGTGGACGCGGCGCGCCTGTATGCGCTGGCCCACGGCATCGCCGAGACCGGCACGCGGGCGCGCTTCGAGGCCATGGCCCGCGTGCTGCAGGCGAGTGCGGCCGAGCGCGACGACTGGATCGGCGGCTTCGAGTTCCTGCAGCTGCTGCGCCTGCGCGTGCAGACGGACGACGCGCTGCGTGCACCCGGCACCAACCCGAACCGGGTGGACGTGCAGCGCCTCAACGAGATCGACCGGCGTGTGCTGAAGGAGAGCTTTCGCGTCGCGCAGCGGCTGCAGCAGCGCATCGAGCTGGACTACCAGCGATGAGCCTGTGGCCCTGGCGCAAGGCAGTTGACGACGACGGCCGCTGGCTGGTGGTGGACGTGGAGACCAGCGGCCTCGACGCGCGCCGCGATGCGCTGCTGGCGATTGCCGGCGTGGCGGTGGTGCAGCGCGAAGGCCGGTTGCTGATCACGCCGGCCGACAGCTTCGAGGCCGTGCTGCAGCAGAAGACGCCCGTGACCGACAAGGCCAACATCCTGCTGCACCGCATCGGCGTGGGCGCACAACGCCAGGGCCTGGCGCCCGCGGCGGCCTTGCGCGCGTTCGAGGCCTGGGTGGGCGCTGCGCCCCTGATCGCGTTCCATGCGGCGTTCGATCGCACGATGATCGAACGCGCCCTGCGCGACACGCTCGGTCACCGCCTGCCGAGTGCCTGGATCGACCTCGAGGACGTGGCCGCCGTGCTGCACCCCGAGCAGCGCGCCCGCTCGCTCGACGACTGGATGGCCGCGCTGGGCGTGCAGTGCGCGCAGCGCCACCAGGCGGCGGCGGACACGATGGCCACGGCCGAGCTGCTGCTCAAGCTGTGGCCGCTGGCGCGGCGTCAGCTGCCGGACGGCCGCTTCGCCTCGCTGCAGCGACTCGCCGGCCGGCGGCACTCGCTGCCCCGTGCGCCGGCGTGAGCGGGTTCAGGCCAGGAAGGTGTCGATCAGCCGCGCGAGCAATTCCGGCTGGTCGTGGTGCAGCATGTGCCCGCATTGCGGCAGCCGCTCGCGCTGCACCCGGGGCACCACCGCCAGGCGCGCATCGAAGTCGGCGCGCGGGTAGCGGTTGCCCCACCACTTGGTGATGTCGGTGTCCTCGCCCTCCACCCACAGCAGCGGTGCCGCGATCTCGCGCCAGCAGGCCAGCACTTCGTCCTTGCGGTAGAGCATCGGGTTCACGCGCTTGTGCGCCGGGTCGCCGAGGATGTGCCAGCGCCCGTCGTCACGCCGTTGTGACCAATGCGTTGCCAGCCATGCAGCCTTGTGGGCCGGCAGCCGCGGGTTGGTCTTGCGCAGGCGCTCGCCCACGGCGGCCAGGCTGTCGTAGGTCTTGAGCTGCTGCGGCGTCTTCAGCTCGTCCAGCCAGGTGCGGTAGCGCTTGGGTGCCTGCTCGGGCCGCGTCTCGGGCATGCCGAAACCTTCGAGGTTGATCAGGCGGCGTACGCGATCAGGCCGCACGCCGGCATACACCATCACCACGTTGCCGCCCATGCTGTGGCCCAGCAGGTCGACCGGCTGGCCCGGCAGCAGCGCGTCGAGCAAGGCGTCGAGATCGCCCAGGTAGTCGGGGAACCAGTAGCTGTCGCCACCCGGCGCGCCGGTGAGGCCGAAGCCGCGCCAGTCGGGTGCGATCACGTGACGCTGTGCGGCCATCGCGTCCACCACGAACTGGAACGACGCGCCCACGTCCATCCAGCCGTGCACCATGACCAGCGGCGGCTTGGCCGCAGATGCCATCGACGCGTCGCCCCACACGTTGACGTGGTAGCGCAGGCCGCGCACCTCGAGGAACTGGCTGCGTGCCGCACGGCGCACGCTGTACTCGGTATCGCTCATGGCGCCACTGTAGGCGAGGGCGGGCTTTCGCGCTGTCGCCTACGCGCGGCGGGGTGCCAGAATCGCCGGCATGAAGCCCCCACGCTCATTGCATTCGCTGCCCCCCGAAGGGGCTCTGGCCTCCTTTGGGGCGGCCCGGCAGGAGGCCAGATGAGCCCACCCTTCACCTTGCGCGCGGCCGAGCCGCGCGACGTGCCGGCGATCGTCGGCCTGATCGGCGAGCTGGCCGAGTTCGAGAAGCTCGCGCACCTGCTGCAGGTGACCCCCGAGAGGCTGCATCCGCACCTGTTCGGGCCGAAGCCGGTGGCCGAGGCGCTGGTCGCCGAGGTGCAGGGCCGGGTGGTGGCGTTCGCCCTGTTCTTCACCAACTTCTCGACCTTCCTCGCCAAGCCCGGCCTGTACCTCGAGGACTTGTACGTACAACCGGCGTACCGCAACCTCGGGCTTGGCAAGGCGCTGCTCACGCAGCTGGGCCGCATCGCCGTGGAGCGCGACTACGGGCGCTTCGAATGGAGCGTGCTCGACTGGAACGAGAACGCCATCCGCTTCTACGAGAAGATGGGCGCCACCTTGCTGAAGGACTGGCACATCTGCCGCGTCACCGGCGACGCGCTGCAGCGCTTCGGCCGCTAGAGCACTTGCATTTGCACCGAGGAGGCCGCATGTCCGCAGACCGCTACGCCGCGCTCTACAACGGCTTCCACTGGCAGGTGCCGGCGGACTTCAACATCGCCGAGGTCTGCTGCGGCCGCTGGGCGCGCGACACACCCGACGCGGTGGCCATCGTGTACGAACACGAAGACGGCCGCTGCGCTCGCTTCACCTATGCCGACCTGCAGCGTGACGCGAACCGGCTGTCGCACGCACTGCAGCGCCTGGGCGTGCAGCGCGGCGACCGCGTGGCGATCGTGATGCCGCAGCGCTTCGAGACCGCGGTGGCCAACATCGCGCTGCACCAGCTGGGCGCGGTGGCGATGCCGCTGTCGATGCTGTTCGGCCCCGATGCGCTGGAGTACCGGCTGCAGCACAGCGACACCCGGCTCGCGATCGCCGACGAGAGCTCGATCGCCAACCTGCGCGCCGCGCGGCCGCAGTGCCCGGCGCTGCAGACCGTGATCGCTGCCGGTGCGGCCGAGGGCCAGGGCGACATCGACTGGTCGGCCGCGCTGGCGCGCGAGGGTGCCAGCTTCACGCGCGCGGCCACGCAGGCCGACGACGCGGCAGTGTTGATCTACACCAGCGGCACCACCGGCCCGCCCAAAGGCGCGCTGATCCCGCAGCGCGCGCTGATCGGCAACCTGAGCGGCTTCGTCGCCAGCCAGAACTGGTTTCCCCAACCCGACGCGGTGTTCTGGTCGCCGGCCGATTGGGCGTGGACCGGCGGGCTGTGGGACGCGCTGATGCCCACGCTGTACTTCGGGCGCACGATCGTGGCCTACCAGGGCCGCTTTGCGCCGGAGAAGGCGTTCGAGCTGATGCAGCGCCACCTGGTGACCCACACCTTCCTGTTCCCCACCGCCCTCAAGGCGATGATGAAGGCGGTGCCGCACCCGCGTGAGCACTACCGGCTGCGGCTGCGCGCGATCATGAGCGCCGGCGAGGCGGTGGGCGATGCGGTGTTCGCCTACGGGCGGCAGGAGCTGGGCATCACGATCAACGAGATGTTCGGCCAGACCGAGATCAACTACGTGGTCGGCAACTGCGCCCTGCACTGGCCCGCGCGCCCCGGCAGCATGGGTCGGCCCTACCCGGGCCATCGCATCGCGGTGATCGACGACGACGGCAACGAATGCCCGCGCGGCACGCCGGGCGACGTGGCGGTGCACCGGCGCGACATCCACGGCCATCCCGATCCGGTGTTCTTCCTCGGCTACTGGAAGAACGACGCCGCCACGCGCGCCAAGTTCACGGGCGACCCCGGCGACAGCTGGTGCCGCACCGGCGACACCGCCGTGATGGACGAGGGCGGCTACCTCTGGTACCAGGGACGCAGCGACGACGTGTTCAAGGCGGCGGGCTACCGCATCGGCCCGAGCGAGATCGAGAACTGCCTGGTCAAGCACGCCGCGGTGGCCAACGCGGCGGTGGTACCCAAGCCCGATGCCGAGCGCGGCGCGCTGGTCAAGGCCTATGTGGTGCTGGCGCCCGGTTTCGAAGCCACGCCGGCGCTGGTCGAGCAACTGCAGCAGCACGTGCGCGGCAAGCTGGCGCCCTACGAATATCCGAAGGAGATCGAGTTCATCGATGCGCTGCCGATGACCACCACCGGCAAGGTGCAGCGGCGCCTGCTGCGCCTGCGCGAAGAGGAGCGCGCGCGGCAGCCGCAGCAGCCGTGAAGGGTTGCTCACTTTCAGGGAACTCACCGACCCGGGCCCCGAGCGGCCCGCGAGACACTGGCCGGGTTCGATGAAGCCTGTCCCCGCTTCCCTGTCGTCGCCTGCCGCTGTCGAGGCCGCCCCTGTCGCGGCCGGCCCGTTCGCGTCTGCCACGGCGCCGTTCAAGGGCATCGGGCGCCGCCTGCTGCTGGCGATCCTGCTGTTCAGCTCTGCGGTGACGCTGGTGCTCACGGCGCTCGAGTTGTACGTCGACTACCAGCGCGACGTGGGCAGCATCGAGGCCCGCGTGCGCGAGATCGGCAGCGGCTACCACGACAGCCTGGCCCGCAGCCTGTGGAACGTGGATGCGGAGCAGATCCGCGTGCAGCTCGAAGGCATCATGCGCCTGCCCGACCTGCGCTCGGCCAGCGTGGTGGAAACCTCCGCGCCCGGCCTGAAGACGCCGCTGCAGGTGACGCTGGGCCATCCGGGCAGCGGTGCCGCGATGGTGTGGAAGGTGCCGCTGGTGTATGCCGACCGCAGCGGGCCGCGCACGCTGGGCGTGCTGACGCTGGAAGCCACGCTCGACGAGGTGTACCGCCGCCTGCGTGACAAGGCGCTGGTGATCCTGGTGTCGCAGGGCATCAAGACCTTCGTCGTCTCGCTGTTCATCCTGTTCATCGTGCACCGCCTCGTCACGCGCCACCTGGTGGCGCTGGCCGGGCACCTCGGCGCGCTCGATCCGCGCCGCCAGATGGCACGTCTGAAGCTGCAGCGCCGCGCCCCCGGCAACCAGGACGAACTGGACCGCGTGGTCGGCGCGTTCAACGGCATGGTCGGCCAGCTCGAGCGCAGCTATGACGAACTGCGCGAGGTGAATCTCGCACTCGAGCGCGACATCGCCGCGCGCCGCAGTGCCGAAGCCGAGGCGGCGCGCCTGGCTTTCCATGACGCGCTCACCGACCTGCCCAACCGGCGCAGCCTGCTCGACAAACTGCAGCAGGAGGTGACGATGGCCGCGCGGCTGGAGCGCCATGGCGCGCTGCTGTTCGTGGGACTGGACCATTTCAAGCAGCTGAACGACGCGCTCGGCCATGCGGTGGGCGACGCGCTGCTGGTCGAGGTGGGCCGGCGCCTGCAGCGCGCCGTGCGCCGCACCGACCTGGTGGCGCGCCTGGGTGGCGACGAATACGCGGTGCTGCTGCTCGGCCTGGGCCGCGACACCGATGCGGCCGCGCGCGGCGCGGTGGAGATGACCGACAAGCTCGGCGCGTCGCTGCGTGCGCCGTTCGAGCTGGGCGGACAGCGCCTGCACACCACGGCCAGCATCGGGGTTGCGCTGTTCCCGGCCGACGGCACCGAGCCGGACGCGATCATGCGCCACGCCGATACGGCACTGCACCATGCCAAGGCCGAGGGCCGCGACTGCGTGCACTTCTTCCAGCCGGTGATGCACGCCTCCGTGCTCAAGCAGCATGAGCTCGAGAACGAACTGCGTCAGGCGCTGGTGGAGCAGCAGCTGTCGCTGGCGTACCAGCCGCTGGTCGACGGCTCCGGCCGCCTGCTGGGTGCCGAGGCGCTGCTGCGCTGGCATCACCCGGCGCGCGGCAACATCCCGCCCGGCGAGTTCATCCCGGTGGCCGAGGCCTCCAGCCTGATCCTCGACGTGGGCGACTGGGTGCTGGCCGCCGCGGCGCGCCAGCTGCGGCTGTGGTGCGAGGCCGGCTGGCCGGACGACGAGTTCCACCTGTCGGTCAACATCAGCCCGCGCCAGTTCCACCAGCAGGACTTCGACCAGCGCCTGCGCCGCATCTTCGAAGGCGCCGGCGCCGACCCGCGCCGCCTGGTGCTGGAGATCACCGAAGGCGTGCTGGTGCGCGACATCGAATCCGCAGCGGCCAGGATGCAGGCGCTGCGGCAGATGGGTGTGCGCATCTTCATCGACGATTTCGGCACCGGCTACTCGTCGCTCGCCTACCTCAAGAGCCTGCCGGTGGACGGCCTCAAGATCGACCAGAGCTTCGTGCGCGACGTGGTGGTCGACGCCAACGACGCGGCGATCGTCGAGACCATCCTCGTGATCGCGCGCCGCTTCGGCCTTCAGGTGGTGGCCGAAGGCGTGGAGACGGCAGAGCAGCTGATCTACCTGCAGGCGCACCAGTGCCGCCAGTTCCAGGGCTTCCACTTCAGCGAGCCGTTGCCGGCGGCGCGCTTCGAGCGGCGCTACCTGGTCACGGCCTGATTCAGCGCTGGTACTTGGGCGAGGGCCAGCGCCGCGGTGCGCGCGACGCGCGGCTCAGCCGGCCTCGTCGCCATCACCGGGCCGGTACTCCAGCAGGTCGCCGGGCTGGCACTGCAGCACTTCGCAGATGCGCGCCAGCGTGTCGAAGCGCACGCCACGCACCTTGCCGGACTTCAGCAGCGAGATGTTCTGCTCGGTGATGCCCACGCGTTCGGCCAGCTCGCGCGAACGCATCTTGCGCCGCGCCAGCATCACGTCGAGATTCACGAGGATCGGCATGGCTCAGACGAACTCGGCGTTCTCTTCGGCCAGCCGCACCGCCTCGCTCATCACGTGCGCGATCGCCAGCAGCACGGCGCCGATGAGCAAGGTGGTGTAGTCGTCGGACGAGAGATCGAGCATCAGCAGGCGATGGCCGGGCGGATTGCCGAGCGTGAGCGCCAGCCCCACCAGCATGCGCACCAGCGGCCCGATGAGCCCGAGCGCGAGCACGCCCCACGAGAAGCGGCGCAGGCGCGCCTGCGCCGCGCGGCTGAACACTCGCCCGGCGCCGTATTCGCCGAACAGGCGCCACAGCTGCCACAGCGCGAACAGCCCCGCGGCGAGCGGCAGCCCGCTGACCAGTGCGCCCAGCCACTGCGCGCGCGCGTCGATCGTGATCTGCGGTGGGCCCGTGCAATCGAGCCGGGCCCAGACCTCGCGGATCAGCGCCGGTGAGGCCCAACTCCAGGGCAGCGCGAGCAGCGCCAGCGCACCCAGCAGCACCATCGCGCGCACCAGCGTGCAAAGCCGCCGCAGCGACACCGGAGGTTCACGATTCATTCGAAGATTATCTTGCAATACAGTTAAAACTTAATGTAAAACAATAAACTATGAAGGTCAACGAATCGGACGAGACAGGGATGGACGCGTTGCGCGGATGGCCGATGCTGATGCTCGTGCTGGCCGTCATGGCAGCGGCCGTGCTAATGATCCTCGGCGGCGGCACGGCGCTCCACTGAGGCGGCCGTATGCTTGCGGCCACCATGGCCCGCAACAAGACCCACGTCAGCGAAACCCCCGCCACCGCGCTGCTGCGCCAGCACGGCGTGCCGTTCACCGAACACCCGTACGACTACGTCGAGCACGGCGGCACGGCCGAGTCGGCGCGCCAGCTCGGCGTGCCCGAGCACGAGGTCGTGAAGACGCTGGTGATGCAGGACGACAAGGCCCAGCCGCTGATCGTCCTGATGCACGGCGACTGCCAGGTCAGCACCAAGGCGCTGGCGCGCGAGATTGGCGTCAAGAGCGTGGAACCGTGCAAGCCCGAGGTCGCGCAGCGCCACAGCGGCTACCTGGTGGGCGGCACCTCGCCGTTCGGCACGCGCAAGGCCATGCCGGTGTACGTGGAGGCCAGCGTGCTCGCGCTGCCGCGCATCTGCATCAACGGCGGGCGGCGCGGTTATCTGGTCGGCATCGAGCCGGGCGTGCTGACCACGCTGCTCTGCGCGCGCCCGGTGCACTGCGCGCTGGCTTGACAAAGCGCAGCCGCACGGCATGCGGCTTGCCGGAACATGCCTATGCACCTGATTCCGGAGAGTTCCATGCCCGCCCTCGACAGCAACGCCCTGCAACAGCTGAAGCAGCAACTGGATTCGCGCGAAGCCGTGCTGCGCGAGGAGGTGCGCGACGAGCGCGAGGAGCTGGCCAACGAACCGGCGCGCGTGAACCACGAAACCGTCGAGGACTTCGGCGAGCAGGGCGAGGAGCGCATGCGCACGGCGGTGCGCTATGCCGAGGAAGAGCGTGACATCGAGGAGCTGCGCGACATCGAGGAGGCGCGAGAGCGCATCGGGGCCGGCACCTACGGCAGTTGCGTCGACTGCGGCACCGACATTCCGCTGCAGCGCCTGCAGGCCCAGCCCACTGCCAAGCGCTGCATCGCCTGCCAGGAGAAGTTCGAGCGCAGCCATCCGGCCGCACCGCGCTACCCCACCAGCCTGTAGCCGGGGCGATCAGTCGTTGCCGATGTGGCGATGCAGGCGCTGAAGGAACCAGCGCACCGCCAGCACGACCGGCAGCACAGCCACGCCGACGATCATCTCGGGGGCCAGGTGCAGCGGCTCCAGCGCCCGCAGTTCGAGGGCGCCCTTTACCAGGTAGCCGATCAGGCTGAGCGTGTAGTAGCTGATGGCCACCACCGACAGGCCTTCCACCGTCTGCTGCAGTCGCAGCTGCAAGGCCTGCCGGTGCGCCAGAGCCTTGAACACCTGCTGGTTGCTGGCCTCGCGGTGCATCTCCACCCGCACGCGCGCCAGGCTCACCGCGCGGTTGATGCGGTCGGCCACGTCGGTCAGGCGCGCATCGGTGCTGTCGCAGAAGGCCATCGCGGGCGCGAAGCGGCGGCCGAGGAAGCCGGTGAGCGTCTGCACGCCGTCCAGCCGCGTCTCGCGCAGGTCGGCCAGGCGACGCTGCACGATCTGGTGATACGCGCGCGTGGCGGAGAAGCGGTAGCGCGTGCGCGCCGCGGTGTGCTCCACCTCGGCGGCCAGGGCCATCAGCGTTTCGAAGGCGCGTGCATCGTCGTGTCCCGCGTCGTCGTGACCCTCGTCGTTGGCCATTGCATCCACTGTTTGCTGCAGCGTGCGCTCCAGCTCGCCGAGCGAGTGTGCCTCGCGCTGCGCCACCGGAAAGCCCAGCATCGCCAGCATGCGATAGGCCTCCAGCTCGCACAGGCGCTGCGCTTCGCGCGCTGCCTGGTCGGGCAGCAGGCCGAAGTCGAGCAGCGCGATGCGCGTGAAGCCGTCCGCGTGCACGCGCAGGTCGGTCAGCACGGCGGCCTTGGCGTCGGCGATCCAGGCACCGAGCAGCGGCGTGCTGTCGTCGTCGTTCGTGCCGAGCTGCTGCGACAGCAGTGCGCGGCTGCGCGGTAGCAGTTGCTCGTCGTCGCTTGGCAGCAGCACCAGGTGCGTGGCGGCCAGCATCTGCCCGGCGCCCTCGGCCATCAGGGCTTGCGCAAAGCCGGGCGGCAGCGCGTCGAGCGCGCGCACGTCGCGCAGCAGCGGTTGCAGCAGCGCCTTGTCGCACAGGTCCTCGGGCTCGGGCAGCGGGCGGTTCACCTGCCAGCTCACGAACTCGCCGTGGCGCTCGTACTTCAGCGCAAAGGCGGGGCAGTGCAGCACGTAGTGTCGCGAGCCCGGCTGCGGCGCGGCCGCGCCGCAGGCGTTGCAGGCGGCGGCGAGTGCCGCTTCGGCCACGCCGGCCTCCATGCCCCACTGCACCCAGTACGACACCACGCTCGGCCGCTGCACCGCCAGCGCCGGACGTGCATGCAGCTCGTCGTGCAGATCGAGATGCGTGCGTGCCGGCCAGGCGGTAACGGTGGGGCGGGCGGAATCGGTATCGAGCAAGGCGGCCATGGCAGCAACACCGGCCGATGTGATGCGACATGCATGCCAGCCGGACGCGGCGAGGGAGCTTAACACCGGCCCCAATACCGGCGCGTAAACTGCGCGGCTTCACATCACCGGCTGTCTTCAAGCGCATGACCACTCACTCCCTGTGGCTCGCCGCCGCGCTGCTGGCGTCCTACCTTGTCGGGTCGCTGTCGTTCGCCGTGATCGTCAGCCGCCTGATGGGGCTGGCCGATCCGCGCAGCTACGGCTCGAAGAACCCCGGGGCGACCAACGTGCTGCGTTCGGGCAACCGCAAGGCGGCCGCGCTCACGCTGGTGTTCGATGCGCTCAAGGGCGCCGTGCCGGTGCTGCTGGTGCGCTGGTACGGCGCGCGCGTGGGGCTGGGCGACAACGCGATGGCTTTCGTCGGCCTGGCTGCCTTTCTCGGCCACCTCTGGCCGGTGTTCTTCCACTTCCAGGGTGGCAAGGGCGTGGCCACCGCGGCCGGGGTGCTGCTGGCTTTCGAGCCCAGCCTGGGCCTGCTGGTGCTGCTGACCTGGATCGTCGTGGCCTACCTGTCGCGCTATTCGTCGCTGGCCGCGCTGGTGGCCGCGCTCGCGGCTCCGCTGTACGACCTGCTGTTGTGGGAGGGCGGCACGCCGGTGATCGCGATCGTGGTGATGAGCCTGCTGCTCGTGTGGCGCCACTTCCCGAACATCCAGAAGCTGATGTCGGGCACCGAATCGAAACTCGGGCAGACAACGGCCCGCAAAGGAGCGAAGTGATGGTTCAACGGTTCGACGCGGGCAAGCGCCTGTCGGAGATGTCGGTGCACAACGGCGTGGCCTACCTGGCCGGGCAGGTGGCGGCCGACGGCAGCAAGGACATCCAGGGCCAGACGCGCGAGGTGCTGGCCGCCATCGATGCCCTGCTGGCGCGCGCGGGCAGCGACAAGACGAAGATCCTGATGGCGCAGATCTTCATTGCCGACCTGGCGGACTTTCCTGCCATGAACGAGGTGTGGGACAGCTGGGTCCCCGCCGGCAACGCGCCCTCGCGCGCCACCGTGCAGGCGCGCCTGGCGCGCCCGGAATGGAAAGTGGAGATCGTCGTCACCGCCGCGGTATAGCGGGCCGGGCGCCGCTGCAAGGAGGCATCGCCGTGAGTCGACACGCGCTCGTGCTGTTCACGCTGGTTGCAGCCTGCCACGCCGGCACGCTGCAGGCGCAGGAGCTGCTGCGCAACCCGTTCAGCGATCCGTTCCTCCAGCTCAGCAACGGCCAGGCGCGCTGCCCGGTGCCGGAGGTGCCGGTGTTCACGCAGGACCAGTACGCCGCCGAGGCTCACGACCGCGCGCAACGCGGCACCAGCTGTTGGCTCGCGGGGCGCTGCCGACTGCACAGCGCCTACCTGTACGACAAGGAGATCGTGCCGCGCGTGAAGAAGGCGCTGGAGGCGGACGGCCGCTTCGCCGACACCAGCATCTGGGCGCTCGGGCAGCGGCGCTACGTGTGGCTCAAGGGCTGCGTGGCCACACCCGAGCAGTCGGCCGAGCTGGAGCGCATCGTGCGCAACATCGACGACGTGGACGGCGTGCAGAACCAGCTGATGGTGGGCGTGCAGGGCAAGCCGCCCTACGCCGTGGCGCACTGAGCGGGCCTTCCCGCCGGCACCGCTTCGCGCGACACTTGCCGCCTGAACCCACCGACCGCCGCATCATGCCCCGCTCGCAACGCTCGCTGCTCTCCCTTGTGCTGCTCGTGCTGGCCGTCAGCGCCGGCGTGCAGTGGTGGCACGGTGCACGTGATGCGCGGCTGGGCGAGGCCATCGCGATGCGCGCTGCGCCGGGCGACATTCGCCTGATCGCCTCCGACACCTGCGAGCCCTGCGAGGCGGCGCGTCACTGGCTCACCCGCCATCAAGTGCGGTTCACCGAATGCTCGATCGAGCGCGACGCGCAATGCGCCGGCGCCTTCGGTTCCACCGGTGCGGCGGGCACGCCGGTGCTGGTGGTGCGCGGCAAGGCGCAGACGGGGTTCGACCCGCAGCGCGTGCTGGACGCGCTCGGCTGATCAGCCCGCTTCGGCCGCCAGCCCCAACCGCTCGGGATCGCCACGGCCCTGCCGCACCACGCGCGGCTCGTCCCCGGTGAGGTCGATCACCGTGGTGGGTGCCATCGGGCAGGCCTCGGCCCCGATCACCGCCTGCACCTGCTTCTGCAGGCGTGCGCGGATCTCCTGCGGGTCGTTCAGCGGCTCGGTCTCGCCGGGCAGGATCAGCGTGGTGGCCAAAAGCGGCTGGCCCATCTCGTCCAGCAGCGCCTGCATCACCTTGTGGGCCGGCACGCGCAGGCCGATGGTTCGGCGCGACGGGTGCGACAGGCGGCGCGGCACCTCCTTGGTGGCCTCGAGGATGAACGTGTAGGGCCCGGGCGTGCCCAGCTTCAGCAGCCGGTACTGGCGGTTGTCCACACGCGCGTAGTTGGCCAGCTCGCTGAGGTCGCGGCACAGCAAGGTGAGGTGGTGCTTGTCGTCCACCTGCCGGATGCGCCGCAGCGCCTCGGCCGCGGCCTTGTCGTCGAGGTGGCACACCAGCGCGTAGCTCGAGTCGGTGGGCACAGCCGCCACGCCGCCGGCGTGCAGGATCTGCGCGGCCTGCTTGAGCAGGCGCGGCTGCGGGTTGTCGGGGTGCACGTCGAAATATTGGCTCATGTGGGGCCACCGATCGACGGGCTCGTGCAGGTGGTTGGCGGGGTGGTCATTCAATCCACGATGGTATCGGCCGTCAGGGCGGCAACCCGCGTGCGCGCCTCCGCTTCACGGAAGTTCAGCCACACCGAGCTGGCGCCGCAGGCCGCGATGACCGCCATGCCGGCGAAGCTGGCGCGGTCCGGCACCGTGCCGATCCAAAGGTAGCCGAGGCCCGCGGCGAAGGCGATCTGCGTGTAGAGAAACGGCATCAGCGTCGCCGGGCGCCCCATCCCGAGCGCAAGAATCAGGAACAGGTGGCCGGCGGTGCCGAGCGCGCCCACCATCGCCATCAACTCCAGGTGCGATGCCGGCTGTGCCGTGAGCACGCCGCTCACGTCGATCGAGCTCAGGGCCAGCAACACGGTGAGCACCGCCGTGCCGGTGAGGCCGGTGTAGAAGTGCGTGCTGTACGGATCTTCCACGCCGGCCAACTGGCTGGTGAGCAACTGGAACCAGGCATACGCGCAGGCGCCGGCCAGCGGCAGCAGCGCGGCCCAGCCGAACAAGCCGCTGCCGGGGCGCACGACGATCAGCGCCCCCGCGAAGCCGCCGATCACCAGCCACCAGCGCGCACGTGACACCGGCTGGTGCAGCAGCCAGCCCGACAGCAAGGTGACGATCACCGGCGTGAGCATCGTGATCGCGGTGTACACGGCCACCGGCAGGTACTGCACGCTGAGGAAGCTCATCGCGCTGGTGGTCAGCAGCAGCAGCCCGCGCAGCGCCTGGAAGCGCGGATGCGCGGTGCGGAAGGCGCTGCGCCCGCGCCGCAGCAGCCACACCAACATCACCAGCGCCTGGAACGCATAGCGCAGCCACAGCATCAGCAGCACCGGCAACCAGTGCCCCAGCACCTTGACTGTGGTGTCCATCGTGGCGAAGCACGCGGCCATCACCACGATCAGCAGCACGCCGGCCAGCGGGTGCTGCCGGCTCTGGCCAGCTGTGCTCAAGCCCGCTGCACCCGATGCGCCAGCGCCTCCCACACGCCGGTGAGGCCGGTGGGCAGCGCGGGCAGCGTGCCGAGGTCGGTGTGGCTTTCGTCGGGCGAATGGAAGTCGCTGCCGCGCGACGCCAACAGCGTGAACTCGCGCGCCATGTCGGCATAGCGCGCGTAGTCGGACGGATGGTGGCTGCCGGTCACCACCTCCACCGCGCTGCCGCCGTGCGCCTTGAACTCGCTGAACAGCGCGTACTCCTCGTTGGCCGTGAACTTGTACCGGCCGGGATGCGCGATCACGGCCACGCCGCCGGCGCCCGTGATCCAGCGCACGGCATCACCGAGCGTGGCCCAGCGGTGCGGCACGTAGCCCGGCTTACCATCGGTGAGGTAATGGCGGAACACATCGTGGGTGTCGCGGCAGACGCCGCTTTCCACGAGGAAGCGCGCAAAGTGCGTGCGCGATACGAGATCCGGATTGCCGGCGTACTTCAGCGCACCCTCGTAAGTGCCGAAGATACCGGCGCGGGCCAGGCCCTCGGCGATCTCGCGCGCGCGCATGTCACGGCCGCCGCGCGTGGCCGCCAGGCCGGCACGCAACGCAGCGTCGTCGGCATCGAAGCCCAGCCCCACGATGTGCACGGTCTCCCCGGCGAAGGTCACGGAGATCTCGGCACCCGTGAGGTAGGGCAGGCCCAGCGCCCGGGCCGCCGCGGCGGCGCGTTGCTGCCCGCCGATTTCGTCGTGGTCGGTCAACGCCCACAGCTCGACGCCATTGGCCGCGGCGCGCGCGGCCAGCGCCTCGGGCGCGAGCGTGCCGTCGGAAACATTGGAGTGGCAGTGAAGGTCGGCGTTGAGAGAGGGCGAACGAGTGGCAGTCACGCCGTGATTGTAGAAACCGGCCTGCCCCGAGGCCGGCGAAAGGGTTGCTCGGCCTGGTTGCTGGCCGCGGCGCTCAGCGCCGGCGCAGCGCAGGCCGCCGACGACAGCAGCGTGGTGGAACTGGCAGCGCTGCCCCTGGATGCGCTGCTCGACATGCCGGTCAGCGGCGCCTCGAAGTTCAACCAGCGCATGAGCGAGACCGCGGCCTCGGTCACGGTAGTCACCGCAGACGAGATGCGCGCGCTCGGCTATCGCACGCTGGCCGACGTGCTGCGCTCGATGCGCGGGCTGATGGTGAGCGACGACCGCTCCTACAGCTACCTGGGCGTGCGCGGCTTCTTCGCGCCGGGCGACTACAACACGCGCGTGCTGCTGCTGGTGGACGGCAACCGCACCAACGACGTGGTCTACGACCAGGCCTACATCGGCAGCGAGTTCCAGATCGACCTGGACCTGGTCGATCGCGTGGAGTTCATTCCCGGCCAGGGCTCGGCGGTGTACGGCGCCAACGCGGTGTTCGGCGTGATCAACGTGATCACGCGCCGCCCGGGCGCACGCGGCACGGACGGCGCGGCGCTGGAGGTCGGCTCCGCCGGCCTGCGCGAACTGCGCCTGGGACGCAGCCACGTGCTGAGCGATGGCACGCGCCTGCTGTGGTCGGCATCGCGCCGCTTGTCCGATGGCGTGGACGTGGTGCTGCCCGGCCTGGGCGTTGCGCACGGTGCCGACTACGAGCGCCGCAGCAGCCTGTACCTGCGCGCCGAGCATGAGGAGATGACCGCCACCGTGCTGCATTCCGAGCGCATCAAGGGCGCGCCGGTGCTGCTGGATGCCGTGGTCGGCGACCCGCGCACGTCGAATCGCGACGAGCAGTCGATGCTGGACCTCACGTGGCGCCACGCGCTGGACGCGCACGACGAGGTGACCGCGCGCTGGTTCGGCGGCCACTACCTGTTCCAGGGCCGCTATGTGTACGACTATCCGCCGGTCACGGTGAACATGGACGACGTCACCGGCCAGTGGTGGGGGCTGGAGGGGCGCTGGCTCACCACGCGATGGCGCGGCCACACGCTGGTGCTGGGCAGCGAGTTGCAGATGAACGCGCACCTGCGGCAGAAGAACCTCGACCTGGGCACGGACACCGTGTACCTCGATGACCAGCGCAACGGCCACCGCATCGGCCTGTTTGCGGAGGATCAGATCGAACTCACGCGGCAATGGAGCCTGACCGCCGGTGCGCGCTGGGACCACAACAAGGGCTCTGCGTCACAGTTCAGCCCGCGCGTCGCGCTGCTGTGGCACCCGGACGACGCCTTCGTCGTCAAGCTGATCCATGGCCAGGCGTACCGGCCGCCGAACGCCTACGAGGCCTTCTACCAGGTCGACACCGTGGGTGGCTACAAGCTGAATCCGGCCCTGCAGGCGGAGTCGGTGCGCGGCGACGAACTCGCCGTCGAATGGCGGCCCGACGCGCAGCAGCGCCTGAGCGCGTCGATCTATGCCAATCGTGCGCGCCACCTGCTGGTGCTGGTGCGCGACCCGGCCGACGACATGTTCGTGTTCCGCAACCTCGGCCAGCTGGACGCCCGCGGCTTCGAACTGGAGTACGAGCGGCGCTGGCAGCAGGGCCTGCGGCTGCGCGGCAACCTGAGCCTGCAGCACGCCAGCGACAGCGGCGGCCCGCTGGCGGTGGCCGCCTATGCGCCGCGGCGCATGGGCAAGCTGGCGGCCATCGTGCCGCTGGCGCACAGCTGGTCCGCCGGCGTGGAATGGCAGGGGGTGGCGCGGCGTGGGGCGGCGGCGGGTTACGGGCTGGCCAACCTCACGCTGTCGAAGGCGCTGCCGGCGCGTGGGTGGTCCGCGGCGCTCAGCGTGTACGACCTGTTCGACCGCCGCCGCGACGACCCCGGGCCGGACACCGAACAGATCCCGCTGGTCCCTCAACCGGGCCGCAGCTGGCAGCTGCGGCTGGATCGCGCGTTCTGATGCCGATGGCCGCGATGCGCATCACCAACGCCTTGCGCCAGCTTGCACTGCTGCTCGCGTGCCTGGGACTGGCGGCCCTGCCGGCGCACGCCGTGGAGCGCAGCGACCTGGAGGCCGCGATCGTCTTCAACATCCTGCTGTTCGTCGACTGGCCGCCGCAGGCCAGCCCGGCGCCGGGGGGCACGCTGGTGCTGTGCCTCGACACGGCCAGCCGCCTGGCGCCGCCGCTGCGGTCGCTGGCAGGCAACCGCTTGCGCAGCTACCGCCTGGAGGTGCACGAACTCAATGCCGGCGACAGCCTGCACGGGTGCCATGCGCTGTTCATCGACGCCGGTGCGCGCCTGCCTGCCGCCACGCTGCGGCGCCAGCTGCGCGGCACGCCGGTGCTGGTGATCGCCGACCAGGCCGGCGTGGCCGACGACGCCGTGGCCGTGCGCCTGGGCGAAACCGATGGTCGCGTGGCCTTCGACGTGGACCTGGCCGTCGCGCGCACGGCGGGGCTGTCGATCAGCTCGCGCCTGCTTCGGCTGGCGCACAAGGTGGTGGAATGAAGCGCATCGCACCGGGCCCCTCGCGCCGCCGCCTCGGCCTGCGCCTGACCCGCGCCGCGATGGCGGCTGCCGGCGTGGCGTTGCTGGTGGCCGGGCTGATCCTGAACCTGTTCCTGTTCTTCTGGTCGCGCGCCGCGCTGGCCGACGACCTGCAGGTGCAGGCGCGCATCGTGGCCGAGAACTGCGCCGCGGCGCTGCTGTTCGGCGATGCGAGTGCCGCGCGCGAGACGCTGGCCTCGCTGCAGGCCTCGCCCAGCGTGCTGAGCGCGCAGCTGTACGACACGCAGGGCCGGCGCTTCGCCGAGTACCGCCGACCGCAGAGCGCGGCAGAGCCTGCGCTGAGCGCAGCGCAGCGCGAGGCGGCCACAGCGCAGCCGCTGGTCGACGCCGGCCACGTGCATGTGATCGAGCGGGTGTTGCAGGACAGCCGGCCGGTCGGCCGCCTGGAGCTCAGCGCCACCTTGCAGCCGCTGCAGCGGCGCGCGCTGGTGTTCGCCGCGATCAGCGGCGGCGCGGGCCTGCTGGCGCTGGGCATGGCCTACCTGCTCGCGGTGGGCATCCGGCGCGACATCGACCGCACCGAGGCGCGCCTGGACGAGCTGGCCTTCGTCGATCCGGTGACCGGCCTGTACAACCGCCATGCTGCCAACGAGCACCTGCAGGCGATGGTGGGGCGCGCCCAGGCCGGCGGCCGCGCTTTCAGCCTGATGCTGCTCGACCTGGACGACTTCAAGCTCGTCAACGACACGCTCGGCCATGCGGTGGGCGACGACGTGCTGCAAAGCCTGGCGGCGCGGCTGCGCGGTGGCCTGGAAACCTCCGACCTCGTGTTCCGCTTCGGCGGCGACGAGTTCGTGGTGGTGTCCGGCCTGCACGCACCCGGCGACAGCGATGAGCGCCTGGGCGAGGCGGCGCTGCAGTGCCTGCAGGGCGCGCTGCGCGTCGGCGGGCACGAGATCTACGTGCGCGGCAGCGTGGGCATCGCGCAGTTCCCGCAGGACGCGGAGGACGCGCAACAGCTGCTGCGCGCGGCCGACACCGCGATGTACTGCGCCAAGGCGGCCGGCAAGAACACCTTCGCGGTATTCGAGCCGGCGATGGCGCAGTCGTCGCATTCGCGCCTGCGCATCGACACCGAGCTGCGCCACGCGATCCGGCGCGGCGAGCTCGTGCTGCACTACCAGCCGATCGTCTCGCTGCGCGACGGCGCGGTGGCGGGTGTGGAGGCGCTGGTGCGCTGGCAGCACCCGCAGCGCGGCCTGCTGCCGCCGGCGGAGTTCATCGCCGTGGCAGAAGCAAGCGGGCTGATCGTGGAGCTGGGCGCGTGGGTGCTACAGGCCGCGGCGGCGCAGCTGGCGCGCTGGCAGGCGCAGGGGCTGCCGAAGTTGTACGTGGCGGTGAACGTGTCGGCACGCCAGATCAAGCGTGGCGTGCTGCTGGAGCAGGTGGCCGCGGCGCTGCTGGCCAGCGGGGCCGACGCGCACGGCCTGCAGATCGAGATCACCGAACACACGCTGGTGGAGGACGTGGAGGCCAACGTGCGCACGCTCACCGCGTTGCGCGAGCGCGGCGTGCACATCGCGGTGGACGACTTCGGCACCGGCCTGTCGTCGCTGGCCTACCTGAAGCGGCTGCCGATCGACAAGTTCAAGGTCGACCGCAGCTTCGTGCGTGAACTGCCGCAGGACGCCGGCGACCGCGCGATCGTGAGCGCGGTGATCTCGATGGCGCGTGCGCTCGGCCTGCAGGTGGTGGCCGAAGGCGTGGAGACCGATGCGCAGCGCGAGCTGCTGGCGCGCCTGGGCTGCGACTTCGCGCAGGGCTACTGGTTCGGCAGGCCGGCGCCGGCGTCGGAGCTCGACCTGCTGTTGGCCACGATGCGTGCGGCCTCCACCGCCAGCCCCAGCTCCACCACCGCGAGCGCGTAGTAGGCAGACCAGTTGTAGCGCGTGACCGCGTAGAAGTTCTGCGTGCCCGCCACATAGCTCGGCGCGGCGTCGCCGTTCTGCAGCTCCACCAGTGCCAGCAGGCCTTCATGGCGCTGGCCGGCGGGCGACAGCACGGCGCCGTGCTCGGCGAACTGCGCTGCCGTGAAGCTGGGCACGATGTCGGGCTCGAGCAGCCGCGCGCGCTCGGCCGTGTCGGCGGGGGGCGTCACCTCGTAGTGCGTGGGCAGGCCGCGCTGCCAGCCTTTTTCGGCCAGGAAGTGCGCCACGCTGCCCACCACGTCGGCCGGGCTGTTCAGCAGGTCGATGTGGCCGTCGCTGTCGAAGTCCACCGCGTAGTCGTTGATGCTGCTGGGCATGAACTGCGGCAACCCCATCGCGCCGGCATACGAGCCCTTGAACGCGGTGCAGTCGCCGCCCTCGCGCCGGCACACGCGCAGGAACTGCTCCAGCTCGCCGCGGAAGAACGGCGCACGGTCCTTGCGGCCGGCAGGGAAGTCGAAGGCCAGCGTGGCCAGCGCGTCCAGCACGCGGAAGTTGCCGGTGATGCGGCCGTAGAAGGTCTCGACGCCGACGATGCCCACCACCACCGAGGCCGGCACCCCGTAGCGCGCTTCGGCCTGCGCCAGTGCGGGGGCGTTGTCGTTCCAGAACGCGACGCCGGCGGCCACGCGCTTCGGTTCGATGAAGCGGCTGCGGTAGGCGGCCCAGTTCTTCGCACTGCCGGTCGGTGGCGGCATGATCAGCCGTGCCACCGCGGGGTTGTAGTGCGCCTCGGCCAGCTGCTGCGCCACCCAGTCCACCGGCCAGTCGTTGCGTTGCGCGAGTTCGGCGCCGAATTGCATCACCTCGTCGCGCTGGCCGTAGGGGACCACAGGCGCTGCTTCTTGCGCACTGCCGGAGGGGGTGGCACAAGCGGCCAGCAGCACCATGCAGGCGCCGGCCAGCACGCGCGGGCCGCGATGTTGCGGCCTTCCTGCCCTGTGTCGTTGTTGCATCGCGCGATTATCGCGACGCGCCTTGCCCCGGCTGCGTGCGCGGCGACAGGCGAGACGCGGCCGCGCGGAAGCGGCGCCACCAGCCGGGCAGCGGCCGGCTCAGTGCGCGCGGACCGTAGCGCAGCGTCTCCAGCACCTCGAGCTCACGGCACACGGCCTCGCCGCGGCTGCCAAACGCCTGCCGCACGTGTGCGGCCAGCGTGCGCGGAGGCTCGTGCGGCTCGGCCTGCACACCCAGGCGCACCAGCCGGTCACGCACGCGCGCCAGCAGCCGCTGCCACGGGTCCTGGCGATGGCGGTCCCACCAGGCCCAGGCGGCGCCGGCGAGTGCGGCGCCGCTGGCCAGCGATGCCAGCAGCAGGCCGAGGTCGGCCCATTCGGGCGACTTCACGCCGATGTGCTCCAGCAGCTGGAACTGCTGCCGGCTGGAGTAGCCCAGCACCCACTGGTTCCAGCGGTTGTTCACCTGCTCCAGTGCGCCGCGCAGGCGCACCAGCAGCTGCGGGCTGACCTGGTCGATCGCCTGCGCCACCAGTCCGGGGCGCGGTGCCAGGTTGCGGCTGCGCAGGATGCGGTCGGGCGCGACCGCTGCGGTGGGGTCGGCGCGCACCCAGCCGCGGCCACGCTGCCAGTATTCGGCCCAGGCGTGCGCATGGCTTTGCCGCACGATCCAGTAGCCGTCCTGCGGCCTCGGATCGGTGCCCTGGTAGCCGGTGACCACCCGCGCGGGGATGCCGAAGGCGCGCATCGCCACGGTGAAGGCCGCCGCGAAGTGCTCGCAGAAGCCCTGCTTGCGGTCGAACCAGAACTCGTCGACGCTGTCGCGCCCGTAGTCGCCGGGTGCCAGCGTGTACACGAAGCCCCCGCCGCGGATGTTCTGCAGCAGCAGCGCGGCCAGCGCGTCGCCATCGGCGTTTGCATAGTGCGGGTCGCGCCGCACGGCGGCGGCCCAGCTCCGCATGCGCGGATTGAAGCCCTCGGGCAGGCGGGTGTAGGCCGCCAGGGGCCATTCGGCTCGCATGGGGCCGTAGCGGTAGTTCGGCCAGGCCTGCGCATCGAAGCGCAGCCGCTCGGTGATCGGCCGGTCGGCATGCCATTGCAGGTCGCGCCCGGGCCGGATGGTCCAGCCGGCTACCCGCGGCGCCGCGCCGGCCACGTCCGGCGTGGCTTCCAGCAGCGGCAGCACCGCAGTGCGGGAGGGCTCCACCGTCATTTCGTAGTCGATCGGCTCGCCCTGCAATTGCAGGTTCTGCGACAGCGTGTTGTCGGCGCGCTCCACTTCGCGCCATTCCACGCCATCGAAGCTGCCCAGCACCGGCCCGCGGAAGTACAGCGCCGCCGGCGCCGGCACCTTGCCCTTGAAGCGCACGCGCAGCGCGACGCTGTCGTCGTTGGCCACCTCGGCCACGCCGCCCATGTGCATCGTGCCCGACAGGCCGGTCTTCGCGCCCGCGTCGTGCGGCAGCCCCCACAGCGGGCCGACGCGCGGGAACAGCACGAACAGCACCACCATCACCGGCGCGCCGAGCAGCGCGGCACGCGCCGACAGCAGCCCCGCCTGACGCAGGCTGGGCTGGCCCACCGGCATGTGCGCCAGCACCAGCGCGGTCAACAGGCCCCACACCGACACCAGCATCGCGGCCGCCACCGCGATCGACTGCGAGTACAGGAAGTTGGTGAGCACGAGGAAGAAGCCGAGGAAGAACACCACCAGCGCGTCGCGCCGCGCGCGCAGCTCCAGCGTCTTCAGCACCATCAGCAGCACCAGCATCGTGACGCCCGCCTCTTTGCCGAGCAGCGTGCGCTCGCTGATCAGCGTGAGCACCACCGCCACGCCCAGCACGCCGAACAGCGTCCAGCGTGGCGGCAGAGAGGCGTTGTCCAGCGCGAGGCGGGCGCGCCAGGTCAGCACCAGCACGGCCAGCACGCTGCACCACCAGGGCAGGTGGGCCACGTGCGGCGCGATGGTCCAGCCGATCACGCCGAGCAGGAACAAGGTGTCGCGCGCCTCGCGTGGCAGGTGGCGCCAGCCGGGCCAGCGCGGCAGCGGCTTGAGTGTCACTGCCACAGTGCCAGCGCCTCCAGCAGCGCCCGCTCGTGCGCTGCGCCATTGCCCGGCGCCAGCTCCACGCCGGGCAGGCGCAGACCATGCGGCACGCCCGTGGCCTCGGCCGCCAGCACCCAGGCCGCCAGGCGCGACAGGCGGCGCTCGCGGTCCGGCCAGTGCGCGGCCTGGAAGTCCAGCCACAGCTGCTGCTGCTGCGCGGCCTGCGTGTCGCGGCTGACCAGTTCGCCGCTGTGCGCCACCTTCTTCCATACGATGCGACGCAAGGCGTCACCGCGCTGGTAGGCGCGCACGCCGTCGAACTCGCTGCCCTGGCTGCGGCGCGCCTGCGCGGCCTCGCCGCCCGTCGGTTGCGCTGCAGGCAGCGGTGCGGGCGGGAGCTCGGGCGCGGGATACGCCAGCACCTGTGCGATCGGGCGCCACAGCGTCCAGGCGCGGAACAGGCCGAAGGGATAGCGCGTCTCGGCGCGCACGGTGGGCACGCGATGCAGCCCGCGGTGCGGCGGCACGAAGCTCAGGCAGGCGACGGTCTGGCCCTGCGCCGGCACGTCGGTCCATACCGGAGGGGACTTGCGTTCGTGCGCCGCATCCGGCTCCAGCCGCAGCTGCACGCCGTGGCTGACTCGGCCCGCGCTGCTGACCACCACCTCCAGCAGCGCGGGCTGGCCGGCGAAGGTGGGTTGCGGCGGCTTCAGGTGCAGCGTGAGCCCGCGCAAGGTGCGGTGCGTGATGTGCATCGACATCAGCCCGCTGCCGGCGAGCAGGAACGTGAGCACGTAGCCCAGGTTGAGCTGGTAGTTGATGGCGGCGATGAGCATCGCCAGCAGCGTGAGCGCGTACACCAGCCCGGCCTTGGTGGGCACGATGTAGATGTTGCCCTGCGTGAGGGTCCAGCTGTCGGTGAGCGGGTGGCGCTGCAGCCACCACGCACGCCAGCCGCGTGCCACGGGGTTCATCGCGACAGCTCGCCGGTCATGCGACCGGCACCGCCTGCATCATCGCCCGCACCTGTTCGCGCCGGCCGCGCCCGGCGCCGCTCACCGGCACGAGGCGGTGCGCGATGGTCTGCGCCAGCACCGCCTGCACGTCGTCGGGCGCCACGTAGTCGCGCCGGTCCAGCAGCGCGCGCGCCTTGGCCGCGCGCAGCAGCGCGATGCCCGCGCGCGGGCTCAAGCCGTCGACGAACCACTGGCCCGAGCGCGTGGCGGCGATCAGCGCCTGCAGGTAGTCGAGCAGCGCCTCCGATGCATGCACCTGCAGCACCGCCTGCTGCACCAGCTGCAGCTCGGCCGGCGCCATCACCGGCGTGAGGCGGTCGATCGCGCGGCGCCGGTCCTCGCCCTGCAGCAGCGCGCGCTCGCTCTGCCGGTCGGGGTAGCCGAGGGTGATGCACATCAGGAAGCGGTCGAGCTGCGACTCCGGCAGCGGGTAGGTGCCGAGCTGGTCGCTTGGGTTCTGCGTGGCGATCACGAAGAACGGATCCGGCAGCGGACGCGTCTGGTTCTCCACCGTGACCTGCTGCTCCTCCATCGCCTCCAGCAGCGCGCTCTGCGTCTTGGGGCCGGCGCGGTTGATCTCGTCGGCCAGCAGCACCTGCGCGAACACCGGGCCGGGGTGGAACACGAAACCCTCGCGGCCGCGTTCGTAGATGGAGATGCCGACCAGGTCGCTGGGCATCAGGTCGGCGGTGAACTGCACGCGCGCAAACTGCAGCCCGAAGGAGCGCGACAGCGCATGGGCGAGGGTGGTTTTGCCGACCCCGGGAACGTCCTCGATCAGCAGGTGTCCACCGGCCAGAAGACAGCCGACACAGTCTGAAACCTGGGCCGATTTGCCCACAATGACCGTGTTAAGCTGGTCCAGAAGCTGTCTGATTTTTGTGTCGGCTTGCATGCCGCGAACCTTACCGTAAAAAAGTGATGAGCCAGGCCACCGGTTATTTCACCCACAGGGACTGCTGGCGGCACGAAATGGGGCCGGGGCACCCCGAATGCCCCGCCCGCCTGGACGCCATCCAGGACCGATTGCTCGCCTCCGGTCTGGACATTGCCCTGGACAAACGCGAGGCCACGGCGGCCGCCCTGGCCGACCTTGAACTGGCCCATGGGCGCATGCACCTGGCGGCGCTGCGGGGCCTGTCGGACCAGCTGCGCGACGACATCGCCGCCGGCGGCCCGGACCATGCGCAGATCGACCCCGACACCTCGATCAACGTGCACAGCTGGGATGCGATCCTGATGGCCGCGGGCGCCGCCATCGACGCCACCGACGCGGTCATGGCCGGCGAGCTGGCCAACGCCTTCTGTGCGGTGCGTCCGCCGGGTCATCACGCCACGCGCAACCAGGCCATGGGCTTCTGCTTCGTCAACAACGTGGCGGTGGCGGCCAAGTACGCCCTGGAGCGCCACGGCCTGCAGCGCGTGGCCATCGTCGACTTCGACGTGCACCACGGCAACGGCACCGAGGACATCATCGCCGGCGACGAGCGCGTGCTGATGGTCAGCTTCTTCCAGCATCCGCTGTATCCGTTCAGCGGCGACGTGCCGCAGGGCGACAACATGGTCAACGTGCCGGTGCCCCCGTACACGCGCGGCTCCGACGTGCGCGAGATGATCGAGGCGCTGTGGATGCCGCGGCTGGAGGCCTTCAAGCCGCAGATGGTGTTCATCTCGGCGGGCTTCGATGCGCACCGCGAGGATCCGCTGGGCCAGCTGGGCCTGGTGGAGGCCGACTACGAATGGATCACGCGGCGCGTGGTCGACGTGGCCGAGCGCCACGCGCAGGGCCGCATCGTGTCCTGCCTGGAAGGCGGCTATGCGCTGGGCGCACTGGCGCGCAGCACCGCCGCGCACCTGCGCGTGCTGGCCGGCGTGTGATGCGCGGCCTGTCCCTTTCGCTGCCCGACCGCCCCGACGATCTCGCCTCCCTGCTGAGGGCGCTGTTCCACCCGACGGCGCTGGTCGAGCTGGCGGTGCTCGCGCTGTCGTTGCTGCTGGCCTACGGCCTGGTGCGGCTGCTGCGCGGGCGCGAGCCGCGGCCCGGCAGCATTTGGTTCGGCGAGCGCGTGGTCGATGGCGTGCTGTTTCCCGCGCTCGCGCTGGCCGCCGCTTGGGGCGCGCGCGAACTGCTGGCCAGCCTGCTGCCCATCGCGGTGTTCAAGCTCGCGCTGCCGATCCTCGCGTCGCTGCTCTTGATCCGCCTGGGCGTGCGGGTGCTGCAGGTGGCATTTCCGCGGTCCAAGCTGGTGCGGGCGCTGGAACGTACCTTCTCGTGGCTGGTGTGGCTGTGGCTGGTGCTGTGGCTCACCGGCCTGCTGCCCGCGGTGCTGGGCGAGATGGAGGCGGTGCACTGGACCGTGGGCAGCAGCAAGGTCAGCCTGCGCAGCCTCGTCGAAGGCACGCTCACCGCGGCGCTGGTGCTGGTGGTGGTGCTGTGGATCTCCTCGGCGATCGAGGCGCACCTGCTCAAGGATGCCGTCCACTCCAGCCTGTCGCTGCGCAAGATGGCGGCCAATGCCGTGCGCGCGCTGCTGCTGTTCATCGGCTTGCTGCTGGCGCTGTCGGCGGCGGGCATCGACCTCACGGCGCTCAGCGTGCTTGGCGGCGCCATTGGTGTGGGCCTGGGCTTCGGCCTGCAGAAGCTGGCATCGAACTATGTCTCGGGCTTCGTGATCCTGGCCGAGCAGTCGCTGCGCATCGGCGACATGGTGAAGGTGGACGGCTTCGAGGGCCGAATCACCGACATCGCCACGCGCTTCACCGTGATCCGTGCGCTCAACGGCCGCGAGTCGATCGTGCCCAACGAACTGCTGATCACGCAGCGCGTCGAGAACCTGTCGCTCGCGGACCCGCGGGTCCTGCTGAGCACCGTGGTGCAGGTGGCCTACGGCACCGATCTGGACACGCTGATCCCGCGCCTGGAGGCGGCGGTGCGCGAGGTGCCGCGCGTGTTGGCGGACCCGGGACCGGGCATCCAGCTTTCGCAGTTCACAGCCGATGGCCTGGAGCTGACCGTGTTGTTCTGGATCGGCGACCCGGAGAACGGCAGCGGCAGCGCGCGATCCGTGGTCAACCTGCAGGTGCTGCGCACGCTGACCGCACTGGGCGTTGAAATTCCCTATCCGCAGCGCGTGCTTCACAACCGCTGACAGCGGCGGTGTGTCCGTTGGGCATGCCACCTGCTAACCTGTACGCATGAGCGATGGCACACCCGCAGAGGAGGCGCGCCCGCTGCGCATCGGCATCTCCGCACGCCTGATGCACGATCCGCCCCCCGAGCTGGGGTTTCGGAACAAGCGCCTGCAGTACATCGAACAGTCGATCGCGCACTGGATCATCCGCCACGGCGCACTCGCGTTCATGGTGCCCGCGGTCGATGCCGACTCGGTGCGCGTGGAGCGCGCGCTGTCGATCGGCTGCTACGTGGACGTGTTCGACGGGCTCGTGCTGCAGGGCGGGGCTGACGTGGCGCCGGGCACCTACGGCCAGCGGCCGCTCGACACACGCTGGCAGGGCGACGCGGTGCGCGACCGCTACGAGCTGGCGCTGCTGCGCGAGTTCGTGCGCCAACGCAAGCCGGTGATCGGCATCTGCCGCGGCTGCCAGCTGCTCAACGTGGCCTTCGGCGGCACGCTCTACCAGGACATCGCCACGCAAGTGGGCGCAGCCCACGCGCACGTCGACAACGACCTCTATGACGAGCTGGTGCACGAGGTCACGCTGGTGCCCGGCTCCTCGCTCGACAGCCTGTACCCGGCCGAGCGCAAGCTGTGCGTCACCAGCATCCACCATCAAGCGGTGGACAAGCTCGGTGAGGGCCTGGAGGTGGAGGCCCGCTCCACCGAGGACGGCATCGTCGAAGCGGTGCGCTGGCAAGGCCCGAGCTATGCGCGCGGGCTGCAATGGCATCCGGAGTTCCACGCCGACCGCCAGCGCCTGTTGGCTAGCGCGCCGATCATGCTCGACTTCCTCGAGGCCTGTGCGCGGCGCCGGCGTGAGGACGCGGAGGTGACCGCGCCCGTGCCCTTGCCCGAGGCCGCGCGGCCCTGAGCTTCAGCCGGGCCGGCGCCCGCGGGCGAACACCGTATCGGAAACGAGGCCGAAGCCGTACAGCACGCGCCTCAGCAGCGGCAGCTTCTGCTCCACCGCACCACCAGGCACCGAGGGGAGGCTGCGCGTGTACGCCACGATGGCTGCCAGGTCGTCGTCGCCGAGGTGGCTGTAGTCCTCGGTGGGCATGATCATCACCGGCCGGCCGCTGGGCTTGACGCCATGGCGGATCGTGCGCACCCAGTCGCGCGGCTGGTAGCCGGCGACAGCCGCGCCGCCCGGCGTGATGTTGGGCGCGCGCAGCACCGTGCCGCGCCCGTCGTTGACGAACTCCCGCCCTGCGCCGTCGGCGCCATGGCATTCGGCGCAGCCGCGCGTGGCAAAGAGGTCGCGTCCGCGCTCCAGCGACTGCGGGTCGCTGCGATACGGCAGCGGCAGCGCATTCACCGCAATCTGGCGCTTCATGCGCTGCGTGGCCAGGTGGTCGCCCTCCAGCAGCAGCAGCGGCAACAGCACGGCCAGCGCCAGCGCGGCGATGCCGACAATGCGCACCCAACGGGTCATCCCTCGCTCCTCGTGGTGGTGGGGTCAGAGCTTGTGCGTGGACAGCAGGATGCTGGTCTCGGTCTGCGCGATGCCGTCGATCAGCCGGATGCCGCTGAGCACGCGGTCGAAGGCCTCCAGCGAATCGGCGCGCAACTCGGCCACGATGTCCCAGCGCCCGTTCGTGCTGTGCAGCGCGGTCACGGCAGGGTCGCCACGCAAGGCGCGCAACACGTCGTCGGCGCGGTTGCCCTCCACGGCGATCGTCATCAGCGCCCGGATGTGATGGCCCTCCACCTGGGGCCGCAGCCGCACGGTGTAGCCCACGATCACGCCGTCGCGCTGGAGCCGGGCCAGCCGGTTCTGCACGGTGCCGCGCGCGACGCGCAGCTTCTTGGCCAGCGTGGCCACGGGCAAGCGGGCGTCGTCGCGAAGCAGCGCGATCAGCTCGCGGTCGGTGTCATCGATACCAGACATAGTGCCATTTGGTTCTGACAATGTGATCAGTTTAGCTCGCTGATTGCACAGCTCTCTGGCTTCCTGTTGGCTGGCGCCCTCGGAAGAATGGCCGGAATGCCCGCCGCTGCGCCGCACGTGGCGCGACAACAGGAGACCCCATGACCCGCTTCATCGACGTACCCGCCCTGTCCGAGCTCGTGCAGGAGGTCGGTGTCGTGCGCTTCCTCGCCGAGCTGACCGAGACCTTGCGCGAGGACTACCTGCGCTGGCACGACTTCGACAAGTCGGCGCGAGTCGCCAGCCACTCCCCGCTCGGCGTGATCGAGCTGATGCCGGTGGCCGACGCGTCGCGCTATGCCTTCAAGTACGTGAACGGCCACCCGAAGAACACGGCGCGCGGCATGTTCACGGTGATGGCCTTCGGCGTGCTGGCCGATGTGGATACCGGCTACCCGCTGCTGCTGTCCGAACTCACGCTCACCACCGCGCTGCGCACCGCGGCCACCTCGGCGCTGGCCGCCAAGGCGCTGGCGCGGCCCGATTCGCGCGTGATGGCGCTGATCGGCAACGGCGCGCAAAGCGAGTTCCAGGCGCTGGCCTTCCACAGCATGCTGGGCATCAGCGAGATCCGTGCATTCGACATCGACGGCGCGGCCACCGCCAAGCTGATGCAGAACCTGGCGCCGTTCCCGGGGCTGAAGGTGGTGCGCTGCGGCTCCACGGCCGAAGCCGTGCGCGGCGCCGACATCGTGACCACGGTCACCGCCGACAAGGCGCGCGCCACCATCCTCACGCCGGAGATGATCGAGCCCGGCATGCACATCAATGCCGTC
>CAMLIZ010000015.1 GCA_946480245.1 uncultured Pseudomonadota bacterium
AGAAGTGCATCTTCTGCTACCCGCGCATCGAGGCCGGCCAGCCCACCGTGTGCAGCGAAACCTGCGTCGGCCGCATCCGCTACCTGGGCGTGCTGCTGTACGACGCCGACCGCATCGAGGCCGCGGCCAGCGTGGAGCGCGACCGCGACCTCTACCAGGCGCAGCTGGACATCTTTCTCGACCCGCACGACCCCAAGGTGATCGCGCAGGCGCGGGCCGATGGCATTCCCGAGGCCTGGCTCGAAGCCGCACGCAACAGCCCCGTCTACAAGATGGCGGTGCAGTGGAAGGTGGCGCTGCCGCTGCACCCCGAGTACCGCACGCTGCCGATGGTCTGGTACGTGCCGCCGCTGTCGCCCATCACCAGCGCGGCGCAGGCCGGCCACGTGGGCACCAATGGCGAGATCCCCGACGTGGAGCAGCTGCGCATCCCCGTGAAGTACCTCGCCAACCTGCTCACCGCCGGCGACACCCTACCCGTGGTGCGCGCGCTGCAGCGCATGCTGGCCATGCGCGCCTACCAGCGCGGCAAGCATGTGGAGGGCACCGAGAACCTGGCCGCGCTGCAGCAGGTGGGCATGAGCGTGCCCGAGGTGCAGGAGATGTACCGCGTGATGGCGATCGCCAACTACGAGGACCGCTTCGTGATCCCCAGCACGCACCGCGAGTACGCCGAGAACACCTTCGACGTGAAGGGCGGCTGCGGCTTCTCGTTCGGCAACGGCTGCTCCGACGGCAGCAGCGAGACCAGCCTGTTCGGCAGCAAGAAGCGCCGCACGATTCCGATCAAGGCCAACGTGTGACGGAGGGCGAGCGATGAGTACCCAGGCAACTACCTTGCGCGCGCTGGCGCGCCTGCTGTGCTACCCCGATGCCGAGGTGATCGAGCAACTGCCCGACGTGGTGAACGCACTGGCCGCCGATCGCGCCTTGAGCACCGCCACGCGCACTGCGCTGCTCGACTTGGCGCAGGCCCTGCAAGCCGACCACTGGCTCGAAGTGGAGGCCCGCTACGTGGACACCTTCGACCGTGGCCGCCGCACCAGCCTGCACCTGTTCGAGCACGTGCATGGCGACTCGCGCGAGCGCGGGCCCGCCATGGTCAGCCTGCACGAGCACTACGCCGCCGCCGGCCTGCAACTGGCCGAGCACGAGCTGCCCGACTACCTGCCCGCGGTGCTGGAGTTTGCGAGCACGCAGCCGCCCGAGGCCGCGCGCGAGTTTCTGGCGGAGATGGCGCACATCCTCAATGCGCTGCACACCACGCTGCGCGAGCGCGCCAGCCCCTATGCCGCACCGCTGGCCGCCGTGCTGGAGCTGGCGGGCGAGGCACCGCATGCGGTGGCCGTGCCGGCCGACGAGCCGCTGGACGCCAGCTGGGCCGAGCCCGAGCCCTTCGGCGGCTGCAATGCCGCAGGTCAGCAGGCACCGGGGCAGGCGCAGCCGGTGCAGATCCACCGCAAGACCCCCCAACCGGGAGCCGCCGCATGAACGCGCTCGACACCTTTTTGTTCGGCCTGTACCCGTACATCTGCCTCACCGTGTTTCTGGTGGGCAGCCTGATCCGCTTCGACCGCGACCAGTACACCTGGAAGAGCGACTCCTCGCAGATGCTGCGCACCGGCAGCCTGCGCTGGGGCAGCAACCTCTTTCACGTGGGCGTGCTGTTTCTCTTCTTCGGCCACGCCTTCGGCATGCTCACGCCGCATGCGCTGTACGAGCACTTCATCAGCGCCGGCAACAAGCAGCTGCTGGCCATGGTGAGCGGCGGCATTGCCGGCACGCTGGCCTTCGTCGGCGTCACGCTGCTGCTGGCCCGCCGCCTGGGCGACGAGCGCATCCGCCGCAACAGCAAGCCCAGCGACATTGCGCTGCTGGCGGTGCTGTGGCTGCAGCTCGCGCTGGGCCTGGCGACCATTCCGCTCAGCGCGCAGCACCTGGACGGCAGCATGATGCTCAGGCTGGCCGGCTGGGCCCAGGCCATCGTGAGCTTCCAGCCCGGCGCGGTGGCGCTGCTGGCCGAAGCGAGCTGGGTATTCAAGCTGCACATGTTCCTGGGCATGACCGTGTTCCTGATCTTCCCGTTCACGCGGCTGGTGCACATCTGGAGCGGCTTTGCCTCGGTGCTGTACGTGCTGCGCCCGTACCAGGTGGCGCGCAGCCGGCGCCTCAACCTGCCGGCCGGCCACCTACAGCCTGCGGCTGCGCCCGAGCCCGCCGCGGTGATCGCCGCGCCGCCGCGCGAGCCGGTGCCGCCCGCCGTGCCCACCGCGCACCGCCACGCCTGAACGCGCAGGAGCAAACACCATGAACCTCAGCACCACCGAAGCCGAGACCGACGTGGAGCGCGAACAGCGCATCACCGAGCTGCTGCGCCGCGAAGCGCAGCGCCAAGGCCTGCTGGCCCACGACGACCCGGCCAGCGCCGACGGCGTGATCAGCCAGGCCGCCGTGCGCGCCATCGAGGCGCTGCTGCAGCGCGAGGTGCAGCCGCCCGAGCCCGACGACGCCGCCTGCCGCCGCCACCACGCCGCCAATACCGCGCGCTACAGCACCGGCGAACGCGTGCTGGCGCGGCACATCCTCTTTGCCGTGACGCCCGGCGTGAACCTCAACGCGCTGCGCCAGCGTGCCGAGCAAACGCTGCTGGACCTGCGCGCCGAGCCCGAGCGCTTTGCCGAGCAGGCGCGTGCCTTGAGCAACTGCCCCACCGGCCAGGCCGGCGGCGATCTGGGCTGGCTCACGCAGCACGACTGCGCCGAGGAGTTTGCGCGCGAGCTCTTTGCGCACCCCGAGGTGGGCGTGCTGCCGCGCCTGGTGCTCAGCCGCTACGGCCTGCACGTGGTGGAGGTGCAGGCCCGCGAGCCCGGCCAGGCGCAGCCCTACGAGCAGGTGAAGGGCGCGGTGGCGCTGGCGCTCCAGCAGCGCAGCTACGTGACCGCGTTGCGCCAGTACCTGCAGCGCCTGGAGGCCGCGGCCGACGAGGGCGCAGCCGCCAGCCCGCTGCTGCGGTAGCGTGGGCGAAGCGCTGCTTCCACGCCGACGACTTTCCGAAGCGAGCCCCACCGGCTGGAGCTGGCGCGCGAAGCCACGCTACCGGTGCAAGCCTGCGAAGACGCGCTACGCCGCACCGAGCAGCGCGCCCTGGTGCTGCAGCTCGAACGCCTGATGGGCTACCCGATCGTGCGCAGGCAGGTGGAGGCCGGCAAGTTCTTTCTGCATGGCTGGCACTCCGTGATCGAGGAGGGCGAGGTACACGTGTTCGACGTGGAGCGCGGCCGCTTCGTGCCGGCCAGCGAGGCGGAGCGCAGCGGCACCGGGCCGTATCGCAGCGGGCCGGTGGAGAAGGGGATCTTCAATGAGATTGCGGAGGTGTTTGGGTCGGTGGGGTAATAGTTGCCGACCGAATGCAGCATTTAACGAGACGTGTTTATCGCCCTGCCCAAGCGGAGTGACTGGCTCGCGTCTCGCGGGTACGACTGGCGCAGCTTGGTCATCGCCGCTGGCGCAGGTGGCCTGACTACCCGGAAGACCCTTGCGACGGCACTCGCGCCGGGGTACCGATTCCGCAATCAGGTTCAAGGTGAGCCGCCAGCTCGATCCAATCGTCAACCCATGTGACTCGATCCATCGCTGGACAATCGGCGTTCCATGGATGACGAAGGAGATAGCAAGTGGTCCCGCCCAGCGCGAAAGCCTTTGCTTGCTCGTAGTCATCCTCCACCGCCGCGTCGAAATGGCGTAGATGGCTATGCTTTTCGCCGTGCTTCAGGAAGTGCAGATCAAGTGTGCCCAGGCCAATCGAATCCAGCCACTCAACAGTGGTTCGACGAGCGATGGGGAGGCGTGCAGTCGCTAAGTGCACGCTGTGGGTATGAGCCAACTGCTGAAGTACACCTACCGCGCCAGGTAGCGGCTCGATTCGCCAAAGAAAGCGGGGGTGCGAGAAGAGCTCATGAACTTCCTTCCATTCGACCTTGCTGATCGTGTTGCCCAAAGCGTCAGGGCACTCGCTGTAATTGAATCGTCTGATGTCCTCGTATCTGAGAGTCACGCGGCCGCCCGTGTACTCAGCGATCACGTCCCGCATGACACGATCGGTCTGTCCAATCACATTGTCGATATCCACGCAGAAGTGAAGCTTGCCCATTGGCACCCCGGGGCTACGCCCGATATTCCTCTACAGCTATGGAAATCCGGTTCTTGTCGACCCTCCACACGTCGGCAGCAAACTTCTTCACGTCAATAGCGAGGTGATTGAAGAGCGCTTGCATTTCCTCCCCCGTCAGTGGCTCGACAAGACCATCGACATTGAGAACACCGAACGTTTGTGTCGCGTTGCTCACCGACGCGCTCAAGGGAAACCCGACAATCCAACGCAGTGCCGGATTGATCAGTTTCACCTGCGTCACTGTGAGCTGAAACGTCTCGTCCCCCTTGCCACCCGGTCCTTGAAGAAGTATCAGGTCCCACTGGGCGTCTTCTGCCTGCCGTAGAGCGCCAAACGCCTTCTCCAGCGTGAAGACGCGACCCGTCAGTCCCTCGTTTGGCCTGAATCGAATGCGGCGCTCGTCTTCGTCCGTCATGCCATGGTGCAAGCTCACGGGAATGTGCATGCCGCAGACTTCTCCTTGGAGGGCGCTTTGCGAGTCAGGTAGGAATACGTTCACCCGAAGATTGTTGGCGTCGATTGCGGCCGGCTGACTCTGCCTGGCTCGCAAGAGAGCCTCGTACTTTCCCTGCGCGAGCGACCGAATGCTGTGCAGCGCATCGGAAAGCTCCTGCAAGGGGCCCGGTGGCACCGGAAGCTTGACGGTCACTCGCGACCAGTCAGCAAGCGGCTTGGCTGCCGCCGCACTCGGTCCTGTGATCGCATGCCCTTGCGGACGAACTAGGTACATGCCGATTGCTGCCAAGACCATGGCGGCGAGGAGCACAATGACACCGGCCGCGGAGTTGCCCATGTAGATGACATAGCCGCCGCCCAACAGGCCCAATCCGGCGACCACTACAAAGACCATTTGTAGTATCGCGACATGCGGTTGAGGAGCGAGACCAAGCGCGGTGGTCTGAGTCCGTTCACCGGCCTGGATCAACTTGCCGGCGATATCGGATCCGGTGGGCTTTCGAGCCGCATGCCTATTTGGTGTCATTGGATTGACCCCCCTCAATTTGAATTCAGAGCGTCACTGCCAAACGAACACGGCAGCAGGTCAGACAAGCGGTTGCGCAGAATTGAATCTCCGTCGCACACACTAACAACGAGCGCATCAACGCCAAACTCTGCGATTACCTGCCGACAGGCCCCGCACGGCGCAGAGGGAGCTTCAGTCGGCGTGTAGATCACGAGTGCCTCGATCGTCTTCTCGCCGTCCGCGACCATCTGAAAGATCGCGTTCCGCTCAGCGCAGATGGTCAAGCCGTAAGAAGCGTTCTCAACGTTGCAGCCCTGGTAGACGTTCCCCGAAGGCGTCACCAACGCGGCTCCTACCGGAAAATGGCTGTAGGGAGCGTATGCGGCCTCGGATACGCGTTTAGCGCGAAGTACCAACTCCTGCAAAGACCTTTCATTGGCCATTTGATTCTCCAACCTCCAACCTCCAAGATCCTGGACGTTCTGCGGACACCTGACTTCAGTCAGCGCCCCTTCTTGTCCCCACCAAGCCCACTGCGTACCAGTAGATCGAGCACCTTGCCACCAGGCACGAGGCTGATGGACGCGTGTCGATGGGCCAGCGCCACCGGCACAAGTGCGTTGTCGTAGAGATCCATCTCGAAGTGACGAATCAGGTCGCAGGCTCGCCCGATGAGTGACCCATAGCGGTCGAATTCGACCTTCGCCTCAGCGAATGCCTTACCACCGCCGCCGAAGGCCTTGTCCTCGAACGGGTACGGAATCGCGAAGTTGAAGATGCGCCCGCGTTCAGTCTTGAAGAGGAAGTCCTGCCCGTAGTAGGTTTCGTTGCCGAAGTTGGCGGCCGGCGAGTCGGCGCCCGTGATGTACTGGTTGCGATAGTCGTCGTCGATCACGCGAAGCACTCCGGCCGGAAGAAAGCGCTCCAGCAGCAACGCGTGATCCATGACACCGCCGGACTTTTGCAGACCCAGAACCAGCATCGGCTGCAATCCCATCCGCGCAAGGCGCTCGTTCACCCGGAAGATGAGCCTTTGCAGTCGCGGATGCAGCTTGGCCGGCTCGCCGAACAGCGCGAGCGGGCCGTCGAGCATGAACGCGATGTCAGCCAGCGCCTGTGGCTGCGCTTCAAAGACTTGAAGGATGAACCCTGCGAGCATGAGGTGCTCCATGGCGTTCATCATCCGCGTCATCGCGCTTGCGTTGTCGCCAAAGTCACTGATGCCTTCGTGCAGACGAAGGAAGTCAGTAGCGTAAACCTCGGCACCGCAGGCGCCACACTGCTGGAGGAGCGTGTTGCAATCGAACGTCGGGCCAGGTGCTGCATCGCAACGTGGGCAGTCCGGAAGAGTCAGCGTGTTGTCGTTCAGCGCTACTAGCATTCGTGCCAGCACCTGGCCGGTCTGGGATTCACTGCGATCGATGCTCAGCTGATCGAATAGCGCGCGACGGAAGCCGTCCCGCACGTTGTTGATGCCGCGGTACCGGATGTTGCTGCCCGGCATCGTGAAAGTGACGGGCGAGGCCGAGCGGTGCATTTCAGCAACCTTGAACGGATCGACAAAGCGATTGACCGGATCGACCAAGTCAGCGTACTTTTGCATGTCGATCAGCACGTGGCTGACCTTCAGAAAGCCGATCTGTGTGCTCGGCAGCTTGTCGTTGATAGGTGCGTCGCTCTTACTTGCATCGGAGGCCACCACATAGCGCGGCAACTTCGGCGGATCACCGGCAGGCGCGCCCACGAAGCGCGATGCAAGTTCCTTAGCCTCCGCGTCGGAGGGCTCGCGCAGATACGTGCAGTTCTCGAGAAAACCCTGGACATCGGGGTTGCGGACGAAGTCAGCGTGACCACCCTTGCCCGCCGTCTCGCGGCTGTATGGCATCAACGTTGCCCCGCCTTCGTCACTGCCGCCCGCGGAGCGCTGGCAGCTAGGCCAAGCGCCTGCATCTCGGCGATGATGGCCGCCGGAGTGAACCTGTTGATCTGGGTAGGTATGACGAATGGCGCGGAAAGGGTCTTGATGCGCGCGAAGCCCACATCCTGGGCCGACTTGAGCGACGCGAGGAAGTCGCCGAAGTCGTAGAACTTGCCCAGCGTCTTGAGCTCGTCATCGTTGTTGAGGTGGGTGACGAACCAGTTCTCGGTATTTGCGAGGATGTTCGGATGCACAGACGAAGGCTCCTGCGTGGCGTAGACAAACGCAATCTTGGCCTTCGCCCCTTCCTTGGCGATACGCGGCCATGTTGCCGTCAGGTCGGTCTTCTTGCCTACCAGGTTGTGCGCCTCCTCGACATAAAGCACCACGTTCTGAGGCACCTCCCCAGCATTAAGCTTGCCCATCTGGCGCTCGAAGATCTGGCGGGCGATGCGCTCGGAGAGGACCTCGCGGATCTCGACCGGGCCGGCTGAGAGGTCGAGGATCACGATCTTGCCGGCGTCAAGGTGGCCGATGATTTCGGTGGTCACATCCCCGGCGCGACGAGCGGAGTGATACGAGCGGTACTTCTGGATGGCGCGCCAGCCGCCAAATGGCTGCTTGCGACTGGTCTCCCGCGCCAGCATATTCAACAACGCCTCCAGCATGGGATCAACCCAGGAATTGCCGCGAGTTGACGACTGCAAGCCGATCGTCGGTTGGTTATTTGCTGCCTGGGTCTCTTTGAGGCCCAGGTTGATCGAGCGAATTTGCTCGAACCAGCCGCATGCCTCGGGCAGCGCGACACGGTCGTCAGAAGGAGCCTGCACACCCTGCGAATTCCCTTGTTGCTGGGCATACGCGTTCATCTGGTCCAAAAGCTGCTTCGATCGTGGCAGCTCCACCCTGAAGCCGGCAGGTGCGGGGTACCCGGCGCGATGCAAGATGCACTGGAACACGGCAACGTGACGCTCCCATCGCAAATGCTCACTGCGCTCACTGACGTCCGGCTCCTCCAGGGTGGCGCCCATGAATGCGTCCAGGTCTTGTCCACCGAAGGGCGAAGTGTCCCGTTTGTGCAGTGCCTGGATGAGATTTAGGCCTTGTGCCGGCTCCTGGTAGAAGTTCGCGCGCAGGTCTTGAAAGTTCGGCGTCTCGATGGCCCGGTATCGCACGACGCGATCGATGAACACTTCAGCGATGGAGCTGCCGTCGTCTTGATGGTTGGCGTTCGCATATTCGCCGTTGACATCAAAGATCAACTGTCCAACGCGGATGTCAGATTTCATCGCGGCCAGCGCCACGGCTGACACCGTCGTCTTCACAGTGTTCGACTTACCTGTGCGAGTCATGCCAAGCACTGCTGTACGCCGCGCCAGGAAGTCGGCTGGCTGAATCTGCACCTTCACCAACGGTTCGCTGTCGCCTCTATGCAGGCGCGCAGTGGAGGTGTAGCGCACAGTCCCCATATCGATCGGTTTGGGCGTGTCCTTGAATCCTGCCTTGATTGCCTCGTCGCGCGCCTTGGCACGCACCTCTGGATTCACGTGATTTACGATCAACTCGAGAGCCGTGTCCCGAGGTTTGAATGCGCGCATGCGCGACAGACTCATGAAGTTCTCGATGTCACTGCCGAGTCGCAGCTCGCCGCACTCCATGAAGAACGTGCCAAGCACGCGGCAGCGCATGCCGCCCCATTGCAGCTCGCTGGCCGTCATTGGGTCCAACCCGTCGTTCACGTCGCCAGGTAGGCGCTCGGTCTCGCGCCGTCGTTGATGGTGTTCGATCCGTGTGCGAACCATGTCGCCGTCCTGTGGCAAAGGCGCCGGGCCCAACACGCGCAGCAGTACGACCTCCTGGTCGATAGGTGACGCTGCGTCGAAACGCCCAGGGTCGAACCCCGCCGCCAACAGGAATGAGTTGTGGGGCAAACCGTTGACAGCGTGTTTGAAGGCATCGTTCGTTTGAACGAAACACTCGTCGTACTTGAGGTTGTAGACGTAGCCCACAAACGATTTCCCGACATCTCCGATTAGCCGCGTCAGCGGGTTGTCGGAGATGATCGTGCGCAAAACAGTGTCCATTGTTCCTCCCAATTCTTGGCATCAAGCGCGTTACACAGAGGCCAGAAACTGCGTCGAAGCAGTGCGTGAGGCCGTGCGTTTCTTGGGCAACTGAGTGCCCCTGGTCAGCTTCGGTGGCGCCGGCAGCTTCAGGTTTGCGTAGAACATCACCTCATTGGCCATCGGCCGCGCGAGATGGGTCGAGTATTGGAGCGAGAAGTTTGACCGCGTCATTTCGCTGTACAGGCCCCGGATCTCGGGGACATCATCGTAGGTAATCAGCAGGGGGTGAACCGTGACCTGAGCACAGCGCGCGATGGCCTCGTGGTCTGCGTGCTGGTAGTGATTGCGATATAGCTGGCTGCCCTTCACGTAGTACGGCGGATCCAGGTAGATCAGCGTCTTTTCGGGGAAGCCGGGACTGCAGTCGATAAGCAGGTCTAACGCATCTATGCCGAGCACGGTGATGCGGTCCCGCACGGCGCCAATGGCGCGCACCCGCGCAATCAAATCGTCGGGCTTGTAGCGGGCGTCGAGCTTGTATGCGCCAGCCTGTTCTTTGCCTCCGATGACGCCACCGGCGAGAATGCCGGAGCGGCTGGTTCGGTTGAGGAAGAATGCAGCGAAACCGAGCTCGAGCTGCGAATGCCTTTCTGGGTCGGCAACCATCGCCTGAAAGCGCGATCGCGACTCCATGGTGACCGGAGTCTCGCGGATCATGCCGGCGAATGCCACGGATTCGCGAACGACAGATTGCCAGAAGGCGTAGATCAGGGGGTCGGCATCGTTGATTACGATGTGCTCGACGTAGCCTTGCAGCAGTAAATAGAGTGCCGCACCGGCGCCCCCAGCGTATGGCTCGACATACCAGCCGCCCTTCAGGTCGTTGTTCTCGATGACGCTGGCCAGCCATGGCCCCAGACGCCCTTTCCCACCGGGATAGCGAAGCGGGCTGGCGAAGTAGCCGGAGAATCGGCTCGGCTTGCCTGGACGTCGCATGTGTATGTTTTCCTCAAGGGCTGTGTTCACGTCGGTATTCTCTGCAGGAGCGACCAAGCGGCATCGGTCATTCGACTGCAGGAGTGTCGCTCAGCATGTAGCGCTGTAAGACGGTGCAGCGCCTTGCAGAGTTGCAGGCCCAGCACGTACGTCACCACTTCCGGTCGGCGGGCAACTTGCGCTGCGCCAATCGCGCGCTCGAAGCGTTCGCGCAGCGGCGGGTGCATGTCACCCAACCCGCCCTCGGCGGCCAGCGCGTTGCGAAGCCAGCCGTGCGCTTGGTCGCTCTCGGCCTGGTGGGCCACCTCGGCCCAGCGGGCTGCAAAGTCCGGCGGCGGGGCGGGCCGGGTGGCTGCCTGGTGAAACGTGTGCTGCACATAGCGGCTGTAGTGCGCAGTGGTCAGGTTGGTGCGCTTGAGCGCCGATGCGGCCACATCAGCGCCCACCTGTTCGGCCGCTGCAGCATCGGCCCGGTACTCGTTGGCGCGTGCCAGCACGAACGAGTAGGCATTGAAGTAGGGCGCATACCAGCCCACCCTGCGTTGCAGGGCTCGGCCCGCTGCGCCTTGCCACTGCTGCGACATGCCCTGCACGGTGCCCCACCCGGCGCGCAGGCGGTAGATTAACGCGGCAAACCGGCTGTGCGAGCCCCCCAGGTGGCCGTATTCATGCGCCACCACGGCCAGCGCCTCTTGCTGGGCCAGGCTGTCGAGCAGCGGCACGCCCAGGATCAGGTGGTTGCGTGAAGGGCCCACCAGGCCAAAGGCAGGCCGCTGCAACACGGCCGCGTTCAGGTCATCGGTGACCAGCACGTGGTGAAAGCGGGGCCCGTTCATGCGGCGGCGCATGTCGTCCATGGCCTCGAACAGTGCCGGCGCGCACACGAGTCAGTGCCAGGCCTTGAGGCTTGGGAAGGCGGGTAAGCAACGCCGACATCGACGACTTCACCAGCAGCCACAGCGGCACTGCCGCCAGCACCGTCGCCTTGCCCACGCCGGCCAGCAGGCCCAGCGAGTGCAGGTCGCCAAACCACAATGCAAAAGGCAGGGCCACGAGCGCCAGCGCACTGGCGCCGGCGGTACCGATCACCAGCGCGAGGATCAGAAAGCCCAGTGCGGCAAGCAGGGCCACATTGATCTTGTAGGCCAGCGGCGCCTCGCGGCTCTTGGCTTCAAGCCGCGCCACCATGCGTTCGAATTCGGGCAATTCCATGGATGCGGTCTCCTCCTCATGGCGGCGCCTGCACTGCGCCGGCTAGTTTCTTGAACAGCTTCTTCCGGCACCGCGGAAAGTTCACGCATCCCCAAAACGCAGTGCCGTCCTTGCCCGCCGTGCGCTCCACCATCTTCACGCCGCAGCTCACGCACGTGGGCCGCCAGTACTCGCCCTCCAGCGCCACCTGCAGCAGCGCCTGCTGCTGCTCGGGCGTGCGGGTGTCGATCAACTCCAGCAGCCGCCTCACGTCCAGCAGGTGCACTCCGTTGTCGCGTGCAAAGGCCTGCGCGTCGTCGCTGAAGGTGGAGGTGGTGGCGAACTGGCCGCGCTTCACGTTGTGCGCGGCCATCACGCCGCGCAGCTCGCGGATCTTGTCCACGCCCACCTGCCTGCCTTGCCAGTGCTTGCATTGCACCAGGCTCGCGGGGCGGCCGGGCTGGTGGCGGCTGTAGAGCCAGATGTCCACGCCGCCGTCGGCGCCGTGCGATTGCGCCTGGGTCACAAAGCCGGCTTGCTGGAAGAGCGCTTCCACCACCGCTTCGAAGCGGCGCCACTCGATGACGTGGAACACGGCCTTGCTCCAGGCGGTGGGCCGTGCGGGCGGTGAGGTGGTCTCGCGTGGCGCAGGCTGCGCCGGCGGCCTGGCGCCGCGGTGCATGCGCGGCTCGGGCATGGCGGTGCCTTCAAGGGGCTGGCGCCGGTGCCACCACAGCAGCGCACCGCCAATGGCCAGCAGCACCAGGCCCACGGGCACCATGCCGCCCAGCGCCTTGCCAAGCGGCGAGCCGCGCAGCAGCAGCGGCGCCATGGCCAAGCCCGCGCCCAGCAGCATCAGCTGCAGTGCCTTCTCCTGCGTGCGACGCAGCGCACGCGTCTGCCGCTTGCTGGGCCGTGCCAAGGTCTGCCGTCTCCCTCCGAGGTGACGTGGGCGCGGCAACGTCGTGTGGTGTGGTGTGGGCCCGCGCTTGGCCGAGCAGCGTAGCGGCCCAGGCGCCGCGTGGCGAGTGGCGTATTCACGTTGACGCTAACCCTTGAGCAGCAGTGCGTGAACGGCGCTGGCGGATTCGCATGCGCGGCAAAACCACGCGCGCCTCAGGGCGCATCCGATCGGCACCGGCCTTCGTATAGGTCACGGACGGCCGGCATCCGAAGCGGTGGCGGGCGTCGAGACCGCCCGGGCTTGGCTCGCTGCGCCCGGGCTTTGCTGAACCGCCAAGGAGACACACGCATGACCTGCCCTTCTGCCATGCGGCGACTGCCGCTGCACCTTGCCGTGGCCGCCGCCAGCGCGCTCGCGGCCGCCACCCCATCCTGGGCGTCGAGCCATCGCGAGGCTCCGTCGATCACGATGCACCCCAAGGTCGACGCCACCGATTTCTACATGTTCGCCAGCTACGAGTCTGGCCGCGACGGCTACGTGACCTTGCTGGCCGACTACGTTCCGCTGCAGGACCCTTACGGTGGGCCGAACTACTTCATGCTCGATCCGGATGCGCTGTACGAGATCCATGTCGACAACAACGGCGACGCCAAGGAAGACCTGACCTTCCAGTTCCGGTTCAACCAGAAGCTCGAGGGCGTGACCCTGCCCATCGGCGGCAAGAACGTGGCGATCCCCCTGTTGCAGGCGGGCACGATCAGCCAGGTCAGGGATCCGTCGCTGAACGTCAAGGAGACCTACACGGTCGACATCGTGCGCGGCGACCGGCGCACAGGCTCCCGCACAGCGCTCACCAACGCCAGCGGTGGCGGCACCACCTTTGACAAGCCGGTCGACAACATCGGCACCAAGACCATCCCGGATTACGCGGCCTACGCGGCCAAGCACATCCATACGGTCAACATCCCCGGCTGCTCGATGCCCGGGCGCGTGTTCGTCGGGCAGCGCAAGGATCCGTTTGCGATCAACGTCGGCGCCATCTTCGATCTGGTCCACGCGCCGGTGTCCTTCATCACCGACCCGACCAAGATCAATGCCGCGCACGACGACCTGGCCGACAAGAACGTCACCACGCTGGCGCTCGAGGTGCACAAGAGCTGCCTGACCAACGGCAGCGACCCGGTGATCGGAGCGTGGACCACCGCGAGCCTGCGGCAGGGCCGGCTGATCGACCCGGCACCGCGCTCCGGCCTCGGTACCGCCAGCCGCTCGGGCGGTGCCTGGGCGCAGGTGTCACGCCTGGGCATGCCGCTGGTCAACGAGGTGGTCATCGGCCTGCCCGACAAGGACCGCTTCAACGCGAGCAAGCCGAAGGACGACGCGCAGTTTGCCGACTACGTCACCCACCCCACGCTGCCCGCGCTGATCGAGATCGCGCTGGGCCTGCCGGGCACTGCGCCGACCAACCTGCCCCGCACCGACCTGACCACCGTTTTCCTCACCGGCATCCCCGGCGTCAACCAGCCGGCGCAGCCCACGGCCTCGGAGATGTTGCGCCTGAACACCGCCACGCCGGCCACGCCGCTGGCGCAGCAAAAGCGCCTTGGCCTCGTCGCCGGGGACGCGGCCGGCTTCCCGAACGGGCGGAGGCCGCACGACGACGTGGTCGACGTGTCGCTGGCTGCCGTGATGGGCGGCTTGTGCGTGCTCAACGGCGACACCGACGCGCTGCACCTGGGCGCCAGCTGCAAGCCCTCGGCGGTGCCGTTGGGCGACACCGCGCTCAAGCTGCACGACGGCGTCGACCAGGCCCAGGTGCCGCTGCTGCCCGGCTTCCCATACCTCAACACGCCGCTGCCCGGCGCGCAGTGAAGGAGCACACGATGAAACGCCATGCCTTCTCTCTGGCTGCCCTCGTTGCCGTCTCCGGCGCGCTCGTGGGCTGTGGCGGCGGTGGCGGCAGCGACGGCTCGCAAGAGCCGGGCGCACCCGCCCCAGGGCCGCTGGAAGCGGTGCCTCCCAGCGCCAGCGCGTCCAGCGGGGGCCTCGTGGCCTACCTGCTCGCGCTGGTGGCGCAGGCGCCTGACGACCGCGAGCCGGTCTCGCTGCAAGGCTTCGAGCCGCCGCTGCCAGATGACCAGGAACCGCAGTCGCTCTAGCCGCGCGATGCGCAGCCCGCGCCGCTGGCTGGTGGCCCTGGCCTGCGTGGCGGGTGCGCTCGCGGCCGGCCACGCGCTGGCCGTGCCGCTGGTGCCGGCTGCCGACGACGAGGTCGTCGAGCGGCTGCCGGCGTGGCGCGTCGGCAGCCGCGCGGCCGTGCCGCTGGATGCAACGGCCGCGCTGGCGCAGGCGCGAACGCTGATGCGCGACGCGCGCGAGCGCGGCGACCCGCGCCCGGTCGGCCGGGCGATCGCGCTGCTGGCGCCCTTCGCCGACGGCGCGGCCGCCCGTCCCGAGGTGGTGTTGGCGCTGGCCGGGGCGCTGGACTACCTGCACGACTTCGACGGCGCCATGCAACGCCTGCGCGCACTGGTGGCTCGCGACCCGGCCCAGCCGCAGGCGCGGCTGATGCTCGCCACGCTGGAGCGGCTCAAGGGCCGCTACGACGCCTCCGACCAGCAATGCCGAGCCCTGCTTGCGGCGGGCGCGATGCTGCATGGCCAGGCCTGCCTGGCGGAGAACCTCTCGTTGCGCGGCGACAGCGAGCGCGCCCGCGCGCGGCTGGAAACCCTGCTGCCGGCCGCCCGAGGCGACGAGCCGGCCTGGCTGCTGACCTCGCTGGCTGAAATGGCCGAGCGTGATGGCCGCGACGACGACGCGGAGCGCCGCTGGCGTCAGGTGCTGGCACTGGCGCCCGACGCGTATGCCCGCCTGGGCTTGTGCGACCTGCTGCTTCGCAAGGGGCGCGGCAACGAGGCGCGCGCGCTGCTGGCAGGCCAGCCCGACAGCGACGCAGCGCTGCTGCGCATGGCGGAAAGCGCAGACGACGAGACCGGCCGCCAGGCGGCAGCGACCCTGCGCGCGCGCTTCGCCCAGGCCGCGCTGCGGCCGGGCGCTGCCGTGCTGCATGCGCGTGAGCGAGCACGCCTGGCCCTGCACGTCGACCACGACCCGGTGGCTGCGCTGAAGTGGTCACTGGCCGATCTGACGCTGCAGCGCGAGCCGGCGGACCTGGTGTTGCTGGCCGAGGTGGCGCGCGCCAACAGCGGCGCCGCAGCGGCGCAGGCGCGGCAGGCACTCCAGTCGGCCTTGAACGAAAGCGGACTCCATGACGCACGCATCGATCGCCTGCGCTGACCTCGCGCGGGCCAAGCGCCCGCCATGCGCCAACCGTGGCGCACGCCTTGCCGCCTGCGCCTTGTGGGCCGCCGGCCTGCTGCTGGCGCTGGCCCCGGCGCAGGCGCACCAGTCCAGCGACGCCTACCTGCAGGTGAAGGCCGCGCCCGCGGGCCTGACCGTGCGCTGGGACATCGCATTGCGCGACCTGGACGCGCTGGTCGACCTGGACGCCGACGGCGACCGCCAGCTCACATGGGGCGAGGTGCGCCACGCGTGGCCGCGCATCGACGCCTTGGCGCTCGCCAACTTGTCCGTGCCGCGCTGCCCGCTTGCCGTCACCGGCCACGCGCTGGAACGTCGCGCCGATGGCGTCTACGTGGCGCTGTCAATGCATGCCGCGTGCCGGCCGCCGGCGGCGCTGCCGTTGCGCTACACGCTGTTCGCCGGGGTGGACGCCAGCCACCGCGGCATTGCCCAGCTGGCGTATGCAGACGGGCGGCAGGAACTGCGGCTCCTCGATCCGCAGCACGCCATCGATGCCACGCTGCGGCCGGCCGACGCGGCGCCGATCGCGTCGGCGTCGTTTCTGTACGCGGGAGTGCATCACATCCTCACCGGGCTGGATCACCTGCTGTTCCTGTTGTGTCTGCTGATCCCGGCGGTGCTGCGACGCGATGCAGCCGGCTGGCAGCCGGTGCGCAGCCCCCGCGAAGCACTGCTGCCCGTGCTGCGCGTCGTCACGCTGTTCACGCTGGCCCACTCGATCACGCTGACGCTGGCCGCACTCGGTCGTGTGGACCTGCCGCCGTCCGTGATCGAGCCGGCGATCGCCGCGACCATCGTGCTGGCCGCTGTCGACAACCTGCGGCCGGTGTTCGGGCGCTGGCGCGGCGCGGTGACCTTCCTGTTCGGCCTGGTGCACGGCTTCGGCTTTGCCAGCGCGCTGCACGAGCTCGAGCTGCCGCCGGCGGCGTTCGCGTGGGCGCTCCTGCGCTTCAACGCCGGCATCGAACTCGGCCAGCTCGCTGTGGTGCTGTCCGTCGTGCCGCTGTTGTATTGGCTGCGGCGCCGCCCCGCCTATCGCGTTTGGGGCCTGTCGGCCGGCTCGCTCGCGGCAGCGGCCGTCGCCGCCGTGTGGTTCGTCGAGCGCACGGCCCACGTGTCGATCCTGCCGGCGCTGACGCTGTCGTGAACACCATAATGCGCCGCTGCCTACTGCGCCGATCGGAGCGCCCATGTCTGCGTTGAACACGGAGCACTGGCCCGCCGCCAGCCACGAGCTCGCCCAGCTGCTGTCGCGCAGCGCGCTCGGCGACCGCCGCGCGTTCGCCGACCTGTACCGCCGCACCAGCGCCCACCTGTTCGCCGTGGTGCTGCGCATCCAGCGGGACCGGGCGGTGGCCGAGGACGTGCTGCAGGACGTCTTCGTCGGCCTGTGGCGCATGGCGGGGAGCTACGACGGGCGGCAGGGCCAGCCGATGACCTGGCTGACCAGCATCGCGCGTCACCGCGCGATCGACAGCCTGCGGCGTCAGCAGGCGCAGCCGGCGACGCAACCCTTGGAGCGTGACGACGACGATGACAGCGGCTCTGCCGGCCCGCAGTGGCCCAGCGAGGCACCGGGGCCGGTGGAACTGCTGGACCGTGCGGGCCAGGCGCGCCAGCTCGGCGAATGCATGGCCGGGCTGACGGCCGAGCAACGGCAGTGCATGGCGCTCGCGTTCTACGACGGCCTGAGCCAAAGCGAAATCTCCGCGCACCTGCGGGCGCCGCTGGGCAGCGTGAAGTCGTGGATCCGCCGGGCGCTGGGCACGCTGCGCCGGTGTCTGGACCGGGCGGTGCAGCACGACGAGGCGGCCGATCTGAGCCGCGGGAGGGCCTGACGATGGACTATGCGCGCGACAAGCGGGCCGATGCTCTGGCCGCCCAGTTCGTGACCGGCACGCTGCGCGGCGGCGCGCGCCGCCGCTTTCAAGCGCTGCTGCCGTCCCACCCGGCACTGCAGCGCGCGGTGGCCGAGTGGGAGGCGCGGTTGATGCCGCTGACGGCGGCCGTGCAGCCCGTCGAGCCACCGCAGGCGGTGTGGGCCGCTGTCGAACACCGGCTGTGGGGCGCGCCGGCGCGGCCGCAGCGCTGGTGGCAGCGCGTGGCCGCATGGCAGGCCACCACCGCGGCCGCGCTCGCGCTCGCCCTTGCCATCGGGGTGCAGCGGCTGGTGCCGCCGCCCGCGAACGCGCCGATCGTCGTCGTGCTGCAGGCCACCGGCGCCGCACCCGGCACGCCGGCCTCGTTCATCGCCAGCCTCAGCGCTGACGGTCGCGCCATGGTCACCCGGCCGGTGCAGCCGGTGTCACTGAGCCGGCCCGACGCCGTGCTGGAACTGTGGGCCGTGCCTGCGGCCGGACGCCCCCGCTCCCTGGGCCTGGTATCGGCCACGGGCGTGACGGTGATCGAGCGGCAGCGCCTGGAGGCGTCCGGCCTGCGCTCCGACAACGCGGGCCTCGCCGTCTCGGTCGAGCCCCCCGGAGGCTCGCCCACGGGTGCACCGACGGGTCCGGTGATCTACAGCGGTGCCTTGAGGCTCTGACTCGTGCGCCCCATCACCCACGCGGCCGCGGATCGGTGCGGCGTCTGCGCGCGCGCCGGCTTGTAGGCTTCACGCAGGGCGGCGTCAGCCAACTGTTGCGCCACGCGCTGTGCCACCGTGGGCGCCGTCACGGCACCGGCCAGCACGTGGCCGTCGCGCAGGCGCAGCTCGAGCCAGCCGCCCGGGCTCAGCAGCTGCTTCAGCGCGCCGCCCAGGCCGCTGTTGCGCAGTGCGCCGCGCCGCGCGGAGGCGCCCACGATGTCGGCGCGCGCGTGCACGCTGCCGGGCCGTTGTTCCAGCAGGTTGGCCTTGAACAGCAGCAGGCGGTGGTCGGTGAGCACCGCCCACTGCGGCAGCGGCCGCGCCCACATGAAGGTCTCCTGCACCTGCTCGCCGGGTTGCAGCGCCAGCAGCGCCGGGTCGGCGCGGCGCAGCTTGCGCAAGGCCAGCTCGTTGAACAGCGGCTCGAAGCGCGGTTGTTGCGCCAGGCGCCTGATGCGCTGTGTCATCACGATCGACAGCAGCACGGTCAGGACCGAGAAGCCCAGCATCAGCCCGAGGGCGCCGCGTGCGCCCAGCGCTTCGCGCAGTGCGCGCTGCGCGCCGGGCCACTGCAGCGGCGCGAGCGGAATCACGCACAGCAGCAGTGGCCAGAAGGCTTGCACGCGCAGTTGCAGCTGGGCGCGCCAGTGCAGCGGCATTGCGCCCGCCGGCAGCGCCACGGGCGCACGCGTGGCCCGCTGCTCGCGCTGCGCCCACAACGCCAGCGCGAAGGCCAGCACGAACAGCGCCACGCCGGCCCCCAGGCCGATGTGATGCTGGCGCGTGAGCGCCGCGCGCGCATCGAAGCGCTCACGCAGCAGGGCATGCAGTTGCGCGTCGCCGAAGTCCGGCTGCGCCGCGCCCTGCGCAGACCACCGCCGCAGCGTGAACGAGGCCGCGTCCGGCACGACGATCGTGCCGTCCACCCATTCCAGGTCGGCCGGCTCCATCGGCGCGCTGCCCGGCAGTGCGTGCTCGTGCCCGTCCACGCTCACCAGCACCACGCGCCCGGCGAGCATGCCGTTGCGCATGCGCAGCAAGGCGGCCAGCGGCGCCTCGGGTGAGGCCGGGCCGGGCCACGGGCGTGCACTGCCGAGAAAGCGCGCGGCGTCGCCGGCCGGCAGCGTGAGCGTGTGCTGAACCGCCAGCGTGCGACCGTCCAGCTGGTTGAGCTGGAAGCGGTTGGTATCGGTGGTCCACAACGCGTCGCCGCTCCACCACAGGCCGTTGGTGAAGCGGTAGGTGTCGGGCGCGGTGCGCGCCTCGAAGCGGCCCTGGGCGTCGAACAGCGCCACGGCATGCCCGCCAGCGGTGGCGATGGCGAGCCGGCCGTCAGGCGCGAACGCGATGTCGATCGCGCGGCCGCCGTGGCGCGCCAGGTCGGCCGGCCATTGCGGCGCCAGCGTGTGCGTCACGTGCGCCGTGGCGGGGTCGAGAAAGTACAGCGTGGCATCGTCGCGCACCGTGGCCACGATGGCGCCGCCCGGGTGGCGCACCAGGTGCGACGGCGGCGCCGGCAGGCCGAGCGCGGCGATGTCCATCACCTGCTGGCGATGGCCGCTGCGGTCGAGCCGCCACAGCTCGCGGTCCACCTGCAGCCACACCTCGTCGGCCGGTGTGCGCACGATCGTCGCCGGGCCGTTGATCTTGCCGGCCTGCAGCGTGGCCTGGATGGCGCCGGCCACCAGCACGATGGCGCCCAGCAGGCCGGCCACGGCCAGCCCCTGGAGCACACGCATCTTGTTCATCTCGCGCTCCCTCCCTTGCGTGGAGCGCGATCATGCCAGCGTCAGTCCTCGTCCTTCAGCTTGTACTGCGACGCCAGCTGCTGCTGCACCGTGGGCGGCACCGGGTCGTAGTGCGAGAACTCGATGGCGTAGCGGCCCTGGCCGCTGGTCATCGCGTTCAGGCGCGACTGGTAGCCCGACAGCTCCGACAGCGGGGCCTGGCCGCGCACCACCATCATGCCGGCCGCGCCGTTGGTAGTACCGCTCACCAGGCCACGGCGCGCCGACAGGTCGCCGGTGATGTCACCCATCGCGGCGTCGGGTGCGGTGATCTCGATGTGCACGATCGGCTCCAGCACGATCGGGCGCGCCTCCTTCACCGCGGCGATGAAGGCCTTCTTGCCGGCGGTGACGAAGGCCACTTCCTTGCTGTCCACGCTGTGGCTCTTGCCGTCGAACACGGTGCAGCGCACGTCCATCATCGGCGCGCCGGCCAGCACGCCGGCGGCCATCGCCTCGCGCACGCCTTTTTCCACCGCGGGGATGAACTGGTTCGGGATCGCGCCGCCCTTCACCTGGTCCAGGAACTCGAAGCCGGCGCCGCGCGGCAGCGGCTCGATGCGCAGGAACACCTCGCCGAACTGGCCGGCGCCGCCGGTCTGCTTCTTGTGGCGGTGGTGGCCTTCACTGGGCGAGGTGACGGTCTCGCGGTACGCGATGCGCGGCGGCCGCGTGTTCACGTCGAACTTGTAGACCTCGCGCAGGCGCTCCAGCAGCACGCGCAGGTGCAGCTCGCCCAGGCCGTACACGATGGTCTCGTTGGTGCTGGCCACGTGCTCCACCTTCAGGCACGGGTCTTCGTCGACCAGCTTGGTGAGGATCTCCCACATGCGCTGCTCGTCGCCATGGCGCTTGGGCTCGATGGCCAGGCCGTGCACCGGCACCGGAAACTCCAGCGGCTTCAGGTGGATGTGGTCGTCTTCGGCGGCGTCATGCAGCACCGCGTCGTAGTGCAGATCCTCCACCTTGGCCACGGCGCAGATGTCGCCGGGCAGCGCCTGCGGCACCTCCACATGCTCCTTGCCCTGCAGCATGAACAGGTGCCCCACCTTGAAGGGCTTGCGGCCGTCGCCGATGTACAGCTGCGAGTCCTTGCTCAGCGTGCCCTGGTGCACGCGGAAGATGCCCATCTTGCCGACGTACGGGTCCACGGTCACCTTGAACACATGCGCCAGCACGTGCTGCGCCGGGTCGGGCACGGCGTCGATCGGCACCGCGGCCGCGCCTTCGCCGCGCAGGAACTCGGGCGGGTTGCTCTCGGTGGGGTTGGGCAGCAGCTTGACGATCACGTCCATCAGCTGGTCGATGCCGGCGCCATTGCGCGCCGACACGAAGCACACCGGGATCAGGTGCCCTTCGCGCAGCGCCTGCTCCAGCGGCGCATGCAGCTCGCTCGGGTCCACGTCGCCATCGTTGAGGTAGCGCTCGACGAACTCGGCGTCCACCTCCACCACCTGTTCCACCAGCGCGCGATGCGCGGCCTCCACCGACGAGAAGTCGGCGCTGCCTTCGCGGTTGTAGAAGCAGTCGACCACGCGCGTGCCGCCATCGGCCGGCAGGTTGAGCGGCAGGCATTCAGTGCCGAAGGCCTCGCGCAGCTGCTGCAGCAGCGCCTGCAGGTCGGCGCCCTGCGCGTCGATCTTGTTCACGATGATCATGCGGCACAGGTGGCGCCGCGCGGCCCAGTCCATCATGCGCGTGGCCATCATCTCGATGCCGGTCTGCGCGTTGATCACCAGTGCCGCGGTTTCCACCGCCTCCAGCGCGGGCAGCGACTGGCCGAGGAAGTCGGGCGCCCCCGGCGTGTCGATCAGGTGGATGCGCGTGCCGGCGTGCTCCAGATGCATCAACGCCGCATTCAGCGAGTGCTGCATGCGGCGTTCGAGGGGATCGAAGTCGCTCACCATGGTGCCTCGGTCAAGGCTGCCTGGTGCGCCGATCACACCGGCTTTGACGAGCAGCGCCTCCGCGAGGCTGGTCTTGCCGGCTGCGGCGGGCCCCACCAGGGCCAGGGTTCGCAGGGCTGCGGTGGCGCTGCTCGCGCCACCTGTGCTTGAGCTTGGCATGGCCGTCTCCTCAGCGGGAACGTCAGTGCCGCCCCGCGGTTGATGGGTTGGGGTCGCACCAGCGTATGCCAACGCAGGGCGCTCCACAAGCCGCCAGCGCAAGGAGTTGCCCGCACGCGCATGGGCGCGCCGCTTGCTGATGCTGCGCAATTGTTCGTACAAACCCTCATGGCTGCGAGGGTGGTGGGCGGGCGGTCGGGGCTAACCTTGCGGCCTTCGCATTGCCGCAGGTCAACAACAGGAGGAGCCGCCATGCGCCCCATTCACCGCCCTTGGTTGGCAGCGCTGCTGCTGGCGCTGTGCCACGCCGCCGCGCAGGCAGCCTGCCCACCCGAAGGCAGCAGCGTGGAGTCGCTGCGCCAGCTGAAGGCACAGCACTGGGTAATGGCCGATCCGATGGCAGTCGAGCCGCTTGCCTTCGGCCTGCTCGACTGCCTGGCCGACCCCAACCCCGAGCTGCGAGACGACCTTGCGTTCGACGCACTCAGCACGTGGATGCGCGGCGACAAGCTCAGCCCCGACGCGGTGCGCCGCATCGGCGCCAGCCTGCTGCCCTGGCTGGAGCCGGCCCTGCCCGATGCGCAGGGCGTGACCAAGCCGTTTGCCGCGCTCACGCTGTCGGAGGTGGCGCGCTACGACCGGCTGCGTCCGGTGTTCACCACCGAGGAGCGCGACCAACTCGTCAGCGCTGCGGCCACGTACCTGGCCGGTGTGCGCGACTACCGCGGCTTCGACGAACACGACGGCTGGCGCCATGCCGTGGCGCACGGTGCCGACCTGGCACTGCAGCTCGCGCTCAACCCCGCGCTCGACGGCGCGCAGCTCGACCGCCTGCTCGACGCCATCGGCCAGCAGGTGCTGCCGCAGGGCGCGGTGTTCTACCACTACGGCGAGGGCGACCGCCTGGCGCGCCCGGTGCTCTTCATCGCGCGCCGCGGCCTGCACGATGCGGCGTTCTGGGACCAGTGGCTGGGCCGCATCGCCACTGCGGCCATGCCCGCAGCCGGCGTGCCGCAGACGCAGGCCTCGCTGGCGCGGCTGCACAACGCCAAGGCGTTCCTGTGGCCGATGTATGCGGCCGTGCAGCAGGGGCACGACGACACGCTGAACCGGCTGTTGCTGGGGCCGCTGCTGGCGGCATTGCGGCAGCTGCCGTAGCGCAGGCGCGCTATTCCTTGATGACGAACGGCACGACGACGAGCGCCGCGCCGATCGCGACGAGCAGCGCCGTGTTGGACACGAAGTACGGAAAGACCATCAGGCCCAGCCCGCACAACAGCGGCACCAGGCGCTGCTGCTTCTTGCCGTAGACGACGAAGCCCGCGCCGATCGAGCCGAACAGCACACCCCAGAGCAGCAACGCCGTGCTCAAGGCACACCGCTACTGGAACGCCACTTCCGCAAAGCTGCGCAGCTTGCGGCTGTGCAGCTGATCCTGTCGCTGCTGGCGCAGGATGTCGACCGCGCGGATGCCGATGCGCAGGTGCTGGTCCACGCGGTCGCGGTAGAACTGGTTGGCCATGCCCGGCAGCTTGATCTCGCCGTGCAGCGGCTTGTCGCTCACGCACAGCAAGGTGCCGTAGGGCACGCGAAAGCGGAAGCCGTTGGCGGCGATGGTGGCGCTTTCCATGTCGAGCGCCACCGCGCGGCTCTGGCTGAAGCGGCGCTCGGGCGAACTGGCCATGCCGCGCGAGGGCAGCAGCTCCCAGTTGCGGTTGTCGGTGGAGGCCACGGTGCCGGTGCGCATCACGCGCTTGAGCTCGTAGCCCTGCAGCTGCGTGATGTCGGCCACCGCGGCCTCCAGCGCCTGCTGCACCTCGGCCAGCGGCGGGATCGGCACCCACAGCGGCAGCTCCTCGTCGAGCACGTGGTCCTCGCGCACGTAGCCGTGCGCCAGCACGTAGTCGCCCAGCTGCTGCGTGTTGCGCAGGCCGGCGCAGTGGCCGAGCATGATCCACGCGTGCGGGCGCAGCACCGCGATGTGGTCGGTGATGGTCTTGGCGTTGCTGGGGCCCACGCCGATGTTGACCATCGTGATGCCGGTGCGGTCGGCGCGCATCAGGTGGTAGGCCGGCATCTGCGGCATGCGCGGCGGCTGCGCGCCGTAGTCGTCCTCCGGCTCGGTGGCCAGGCCGGCGCGGCGCGTCACCAGGTTGCCCGGCTCCACGAACGCGATGTAGCCGTCGTCGCCGGCAGGGTGGGTGTGCTGCGGCTGCTCGTCCAGCAGGCCGCCTTGCGCGGGTTTGCTCATCAGCTCATGGCCCAGGCGCACGAACTCGTCGATGTAGAACTGGTAGTTCGTGAACAGCACGAAGTTCTGGAAGTGCTCGGGCGCGGTGCCGGTGTAGTGGCGCAGCCGGTGCAGCGAGTAGTCCACGCGCGGCGCGGTGAACAGCGCCAGCGGCAGCGGCTCGCCGGCCGCCGGCTCGTAGGTGCCGTTGGCGATGCCGTCGTCCATCGCGGCCAGGTCGGGCAGGTCGAACAGGTCGCGCAGCAGCATGCGGCGCTGCGGCGTCAGCGCGCCCTCGATGTGGTCGTGCTCGGCAAAAGAAAAGTGCAGCGGGATCGGCTGGCTGGACAAGCCCACCTCCAGCGCCACGGCGTGGTTCTGCAGCAGCAGGCGCAGCTGCTCGGCGTAGTAGTTGCCGAACAGGTCGGGCCGCGTGATCGTGGTCTCGTAGGTGCCCGGCCCCGCCACGAAGCCGTAGCTCAGGCGCGAGTCGGCGCGCGCCACGGTGTGCGTCTGGATGCGCACGAACGGGTAGCAGGCGCGCACGCGCTGCGTGAAGTCGCGCCCGGCCACGAATTCGTGCAGCGCCTGGCGCAGGTGCTGGATGCCGCTGTCGTAGATCGTGCTGGCGTACCGCAGGGCGGCGTCGGCATCGGTGAAGGATTGGGTGGTGATGACGGTGGGGGCGGTGGACGTGGCGCTCATGCCGCTATTCTGGCCCCCGCATCCGGTGTAGGCGGCGACCCACAAGCACGGGCGCGGCCGGCCGACCCGCAAACGCGGCCCTGAACGGCAGCAGCCCGAGCGCCCGGCCGCCAGCATGAAGACTCTTTGCAGACACAAGGAGTGAATGACATGAGACGCATGCTGACCCTCACTGCCGCCGCCTCGACGCTCGTCATGGCGGTGGGCTGCGCCAGCCCCGGCGCGCGCGAAGTGGCGCCGGTGACGCAATCGCCCTCGATCGCGCAGGCCACGCGCTATGGCGAAGTGCGCTCGATCCAGGTGGTCGATCGGCCGGGTACCTCCTCCGGCGCCGGCGCCGTGCTGGGCGCGGTGGTGGGCGGTGTGCTGGGCCACCAGGTGGGTGGCGGCAGCGGCAAGACGGCCGCCACGGTGGGCGGCGCGGTGGCCGGCGGCATCGCCGGCAACGAGATCGAGAAGCGCCGCTCGAGCAGCAGCGAGGTGTACCGGGTGGAGGTGCAGTTCGACAACGGCGAGACCGGCACCTACGACTTCCAGGACATCAACGGCCTGCACGTGGGCGACCGCGTGCGCTGGCAGGACGGGCAGCTGTACCGCATGTGATCGCGCGCGGCCCCGGCGCGTGCCGGGGCCGCGTGGCGATCACCGCGCGGCCTGGATCGCGCTCAGCCGGTCGGGCGTGCCGTCGATGCGCTCGAGCTTGGGGTAGCGCAGGCCGCCGCGGTAGTCGACCTTCACCGTGCGGTACTGGTCGCCGTCGCGCAGCAGCAGCTCGATCGGGTGCGTGCCGTCCTTGGCGGCCGTGATGGCGGCGGCCAGGCGCTCGGGCTTGTACGCCGTGCCGTTCACCGCCACCAGCTTCACACCCGGCGCCATGCCGGCACGGAACGCCGGGCTGTCCCAGGCCACGTCCTTCACGACGTTGTCGTTCCCGGTGCCGATGCGCAGGCCGACCGAGTAGCTGAAGTCGCTGGCCTTGTCCTTCTCGTCGTAAGCCTTGGCGCTGTCGCTCTGCTGCTCCGTGTACACGAGCTTCCAGCCGCTGCGCGCCAGGCCGTCCAGCGGCGCGCGCTCGTGGTTGTCCAGACGCTCACGCAGGAAGCGCGCCCAGTCGTGCGGCCACACCGCGTTGAGCGCGTTCACCACGTCGTCGAAGGTGTAGGTGAGCGGCTGCACGCGGCCTTCGTCCACGCCGAAGAAGCGGGCGGCAAAGTCGTCCAGCGAGCGCTTGCCCTGGCTCTGCTCGCGGATCAGCGTGTCGGCGTCGAGCCAGATCAGCGCCGATTCGTCGTAGTAGTCCCAGGCGCGCTGCCAGTCACGCCAGTCCTTGTGCGCCTCGCGCGCTTCCAGGTGCGCCTCGTTGGTGGTGTCCTGCAGGTTGCGCCAGCTCCGGCCGGCGCGGTGCTCGGCCGATGCCGCTGCATAGGCCAGCCCTTCGCGCGCCTGCTCGGGCGTGACCAGGCCGCTGCGCGCGGCCAGCATGCGGCCCCAGTACTGCGTCTGGCCTTCGTACACCCACAGCAGGCTGTCGCGCATGGGCTGGCTGTTGTAGTCCGGCGTCCACAGGTCGGCCGGGCGGCGGAACTTGCCGTTCCACGAGTGCGTGTACTCGTGCGGCAGCAGCTCGCGCTCGAGCACGGCCTTGTCCCAGTCCTTGAAGTAGTTGGGCTTGACCGCGTTCTCGCTCGACTCGTGGTGCTCCAGCCCGATGCGGCCGAAGGTGTCGCTGATCGCGAGCAGGAAGTCGTAGTGCCGGTAGTGGCGCGAGGCGAACAGCTGGTCGGCCTGGTGCACCAGCGCGCGGTGCGCCGCGATCTGCGCTTCGCTGGCCTGCAGCTGCTCGGGCGCGTCGGCCATCAGGTTCAGCACCACCGGGCGCGCCACGTCGGCCGCGTCCAGCGGCACCTGCTTCATGTAGTGGCCCGCGTACACCGGCGAGTCGATCAGCGTCTCCAGCGACACCGGCTCGTACTGCCAGGCGCCGCCCTGCAGGTGGCCGCGCAGCGCGCTCGCGCTCTGCCAGCCGTCGGGCAGCTTCAGGCGCGGCGCCATGCGGATCGCGCTGGCGTCATGGCCCGCTGGGTACAGCAGCATCGCGTCCCACTGCACCTCGAGCATCTGCGGCGTCATCACGACGCGGCCGCTGTGGTTGGTGGTGGGCGACAGGTATTGCAGCTCGATCGTCAGCGTGTCGGCGCCGGGCGGCACTTGGATGTGGAATGCGTACGGGTCGGCCGGGTCGCGCTGCCACGCCACGGCTTGCGTGCCGGCGCGCAATTGCAGGCCGGCCAGGGCGTTGGGGTCGCCGTAGGCGCCGTGCGTGCCGGGCAGCCAGCGCGGCTGCACGAGCGTGAGCGGCCCGGGGCGCACCGGCAGCGTCTGCCGCACGCGGAAGATCTTGTGCGCAAGGTCGGTGGCATCCACGTCGATGCCGATCACGCCCGGGTAGGGGCTGCGCGGCGCGGTGGTGGTGGCGCGGGTGGGTGTGGGGGCTGTCTGTGCGGTGGCGGCCACGGGCCCGATCAGGCCGGCGAGCGCAACGACGGGCACGAGGGCCTTGTGGGCCAGGGTGCGGGTGGGCATCGAGGAAGGTCCTCCGGTGGTGGCAAGGCTGCGCACGATAGCGCAGGCCTTGCGCGCGCGCCGCAGGGCCGCAGCGCGCCCGTCAGCCGCCGCGGTTTTGCTGGCGCTCGCGCGCGGCGGCTTCGCTGTCGGTGTCCGGCACCGTCTGGTTGCGCGGGTTCGGCGAGGGCTCGTTGCGCGTGGGCACCTGGCCGTCACGCTGCAGGCGCTCGGCCTGCGGGTTCAGGATCTCGTTGACCTGCTCGCGCAGGTCTTCTTGGTCGCGCTTCTTGGCAAGGGGGTTGCCGGGGCCGCTGGGGCCGGTGCTGTTCTTCATCGCGTGCTCCTGGGGGGATGGAGCCTGCAGTGCCGGCAATCCCCGTTCCCCGCGCTACATCAGGCCGCGGCCGCGGCGGTTGGAGGCCACCACGTTGTCGATCGGCAGCGCGATCTTGTCGCGCAGCGCAGCGATCCAGGTGGCGGTGTCGGCCACCGCGGCGAAGTTGCTGTGGAACACCACGCTGAACACGCGGTGCACCTCCTCGGCGCTCACGCGGCCGGCCGCGTTGGCATACGGCAGGGCGCCGCTGGCGTCGGCGAGGAACTCCACCTTCAGCCCGCGGTGCATCGCCTCGTACACGGTGCCGGCGCCGCAGTTGTGCGTCATGTAGCCCGCCACGGTGAGCGTGTCGATGGCGTGCGCCGCCAGCCAGTCGGCGAAGCCGGTGCCGGCGAACACGCTGGGCAGGTGCTTGGTGATGAAGTGATCGCGCGGGCGCCGTGCCACCTCCGGGTGCAGCTGCCAGCGCGCGCTGCCGGGCACGAACACCGGCGCGCCGGCCGGCGCATCGTGCTGCACCACCACCACCGGCACGCCGGCCGCATGCGCCGCGTCCATCGCGCGGGCGATGTTGGGCAGGGTCTGTGTCACCGGCGGGTGCTCGATCGGCAGGCCGCCGCCTTCGAAGTACTCGTTCTGCACGTCGATCACGACGAGTGCGCGGCGCGGTGCGTTGTTCATGCGGGGCTCCTTGCGGGTTGCGATGAGCGGCATTCTTCGCGCCTCGGTGCCGCCCGGCCAGTGGCCTGAATGCCATTCATCGATAAGATCGGGCCATGCGCTCACCTCCTGCGGAAACCGTTGCCGTGGTCGCCTTCGACGGCATCAGCCCGTTCCACCTCGCCGTGCCCTGCCTGGTGTTCGGCGAGGACCGGCAGGCCGACGGCTCGCCGCGCTTGCGGCTGCGCGTGTGCGGCGTGCAGCGCGGTGTGCTGCGCACCAATGCCGGCTTCACGATCGACGCGCCGTGCGGCTTGCAGGCGCTGCGGCACGCTCACACCATCGTCGTGCCCTCCTGGCATGACGACGGCACCCCCGCGCCGCCGGCGCTGCTGCGCGCGCTGCGCCTGGCGCACCGGCGCGGCGCGACCATCGTGGGGTTGTGCCTGGGCGCCTTCGTGCTGGCCGAAGCCGGCCTGCTCGACGGCCGGCCCGCCACCACGCACTGGCATCTCGTGCCCGAGTTCGCGCGCCGCTTTCCGCAGGTGCGGCTGCAGCCCGAAGTGTTGTACGTGGACGATGGCAGCGTGCTCACCTCCGCAGGTACGGCGGCGGGCATCGATTGCTGCCTGCACCTGCTGCGCAGGCGCTACGGCGCAGAGGCCGCCAATCGCGCGGCGCGCCGCATGGTGGTGGCGCCGCACCGGCAGGGCGGGCAGGCGCAGTACATCGAGCAGCCGGTGCGTGCCGCGCCCGAGCGCGACCGCCTGGCGCCCCTGCTCGACTGGCTGGGCCGCCGCCTGCACGAGGACCACAGCCTCGATGCGCTGGCGCGGCGTGCGCTGATGAGCCGGCGCAACTTCACGCGCCGCTTTCGAGAGGCCACCGGCACCACGGTGGGCCAGTGGCTGCAGAACCAGCGCCTGGCGCTGGCGCAACGGCTGCTGGAGACCAGCGAGCGTTCGGTGGAGGAGGTGGCCGCGGCCTGTGGATTCGGCTCGGCGGTGTCGCTGCGCCAGCACTTCGGCGCCGCGTTCAAGGTGTCGCCCAGCGCGTACCGGCGCCAGTTTTCGCAGCAGCTGCGGACGTAGCGGAGGGAGTCAGTCGTCGGCCGCGGCCAGCACCGCGGAGCGCAGGCGCAACAGGCAGAGCTGGCGCTGGCCGATGTCGGCGATGGTGCTGCACGCGGGCTGCGCCTTGGCGGGCGACAGGGCCTGGTGCTGCTGTGCATGCGCCTGCTGCACGGCGCCGCTCACCACCTGGTTCAGGCAGAGCAGCAGCAAGGTGGCTGCCACGGCGGCCGGGCCGATCATGCGGCGCGGCGCCTGGGGTCACCCGCGCTCCCAGGCCGTGATGGTGTCTCCCCACAGCCGGGCCTGCAGCGACGGGTCGGCCGCCTCGTAGCCCAGCGCCTGCATGGGGTCGAGGCCGTCGACGAGGCGGCGCAGCGCCTCGGCGTTGTCCTGGGCGCGCGCCTCGATGGCGCCGTTCGGCTCGTCGCTCATGTGCGTCTCCTCGGTGTGCTGGCCCGCAGCAGGCCGTCGATGGAGTCCATGCTGCCTCCATCCGCGCGCTGCGCCTATCAGTGATTCAGGGGGGTGGGTGTGGGGCTTTGCCTACACCGGCTGCGGGGTGGTGCTTCGGCGACACTGCCTTCATGAGCGCGACCGCCGATCCGTTTCCGCAGCGCATCGTCTGCCTCACCGAGGAGACCACCGAGACGCTGTACCTGCTGGGCGAGCAGCACCGCATCGCCGGCATCTCCGGCTACACGGTGCGCCCGCCCGAGGCGCGGCGCGACAAGCCCAAGGTCTCGGCCTTCATCAACGCCAAGATCGACAAGATCCTCGCGCTCGAGCCCGACCTCGTGCTCGGCTTCTCCGACATGCAGGCCGAGATCGCGGACCGGCTGATCCGCGCCGGCCTGCAGGTGCACGTGTTCAACCAGCGCAACGTGGCCGGCATCCTGCGCATGATGCGCACGCTGGGCAGCCTGGTGGGTGCCGACGCGCGCGCCGCCGCGCTGGTGCAGCAGCTGCAGGCCGGGCTGGACGCGATCGCGCAGCAGGCGCAGGCGCTGCCGCGCCGCCCGCGCGTGTACTTCGAGGAATGGATGGAGCCGCTGATCTCCGGCATCGGCTGGGTCAGCGAGCTGGTCGGCATCGCCGGCGGCGACGACGTGTTTCCCGAGCTGGCGCGGCAGGCCGCGGGCAAGGACCGCATCGTGCACGACCCGATGGAGGTGGTGCGGCGCGCGCCGGAGATCGTGCTGGGCTCGTGGTGCGGCCGCAAGTTCCGCCCCGAGCAGGTGGCCGCGCGCCCCGGCTGGCAGGCGCTGCCTGCGGTGCGCACCGGCAGCCTGCACGAGGTGAAGAGCAGCGAGATCCTGCAGCCCGGCCCGGCCGCGCTGACCGACGGCGTGCGCGCGCTGCAGCAGCGCGTGCGCGAGTGGGCCGAGCGCAACGCCTGAGGGCGGGCCACCGGGAATCCCCGCAATGCCGGGCGTGGGCCCGAGTCATATGATGACCTGATGATTGGTGCCGCCGTCGCCCCGCGCCTCGTGCCCGAGCGCCTGTCGGACCGGCTGGCCGCGCTGCTGGCGGGGCAGCTCGACAGCGGCGCGCTGAAGCCCGGCGACCGCCTGCCCACCGAGCCGCAGCTGGCGCGGGCGCACGGCGTGTCGCGCACCGTGGTGCGCGAGGCGGTGCACCAGCTCAAGTCGCAGGGGCGGCTGGTGTCGCGCCAGGGCTCCGGCGTGTTCGTGGCGCCCGACGGCACGCGCCGCCCGCTGGCCTTCGACCCCACGGTGGTGGGCTCGCTGCAATCGGTGGTGCAGATCGTCGAGGTGCGGCGTGCGCTGGAGGGCGAGGTGGCGGCGCTGGCCGCCGAGCGCGCCACGCGCGCGCAGGTGGCGGCCCTGCGTCGCGCGCTGCAGGCGATCGACCGCGCGGTGGCGGCCGGCGGCGATGGCGTGGCCGAGGACTTGGCCTTTCACCGGGCCATCGCCGAGGCCACCGGCAACCAGCAGTTCACCTGCGTGCTCGGCTTTCTGGAGCAATACCAGCGCGAGGCGATGAAGGTCACGCGCGACAACGAGGCGCGCCGCGCCGACTTCATGCAGGCGGTGCGCGCCGAGCACCGCGCGATCTTCGAGGCCATTGCCGCGCGCGACGCGGCCGCCGCGCGCCGCCACGCCACGCGGCACTTGGCGCTGGCTGCGCGCCGGCTGGAGGTGGGCGGGCTGATCGTGCCGCAGCAGGCGGCGAGGGCGACGCGGTGAGCCGGCTGCACCTGGGCTGCATCGCCGACGACTTCACCGGCGCCACCGACCTGGCCAGCACGCTGGTGCGGCAAGGCCTGCGCGTGGTGCAGGCCAATGGCGTGCCGCAGCAGCCGCTGGCCGGCGAGGCCGACGCGGTGGTGGTGGCGCTGAAGACGCGCACGGCGCCGGTGGCGCACGCGGTGGCGCAGTCACTGGCGGCGCTGCAGTGGCTGCGCGCGCACGGCGCGGCCACCATCTACTTCAAGATCTGCTCCACCTTCGACAGCACCGCGCAGGGCAACATCGGCCCGGTGGCCGAGGCGCTGCTGCAGGCGCTGGGCGCCGACTTCGCGCTCGTCACGCCGGCCTTTCCGGAGAACGGGCGCACCGTCTACAAGGGCCACCTCTTCGTGGGGGACGCGCTGCTCAGCGAATCGAGCATGCGGCATCACCCGCTCACGCCGATGCTCGATGCGAACCTGGTGCGCGTGCTGCAACACCAATGCCGCGGCAAGGTGGGCCTGATCGAGCACCGGCTGGCCGCGGCCGGCGCCGAGGCGGTGCGCGCGCGCATCGCGGCGCTGCGCGCGCAGCGCGTGCGCTTCGCGATCGCCGACGCGGTGGACAACGACGAGCTGTTGAGCCTGGGCGCGGCGGCCAACGGGCTGCCGCTGCTGGTGGGTGCATCCGGCCTGGCCTACGGCGTGGCGCGTCACCTGGGGCCGGCGCGCCCAGGCCGCGCGCCGCGCCTGCCAGCGGTGGACGGATACGCCGCGGTGGTGAGCGGCAGCTGCTCGCAGGCCACGCTGCGCCAGGTGGGCGCCTTCGTCGCGGCCGGCCTGCCCGCACTGGCCATCGACCCGCTGCGCCTGGCCCAGGGCGAGCCGGTGGTGCAGGAGGCGCTGGCCTGGGCCGACACGCGCCTGGGCAAGGCGCCGCTGCTGCTGTATTCATCGGCCGGCGCCGACCCGCTGCGCATCGTGCAGGGCCGGCTCGGCGCGGAGCATGCCGGCGCACTGGTCGAGCAGGCGCTGGCCGCCATCGCGCTCGGCCTGGTGGCGCGCGGCGTGCGGCGCCTGGTGGTGGCCGGCGGCGAGACCTCGGGCGCCTGCGTGCAGGCCCTGCAGATCGAGCAGATGCAGATCGGCACGCAGATCGACCCCGGTGTGCCCTGGTGCCACGCCAACTGCGCGCCCGCGCCGGGCGGGCTGCACCTGGCGTTGAAGTCCGGCAACTTCGGGCAGGACGATTTCTTCGTGCGCGCCTTCGGGGTGCAACCATGAGCGCGTGCCTCGCCGAGCAGGATGCACGCCATGAGGTCTGCCGCATCGGGCGCTCGCTGTTCGAGCGCGGCTACGTGCACGGCACCGCCGGCAACATCAGCGTGCGGCTGGCGCAGGGGGTGCTGATCACGCCCACCGACGCCTGCCTGGGGCATCTGCAGCCGGAGCGCCTGGCGTATGTGGATGCGAGCGGGCAGCCGCAAGGCCAAGAGCGCCCGAGCAAGACGCTGGCGCTGCATCGCCGTGTCTATGCCGCCGACCGCGCTGCAGGCTGCGTGCTGCACACGCACAGCACGCACCTGGTGGCGCTCACGCTGGCCGGCGTGTGGCGCGCCGAGGCCGTGCTGCCGCCGATCACGCCGTATTCGGTGATGAAACTTGGGGCCGTGCCGCTGGTGCGCTACCGCCGCCCCGGTGACCCGGCGGTGGCTGGCGAGGTGGCGCAGCACATCGCCACCGCAAGCGCTCGCGGCGCCACCCTGCGCGCCGTGCTGCTCGACCGCCTGGGGCCGCTGGTGTGGCATGCGTCGCCAGCGCAGGCGATGGCCGCGCTGGAGGAGCTGGAAGAGACCGCACGCCTGTGGCTGATGGGCGGGCGCAGCGCCACGCCGCTGAGCGCCGAGCAGATCGACGAGCTGCAGCAGGCCTTTCGCGTGCGCTGGTAGACACGAGAGGACGCGCACACGCCGATGCCCCGCTTTGCCGCCAACCTGTCGATGCTCTACACCGAGCATCCCTTTCTCGATCGCTTCGAGGCCGCCGCGCGCGACGGCTTTCGCGCGGTGGAGTTCCTGTTCCCGTACGAGCACCCGCCCGCCGACCTGGCCGCGCGGCTGCTGGCGCAGGGCCTGCAGCAGGTGCTGTTCAACGCGCCGCCGGGCGACTGGCAGCGCGGCGAGCGGGGGCTGGCCGCACTGCCGGGGCGCGAAGCCGAATTCCGTCGCGGCTTCGAGCAGCAGGCACTGCCGTATGCGCAGGCGCTGCTGTGCCCGCGCGTGCACCTGATGGCCGGCGTGCTGCCGCCCGGCGAGGACGCGCAGCGTTGCCGCGCCACCTATCTCGACAACCTGGCCTGGGCCGCGCGGCAGGCGCCCGAGCTGGAGCTGACGATCGAGCCGATCAACCCGCGCGACATTCCCGGCTACCTGCTGAACCGGCAAGACGACGCGCATGCCATCGTGCAGCAGATCGGTTTGCCCAACCTGAAGGTGCAGATGGATCTCTACCACTGCCAGATCGTCGAAGGCGACCTGGCGATGAAGCTGGGCCAGTACATCCCCACCGGCCGCGTCGGGCACCTCCAGATCGCCGGCGTGCCCGAGCGCCAGGAGCCGGACGTGGGCGAGCTGAACTACCGCTACCTGTTCGACCTGCTGGACACGCTGGGCTACTGCGGCCACGTGGGTTGCGAGTACCGGCCACGCGCCGGCACCAGCCTCGGCCTGGGCTGGTTCCACCGCTACCGGAGAACCCATCCATGAAGCTGCTGATCACCGGCGGCGCCGGCTTCCTCGGCGCGCGCCTGGCGCGCACGCTGCTCGCGCGCGGCCAACTGCGCGGCCAGCCGATCGAGCAACTCGTGCTGGCCGACCTGGTGGAGCCGCCGCCCGACCTGCTGGCCGACACGCGCGTGCGCTCGCTCGGCGGCGCGCTGCTGACGCAATGCGCGGCGCTGGCGCAGCAGCACTTCGACGGCGTGTTCCACCTGGCGGCCGCGGTGTCGGCCGAGTGCGAAGCCGACTTCGAGCTCGGCCTGCGCTCCAACCTGGACACCACGCGCGCCTTGCTCGACGCGCTGCGCGGGGCCGGCAACGCGCCGACGCTGGTGTTCGCCAGCTCGGTGGCCGTGTTCGGCAGCGACCCCGCCCTGCCGCTGCCCGCGGTGGTGCGCGACGACACGCTGCCCACGCCGCAGTCGTCCTACGGCATCCACAAGTTCATCGGCGAGCAGCTGGTGGCCGACTACACGCGCAAGGGCTTCATCGACGGCCGCAGCGCGCGCCTGATGACGGTGGCGGTGCGCCCCGGCCGGCCCAACGGCGCGGCCTCCAGCTTCGTGAGCGGCATCATCCGCGAGCCGCTGGCCGGCATCGACGCGGTGTGCCCCGTGCCGCCGCACACGCTCATCGCGCTGGCCTCGCCGGCGCGCACCATCGATGGCCTGATCGCCTGCTTCGAGGCGCCGCGCGAGCGCTTCGGCGGCCGCACCGCGCTCAACCTGCCGGCGCTCACGGTGAGCGTCGAGCAGATGCTGCAGGCCCTGCAGGCCGTGGCGGGCGCGGCGGTGCGCGAGCGCGTGCGCTTCGTGCCCGACGCGGCCATCGAGCGCATCGTCGGCGGCTGGCCGGCGCGCTTCGAGCCCGGCCGCAGCCGCGCGCTCGGGCTCACTCCCGATACCGACTTCCGCAGCATCGTGCTGCAATTCCTCGACGACACCCGGAGACAACCATGACGCAACGCCCCCTCGTGCCCACTCTCGTCGCTGCCGCGCTGTGCGCGCTGGCCGCATCCGCGTCCGCGCAGACGGTGCTGAAGATCGGCTATGCCACCGCCAAGGATTCCCACTACGGCGTGGGCTCCACGGTGTTCTGCGACGAGGTCGAGAAAGGCACGCAAGGCCGCTACAAGTGCCAGCACTTCCCCAACTCCGCGCTCGGTGGCGAGCGCGAGGAGATCGAGGCCGTGCAGCTGGGCACGCAGGATGTGGTGAACACCTCCACCGGCCCGCTCGGCAACTTCGTGCCCGACGTGAAGATCTTCGACATCCCGTTCCTGTTCCGCGGCTACGACCACGCGCGCAAGGTGATGGACGGCCCGATCGGGCAGGATGTGCTGCACAAGATGCAGGCCAAGGGCCTGATCGGCCTGGCGTGGACCGAGAACGGCTTCCGCCACATGACCAACAACAAGCACCCGATCGTGACCGCCAGCGACGCCGCCGGCCTGAAGATGCGCACGATGGAGAACAAGGTGCACATGGAGGGCTACAAGACCTTCGGCATCCTGCCCACGCCGATGGCCTTCCCCGAGCTCTTCACCGCGCTGCAGCAGGGCACGGTGGACGGCCAGGAGAACCCGATCCCCGTGATCCTGTCGGCCAAGTTCGCGCAGGTGCAGAAGTACCTGTCGCTCACCGGCCACGTGTATTCGCCGGCCGTGCTGATCCTCAGCCCCAAGGTGTGGAACCAGCTGTCCGACGCCGACAAGCGCGTGTTCGTCGAGGCCGCCAAGAAGGGCGGCGCGGCGCAGCGCAAGAAGGTGAACGACGACGAGGCCAACGGCATCGCCGAGCTGAAGAAGCAGGGCATGCAGGTGGTCGAGCACGTGGACGGTGAAAGCTTCCGCAAGGCCGTGGCGCCCGCGTACGCCAACTTCGCCAAGGAGTTCGGCGCCGACAAGATCGCGGCCATTCAAGCGGTCAAGTGATCCGCCGCGCCATCCTCGCCGCCGACCGCTGGGTCACGGGCCTGTCGCTCGCACTGGCGTGCGCGCTGCTGGTGATCGTCAGCGTGCTCGGCATGTGGCAGGTGCTGGCGCGCTTCATCTTCGAGCAGCCGTCCACGTGGACCGAGGAGGCCATGCGGCGGCTGCTGATCTGGATGGTGATGTTCGGCGTGGTGGTCTCGTTCCGCCGCGGCGCCCTGGTGTCGGTGGACCTGATGCTGCGCACCTCGCGCGGCACCTGGCGCGAGGTGGTGCGCGGCGTGATCACGGTCAGCGCGCTGGCGTTCCTCGGCGTGCTGCTGTGGTTCGGCATCGACCTCGTCACGCGCGTGCGCTTCCAGACCTTTGCGAGCATGGAGCTGTCGATGGGGTGGGCGTATGGCGCCTTGCCCGTGGGCGCTGCACTGTCGATCGTGGCGGTGCTGGGCCATCACGTGGATCCCGTGAACCTCGAGCTCGAGACGGCTGCATGACGCACCCAGCTGCGTGCCGCCTTCCGTGATGCGCCAACGCGAAGACCCACACGACAACGAATGCCGCTGACCCTTCTCCTCACGATGCTGCTGGCCTTCGCCTTCAGCATCTCCATCGCGGTGGCCATCGGCGGGGCGGCGATGCTCGGCATCGCCATTCACCAGCCTGGCCTGCTGATCCTGGCGCCCAAGGAGATGTTCACCGCGATCGACAAGTTTCCGCTCGCGGCGATCCCGTTCTTCATCCTCGCCGGCAACCTGATGGAAACGGGCGGCATTTCGCGCCGGCTGGTCGACTTTGCCAAGAGCCTGGTCGGCGGGGTGCAGGGCGGCCTGCCGATGACCTGCGTGCTCACCTGCATGATCTTTGCGGCGGTGTCGGGCTCGTCGGTCGCCACCACGTTTGCGATCGGCTCCATCCTGATCCCGGCGCTCGTGAAGCACGGCTACCCGAAGGAGTACGCAGCGGCGCTGCAGGCCACCAGCGCTGAGCTCGGCGTGATCATTCCGCCGTCGATTCCGATGATCCTGTTCGGCGTGTCGGCCGAGGTGTCGATCGGCGAGCTGTTCATCGCCGGATTCGGCCCGGGCCTGCTGATCGGCGGCGCGCTGATGCTGTTCGTGCACCTGTGGTGCCGCTACAAGGGCTGGGGCCTGCGCGACGGCGACGGCCGGCTGCCGGTGCATCGCGCGGCGCTGCGTGCCGGCTGGGCGCTGCTGATGCCGGTGATCATTCTCGGGGGCATCTACGGCGGCATCTTCACGCCCACCGAGGCCTCGGTGGTGGCGGTGTTCTACGCGCTCATCGTGGGCCTGGTGGTGCACCGCGAGCTCTCGCTGCGCGACCTGGCGGCGGTGCTGAAGAAGTCGGTGATCTCCAGCAGCGTGATCATGTTCATCATCGCCAACGCCGGCCTGTTCGCGTTCCTGATCACGCGCGCCGGCGTGCCCGACGCCATCGGCGCCTGGCTCACGCAGGTGCTGCAGTCGCCCGCGTGGTTCCTGCTCGGCGTGAACGCGGCGCTGTTCGTGATCGGCATGTTCATCGAGACCTCGGCCGCCATCATCGTGCTCGCGCCCATCCTGGTGCCGGTGGCGCGCCACTTCGGCGTGGACCCGGTGCACTTCGGCACGATCATGGTGGTCAACCTCGCGCTCGGCATGATCACGCCGCCGTTCGGCGTGAACCTGTTTGCCGCCTGCACCGTGGCCAACATCTCGCTGGACCGCATCGTGCGGCACCTGCTGCCGTTCGTGCTGGTGGTGCTGGGCTGCCTGATGGTGATCACCTACGTGCCCGGCGTGAGCCTGTGGCTGCGTGATCTCGTGTTCGCCGCGCCGCCCGTGGTGGCACCGGCCATCGGCCCACAATGACGCGATGAACCGCACGCTGCTGCTGCTCGCGCTGCTGCCCGCCTGGGCCGGCGCCGCGCCCCGTCTCGACGAACTGCCGCCGCAGGTGGACGAAGCGCAGCTGCGCGCCACCCTCACCGCGCTGGTCGGCTTCGGCACGCGCCACACGATGTCGGACACCGCGAGCGCCACGCGCGGCATCGGCGCGGCGCGGCGCTGGGTGCAGCAGCGCTTTGCGGCCATCTCCAGCGACTGCCACGGTTGCCTGCAGGTGCAGACGCCGGCGCAGACCTTCACTGCCAAGCGCCTGCCGCAGCCGACCGAGGTGATGGACGTGATCGCGGTCCAGCGCGGCAGCACCGACCCCGAGCGCGTGATCCTGATCACCGGCCACCTCGACTCGCGCGTGAGCGACGTGATGAACGCCACCAGCGACGCGCCCGGCGCCAACGACGACGCCTCCGGCGTGGCGGCGCTGATCGAGGCGGCACGCGTGCTGTCGAAGTACAAGTTCGCCGCCACGCTGGTGTACGGCGCACTGAGCGGCGAGGAGCAAGGGCTGTACGGCGGCAAGGTGCTGGCCGACCACGCCAAGGCGCAAGGCTGGCAGGTGGAGGCCGACCTCAACAACGACATCGTCGGCAACAGCCATGGCGGTGACGGCGTGAACGACAACAGCACGGTGCGCGTGTTCTCCGAAGGCACCAAGGCCACCGAGACCGAGAAGCAGGCCACGCGGCGCCGCTACAACGGCGGCGAGGTCGATTCACCGTCGCGCAACCTGGCGCGCTACATCGCGCGCCTGGCCGACGAGCACCTGCCCAACCTGAAGGTGCAGATGGTCTACCGCACCGACCGCTACGGCCGCGGTGGCGACCAGGTGGAGTTCCTGAACGCAGGCTACCCGGCGGTGCGAGTGACCGAGGCGCACGAGGACTACACGCGCCAGCACCAGGACCTGCGCACCGAGAACGGCATCCGCTATGGCGACACGATAGACGGCGTCGACTTCGGCTACCTGGCGCAGGTGACGCGCCTGAACGTCATCGCGCTGGCGTCGCTGGCCGCCGCGCCCGCGCCGCCGCGAGGCGTGGCGATCGAAGGCGCCGTGTCGCCCGACACCCTCGTGAAATGGCAGCCGGTGCCCGGTGCCGCCGGCTACCGCGTGTGGTGGCGCGGCACCACCGAACCGCAGTGGCAGCACCACCGCGACGCGCCCGCCAGCAGCACGCAAACGAGCCTGAAGAACGTCGTGATCGACGACTGGTTCTTCGGCGTGTCTGCCGTGTCGGCCGATGGCTTCGAGTCGCCGGTGGTGTTTCCGGGCGACGCCGGCGCGTTCTGAGCGCGCCCGCGCTCAGGCGGTCGCCAGGCCGCCCTGGCCGACCAGGCGCCGCCCGCGCCAGCCCAGCAGCGCCAGGCCCGCGCTCAGCAGCGCCCAGCTGCCGGGCTCGGGCACGGGCACGGGGTTGGACTGCACCACCGAGGTACCGTCCAGCTGCTGCACTTGCAGCTGTGCGTCGGCGAGGTCGAAGCTGAAGTCGCCGATGCCGGTGGCGTACAGCAGCGTGGTGTCGGTCTTCACGTAGGCGTCGTGCCAGCTGCCGGCGTGGCCGGTGAAGCTGAGCGCGCTGCTGCCGATGTTGAAGTCGAAGCTCGACAACGCCGACATGTCACTGCCGGGCGGCAAGCCCGGCGTGCCCATGTCCGCGGCGGGCGCCATGCGGTAGCCGAAGAAGTCGAGCTGCTGTACCTCGTTGCGAGTGATGTAGCCGTCGCCATTGAGGTCGTTCGCACTGAACTGGCCGTCGATGGAGGGCAGCGTGAACGGGGCGTCGGTGGAGGTGGCCCCGGTGTAGCTGAAGGACCAGGTGGAGGCCTGGGCGGAGGTGGCGCCGGCCAGTACGGCGGCGGCGATGATCAGGTGACGCACGGCAACACTCCCTTTACTGCAAATGCCGAGCCACAAGCGTGCCCGGATTCGGGTGCCGTGTCGCTCCCACTCACGGGGGACAGGGTACGTACCGATGCGCTCGATCTGCTTGCGGCGGGCCCGCCGACAACCATTCGTCATCGTCGATGCGCGCAAAGCGGCCGGCGTACAGCGCGAGCAGGCTCGCGATCGCCGAGGCCTTGTCCGGCTCGCGCCGTGTCGCGGCTTCGAGGCGGCTCATTTCCGCTTCCAGGCGGTATTCCACGCTCTCGATGATCTCGTTGTCGCGCCCTTCGTAGGCGGCCACGGCCGACGACACGCCCTCCAGCCGCTGGGCCGCCACGTCGAGGAAGAAGCGCCGGTTCGGATGGGCGATGCGGTACACGAACTGAGGTCCGAAGTACACGCAGGCGTCGCCTTGCGGGCCCATCACCACCACGGTCTGGCCGTCGTGCGCGACGTCGCCACTGTCTTCACGGAACCCGATGTCGCGGTCCGACCAGCACTGGCTGAACATCGTGACGTCGCATTCGTCGGGCCGTGGCCGGCGGCGCCTGGGCCCGCAAGGCGTGGTGCCGAGCAGGTGGGTGGCCTCGGGGCTCGGTACGCCGTCCAGCCCGCCTTCGCACGAATGCATCATCGCGAAGGTGAGGCTCACGAGTGGGTTGCGCAGATTCATGGCACTTCTCCCGCCGTCCTGTTGAAGACTCCTCTGCCGTGAGTGCGGAGTGGCGGGCCGTGCGGTTGCGAGCGTTACATCGCCAGGGGGTGAACCCCGGCGTTCAGGGGATCATCGTCGGCCAATGGAACATGAAGTTGGCCGTCAGTCGGCTGTTGTCGGGCGTGTTGCCGAACCAGTCGTTCCTGAAGTGACCCGAGTGAAGCATGAAGCCCGGATAGAGCACGAGGCGGTTGTACTTCATCTCCAGCACCCGCGTGAGCTCCCAGCCGCCGCAACTGCTCACGATGTTGTCGTGCTCGTCACCCGGCGTGTCGCGGATCATCTTCCAGTACTCGGCATAGGTGCCGGCCAGCCCGGTTTCGCGCGCCCGGTCGAAGGGCCGCCGCGCGCCCCGCCCCCACATGCGGTCTCGCACGCTGAGATCCAGCGGGCGGTTGCCGGTGAACACCTTGTCGGGCGACTGGCCTGCCACCACCTCTTTAGGGAACAGCTCTTCGGTGCCGGTTTGGGTGTGTCGCCAGAACGAGGTGCCGCCACGGCAGTGCTCCGGCTTGTTCAGGTACACCAGTCCGACCAGCAAGCCCAGGTCCGCGTGGGGTGAGCGCGATGCCGGGCGCGGGGGATCCCACTTCTGCTGCTCGACGCGGAAGAACTGCCACGAGTTGGCGTGCCTTTCCATCGCTTCGGCCGACGCGTAGAACTCCTTGGCGTACACCTCGAAGACGAACGCGGCCACCGCCGCCATGCTCAGGCTCGCGACCGCAAAGTACCCCGGGTGCAGCGACGGCGGGATCTTGTACCGCAGCGTCGCGGCGAACTCGCGCACGTGTTCCGGGTCGCGAAAGAAGTTGTCGACCACCAGGGCGGGATACCGGTGGTCTCCCAGCTCGATGAGTTCGATGTCGGCGTCGTCCGGCCGATTGGGAAGCAGTCTGTCGAGGTCGAGTTTCATGGGCTGCACCGCAGGCTCTGAGTTGATGAGCGCAAGTGCAGGATGCCGACCCGGGGCAGCTGGTCGGCATCAGAGATAACCCGCGGTCGGACCGCGCGAATCGAGGGGGGCTCAGCGCGCGAGGGCCTGCTGCCGGCGTTGCGTCAGCAGCGCGACCGCATTGCCGACGTTGATCGAACCGTCGGCGCTGCCTTGCGCAGACGCGGCCAGCAGCGACCGGATGTCGGCGGTGCCGAGCCCAGGGTCGAGCGACAGCAGCAGCGCGATCGCTCCGCTCACGTGCGCCGCCGCCAGCGAGGAGCCGCTGTCGAAGTCGTAGCTGTTGCCAGGGGTCAGCGTCAGCACGTCCTTGCCCGGTGCGGCCAGCACACCTTCAGGCATGCGGTGCCCGTCGCTGCTGCCCACGGCGATGACGCCGGGAACGCCGGCCGGAAAGCCCTCCACCCGTCCACTCGGCGGAAGCGCCGCCACCACGGTGCGCCCTTGTTGCAGCAGGCGTTGCATCAGCATGGTCAGCAACGCGTCGTCGGGGCCACCGAGGCTCATGTTCACCAGCCTCGCGTTCGACTCCATCACGGCGCTCAGTGCCTTCGCGAGCGTGAAGGTGTTGCAGCGCGCCGCCGGGCTCTCCGCGTGGTACCAGCAAGCGCGGTAGACGCGCAGCTGCGCGCTCGGCGCCACGCCGACGATGCCCTGCCCGTTGTTGGCCGATGCGCCGATGATGCCGGCCACCTCGGTGCCGTGCCGCGCCTGCACCTTGGCGGCCAGCGTGCCGGCGGGGGAGATCATGTCCTCCTGCGTGGCCAGGCGGCCGAGCAGGTCGGGATGGGCGGCATCGGCAGCCGTGTCCACGATGGCCACCGACACGTCGCGGCCGACCGTGGTGCGATGGGCACGCGCGGCCTGAATCTCCACGAAGCCGCGTTGCAGCGGCGCATACGGATCGTTGTAGCGCGGCAGTCCATCGTCGGCGAGCGGCGAGAACTCCTGCAGCGGCCCTGCGGCGCGCACATGAGGATGGTGGCTCAAGGTGTCGATGATCGATTCGCGGCGCATGCCTTCGGGCAGTCGGTACAGCACGAACAGCATCTGCATCGGCCTGGCCGGCCAAACCGCCACGCGCCGCAGGCCATGCTCGCGCTCCAGCGCGGTCATCAGCTGCTGCGCGGTGCCGGACAGCAGCGGCTGCAGCGTGGTGTCGTCGCTCGCGTCACTGTGCTGCGTCGGCACGGCAGCCTGCGCATAGTCGTCCAGCGCAAGAACGATGTAGCGCTCCGGATCGGAGGGCGTGATGCTGGACAGCGCCTGCACGGCCTTCGCGTCCTGCGCGGCGTCGCTGTCGAGACCGGGCAAGGTGCCCGGGTCCGTGGACAAGCGCCCGGGCGCTGGCACCGGCGAGCGCAGCGGCGCCTGCGCCACCGTGAGGCTGGACGGCGTGAAGGTGAGCGTGTAGTTGCCGCTGGCGCCGAGCGTGCCCTGCGCGATCGCATAGCTGCCCGGCGCCGAGCCGGCCGTCGCGTTCGTCGCCAGGCTGCCGGACAGCGTATCGCCGTTGACCAGGCTGCCGCTGGTGACCTGGTAGGTCAGCGGCGGATTCGGATCGCCGAAGGAGCGGATCTGCGCGTCGGCAGTCACGGTGATGGGCCGCGGCGTCACGGTCAGCGAGGCCGGTGCGGCGAAGCTCATCGCATAGCCGGTGCCGCTGGTCGCGCTGCCGGCGCCTACCGTGATCGCGTAGGGCGCGCCGGCCACGCCGGCCGTGGCGGCCGCGCCGGCCGAGGCGAGCAGCGGTGCACCGGAAAACGCAGTGGCCGCCGTGTCGCCGAGGAAGGCCGCGGCCACGCCGGGTTGCAGGCCGCTCAAGGCGAAGTTGGACTGCAGCAGCGCGGTGAGGTCGGTGCCGTACACCTTGCTCGCATTCAGCGGCGTGAAGCTGAGCGTGGGCTGCAGCGCGAACAGGTAGCGGTTGCCCGCTGCACTCACGCTGCCCGGCGGCAGCGTGGCATAGGTGGCGTTCCACAGCGCGGTGTTGCCGCTGTCCAGGCCGCCGAAGCTGCTGGTGGCAGGGTCGGCGGCGTAGATCAGCCAGCGGCCCGCGGTGGCTGTGACGGCAGAAGCGCCTGCGCCGTTGATGAAGTTGGCCCCGGCCGACAGCACCGGGTTCGTGGCGCTGACCTGCGCGCCCGTGGCGATCGAGAGATTGCCGTCGCTGAGCAGCGTGGTCGCCGCCGTGGTGCTGACGCCGGAGGTGGACAGCACGGTGCCCACCGTCAGGTCGGTGGTGCTGTGCGCCAGCAGCGAGCCGGTGTTGGCCGCCAGCGTCTGCAGCTGGTTCGCGGCGGCGCCGAGCGTGTAGCTGCCGGTGCCTGTGAGCTGCAGCGCGGGCGCGCTGATGCTGCCCGAGGGTTGCGTGACCGCGCCGCCCGCCGACAGCCACAACGCGCCGCTGGGCGACGACAGCGTGCCGTCGAGCACCATGCCGGTGGTGGCATCGAGGTGCAGCGTGCCGCTGCCGAGGTTCGACACCGCGCTGCCTGCAGTCATCTGTAGGCTGGTTGCGGTGCCCGAGCTGGCCGCCAGCAGCAGGTCGCCCGACGTCTGGCTCAGCAGCGCGCCGCCGGCCAGCTGCAGGCCTGCGGCGCTGGCGCTGCTGCCGTTGAGCGCCAGCGCGCCGCTGCCCGACTGCGTGAGCGTGTAGGCGCCTGCAGAGAAGTCCACGCCGTCGAAGTTCGTGGAGTTGCCCGTGATGCTGAAGGTGCCGTTGGTCG
>CAMLIZ010000016.1 GCA_946480245.1 uncultured Pseudomonadota bacterium
TGGTGGCGCCGGTGGAGCTGGTGCCGTTCTTGTTGGCGATCTGGTTGATCGCCGCCTTGTCGGTGGCGCTCAAGGTGAGCGTGAAGCTCGTGCCCGAGGTGATCTCCACGTTGGCCGTGTCGGTCAGCGTGTAGGTGGCGCCGCCCTCGCCGGTGACGGTGAACTTGTTGGCCACGATGTCGTTCGTGGCGCCGCTCAACGACAGGAAGCCGCTGCCGGTGACCACCAGTGCGCCGGTGCTCTCGTCGTAGGTGGCGCTGGTGATCGTGGGCACGGCCACGTTGCTCACGGTGACGCCGTTGCCCGCGGTGTCGGCCACCACCACCGCCGCATCCGCGCCCGCGGCCCAGTCTTCCGCGGCCGACAGGTTGTAGGTGGCGGCGCCGGTGGAGCTGGTGCCGTTCTTGTTGGCGATCTGGTTGATCGCCGCCTTGTCGGTGGCGCTCAGCGTGAGCGTGAAGCTGGTGCCCGAGGTGATCTCGACGTTGGACGTGTCGGTCAGCGTGTAGGTGGTACCGCCCTCGCCGGTGACGGTGAACTTGTTGGCCACGATGTCGTTCGTGGCGCCGTTGAGCGACAGGAACCCCGTGCCGGTGACCACCAGCGTGCCGGTGCTGGCGTCGTAGGTGGCGCTGGTGATGGTCGGCACGGCGACGTTGCTCACCGTGACGCCGTTGCCGGTGAGGTCGGCCACCACCACCGCCGCATCGGCGCCTGCGGCCCAGTCTTCGGCTGCCGCCAGGTTGTAGGTGGTGGCGCCGGTGGAGCTGGTGCCGTTCTTGTTGGCGATCTGGTTGATCGCCGCCTTGTCGGTGGCGCTCAGCGTGAGCGTGAAGCTGGTGCCCGAGGTGATCTCGACGTTGGACGTGTCGGTCAGCGTGTAGGTGGTACCGCCCTCGCCGGTGACGGTGAACTTGTTGGCCACGATGTCGTTCGTGGCGCCGTTGAGTGCCAGGAACCCTGTGCCGGTGACCACCAGCGCACCGGTGCTTTCGTTGTACGTGGCGCTGGTGATCGTGGGCACGGCCACATTGCTCACGGTGATGCCGTTGCCGGTGGTGTCGGCCACCACCACCGCCGCATCCGCGCCCGCGGCCCAGTCTTCCGCCGCGGCCAGGTTGTAGGTGGTGGCGCCGGTGGAGCTGGTGCCGTTCTTGTTGGCGATCTGGTTGATCGCCGCCTTGTCGGTGGCGCTCAAGGTGAGCGTGAAGCTCGTGCCCGAGGTGATCTCCACGTTGGCCGTGTCGGTCAGCGTGTAGGTGGCGCCGCCCTCGCCGGTGACGGTGAACTTGTTGGCCACGATGTCGTTCGTGGCGCCGGCAAATGCCAGGAAGCCGCTGCCGGTGACCACCAGCGCGCCCGTGCTCTCGTCGTAGGTGGCGCTGGTGATCGTGGGCACCGCCACGTTGCTCACGGTGATGCCGTTGCCCGTGAGGTCGGAGGTGTCGGCATTGCCGATCACGCTGTCCCAGTCGTCGGCAGCGGCCAGGTTGTAGGTGGTGCCGCCGGTCGACGACGTGCCGTTCTTGTTGAGGATCGTCTCCACCGCGGCGCGGTCGGTGGCGTTGAGCGTGACCGAGAACGAGGTGGCGCTGGTGACTTCGACGTTCGACGAGGTGAGCGTGTAGGTGGCCCCGCCTTCGCCGGTAAACGTGAGCTTGGACACCGTGATGTCGTTGCCGGCACCCACGGTGGCCACCAGGTTGGTGCCCGTCACCGAGAGCACATGCGTGCTCTCGTCGTAGGTGGCCGAGGTGATGGTCGGCGCCGTGACGTTGCTCACCGTGACGCCGTTGCCGGTGAGGTCGGCCGTGGCGGCGGCGGTGGAATCCCAGTTCGATGCGGCGCCCAGGTTGAAGGTGGTGCCTCCGACCGCCGCCGTGCCGTTCTTGTTGAGCAGCCCGTTGACCGCGAGCTTGTCGGCCGCGTTCAGCGTGATCGAGAACGCCGTGGCGCTGCTGGCGGTGACGCTGCTCGAGGTGAGCGTGTAGGTGCTGCCGCCCTGGCCCGTGAGGGTGAGCTTGCTCGGGTCGATCGTGTCGCCCGCGGTCATGTTGGCGCCGGTCACGCTCAAGGTGCCGCTGCTCGCGTCGTACGTGGCGCTGGTGATCGATGGCGGCGGCACATAGCTGGTGTCGGTCGTTCCGCCGCCGGTGGTCTGGATCTTCGACGTGGCCGTGCCCGCGGCACCTGAAACATTGCTGCCGGACGACGCCGCGCCGCCGCTGCCGCCACCGCCCGCGTTGGTGGTGCCGAGCGTCGCATAGCTGCCGGAATCCATGTGAACGGTGCCGCCTGCGTTCCAGATGGCGCCGGTTCCGGAGCCTCCGGCGCCGCCATTGCCGGCCGTGGCCAGTACCGACCCACCGCCACCGCCGCCACCCGCACCGATGTTGTTGGTGATGGTGCTGCTCGTGATGGTGAGGATGCCGGTGTTGTAGATGCCGCCCACCGCATTGCCGCCTCGCCCACCGGCGGCGTCGTACCCGGCCCCGCCGCCGCCACCGCCGATGGCGATCGAGCCATTGGACGCGGTGCCTCCGCTTCCGCCGAAGGAGTAGCCGCCATAGTTGGCACCGGCACCGCCGGCGGTGCTGCCGCCCCATCCGCCCAGGTGCTGGCCGCCGCTTTGGAACCCGCCGCCGTTTCCGCCGGTTCCAGCGGAGGGGCCGGCCTGAACGTTGCCCCCGAAGTTGTTGCCCGACGCCCCGCCGAAGGTGCTGCCAAAGCCGCCCCCGCCGCCGCCCGCCCCCGCCGCCGAACCGCTGAACGCATCGCCGCCGGCACCGCCGCCGCCCGCCGCCTTGTTGGCGGTGATCGTGCTGCCGGTGATGGTCAAGGTGCCGGCGTTGCGGATGGCCGCGCCCAGGGCGTCGCCGCCTGCGCCGCCCGCGCCCGCCGTGCGGTCTCCGCCCGCGCCGGTCAGGAAGCCGTTGGTGACGACGAGGTTGCTGATGGCCACCGCCGAGCCGCTGTTGCTCGTCGACACATCGAGCACGCGTGCAAGGTTGTTGCCGCTCAGCGTGAACCCGCCGCCGACGATGGACATCGTGTGCCCATCCGTCACGTTGATCGTGATGGCGTCGGCCGCCGATGCGAACGTGATGTTGCCGGTGATCGTGATCGTGTCGTCCACGCCGTCGGTATTGCCCGTGGCGATGGCGGCCTTGAGCTGAGCGACGGTGTTCACGCTGCTCGTCACCAGCAGGTGCTCGTAGCCGGTGAGGCGGCTGGTGTCGAGCGCAGCGCTGTACTCGACGGTGCCTGTGGCGATCTCGAGATCCCAGTTGCCGCCGCGAGTGGCCGTGCCCGTGGCGTCGGTCGACGCCTCGACGACCGCGCCCGTGGCCGCAGACAACGCATCGACAAACGCCTTGCCTTCGGCGCCCGCACCCACGTCGCACCCGAACAGCGCGATGTCCGCGTTCGGTGCCAGCGCCTTGCCGATGGTGTGCAGTTCGCTCGCATAGGCGTCGATGTTGCCGGCGAACAAGGGCGCGTCGCCGAGCAGCAGCAGACCCTTGTCGCCGTGCGAGACTAGGCTGATCGAGGTGATGCCGCTCATGCCCGAGAGCGCGTCCGCCAGCTGCTTCACGCCGTCCTTCTGCGGATCGAGCACGATCACCGTGGCGCCGGGGCGGGCCGCGGCCACGATCTGCTGCAGATCGGGCAAGCGCCCATCGACCACCAGCACCTGCGACGCCGCTGAATCGACGTGCGCAGGCGGCACCTCGGCATGCCAGGCGCGCAGCGCATCGGGCAGCACCGCGACCGGCACTTCGGCGTGGGCGGCGACGGCATGCGTGGCTTCGGCATGCGAATCCACCGCCGTGGCCACGGCCGCCGCGTCGAACATCAGGCGCGGCTCCAGCGCCATGAAGAGCGGGGTGCGGCCGAGCGGCACGGGGGAAACGCGTGACGGCGCATCGGCGCGCTTGCGCTGGAACCAAAGCTTCTTCATGCGGTCATCTCCGGGTTTGTGACCTTCCGCGGCTGCCGGCTCATGTGGCCTTGGCCCGGATGACGTTTGCCGCGCTGCCCTTGCCGTCCTGCCAGAACGACAGCGCCGCGTATTGCTCGAAAAGATCCGGCGGCAGCACCGTGCGCCGCGCGCTGATCTCCACCTTGGGGCGCACCTTGTGCAGCCCCGCCACACCCAGCGCCTGATCGAACTCGGGCGCGTCGTAGCGCACCTGCGCGAAGTCGTGCTGGGCATACCAGGGCTCGCCGATGAACTCGTACACCAGCCGCAGCACGCGTTCCGGCGCTTGCGCCAGCAGGTCGTAGTCGACCAGCAGCATCGACGACGCGTGCTCGCCGTAGTACGCCTCTTTCAGCCCCGACCAGGCGAAGCCGACCAGGCGGTTGCGCTGCGCCAGGGTGTCGACGCGGCTGTAGACGGTGTTGCGCTCGGTCTCGTCGGCCCAGAGCTTGGTGTTCTCGAAGGGATTGGCGCGGTACAGCCGCTCGATGCTGTCCATCACCCACGCCACGTTGCGCACGCAGGCAATCACCTTGGCCTGCGGGAAGAGATCGTGCAGCGCCGGCATGCGCGAGCACCAGGCGCGATTGGTGTCGAACACCACCGGCTTGTCGGCGCGGTCGGCGTAGTAGCTGTCGAACAGGCCGCGCAGCAGGCGCCGCCGCTGCTCCTGCGTGATCACCGATCCGAACTCGCTGCCGGCGCTGAACTGGGCCAGCATGCTGCCGAACAGTGCACCCACCGGGCTGGTCATGCCCGCATGAAAGCGCGGGTTCTGCAGCAGCAGCGCCGACAACAGCGTGGAGCCCGCGCGCGGCAGGCCGGAGATGAAATGGAAGGTTTGCGGTTCTGACAAGGTTGTTGCTCTATACAGCGCGGGCCCCGCGCACGAGGCCCGCGCCAATGGGCCGGGCTCAGGGCCGCGACGGGAAGAGGCCTTCGGTCGCGATGATGAAGTTCATGCCCAGGTAGGGGTTGCGAATCGGCAGCGGCTGGTTGCTGCCGGCCGGGCCCACCTGCGTGGGCGCCAGGGGTACGGGGCTGGTGAGCGCCGTGGACCACACGCTGGCACTGCCGGGGCCGCCGCCCGAGGCGCCGAGCACGTTGTTGGTGGCAGACGGCGTGTTCGACGGTTCGGTGGCCGCGCCGGCGACCGTGATCAGGTGGTTGTGCATCGGCATCTGGCTGCTCAGGATAGTGACGCTCTCGGTGCCCGAGAGCTCACCTTGCTGCACCGGGGTGAGCCCGGGGCCCTGCCCCATGCCCACCGGCGAGCGGCCGCGCAGGTCCGGCAGGCCGAAGGTGACGGTGCCGTTGCCGCCGTAGGTGGTGCCCAGCAGCGCGAACAGCGCCGAGTTCTGTGCGATCGACATCAGGCTGCCGTTGCACAGCGCATAGCCGACCGGGGCGAAGTTGAACCCCACCATCTTGATTTCACCGAGGAAAGGATCGCTCATGGTCTCAATCTCCCTTGCTTCTTCATCAACAGGCGCGTGCGCGCGGAATCAGACCGGAGTGGTCTGCGGAATCAAGGCATGAAAGGCGGCGTGCATGCGTTGCCGTGCGTCGTCGGGGTGGGGCGCGCCGGGCGTGAGCAGCAGCATCGGCCATACGTCGTCACCGGCATGCACGTCGCACGACAGCTGCGGCAGGCGCACGCCGGCGGGCAGCGCCAGCTCGGCGTGGTAGCAGCGGTAGCGCTTGTTCATCGGTACGCCTTCGGTGGCCGCCACCAGCTCGGCGGGCAGCCGGCCCTCCCAGGGGCCAGCGAGCAGGTAGGTGCTGCCGACGTCGGCGCGCAGCCGTTCCAGGCTTGGAATGCTCACGAGAGCACCGATTCGGGCAAGGCGGCCGAGGGCACGCGGGCGCTGCGTTGCAGCTTGAGGTAGACACCGTTGTGGCCCACCACCTCGAAGCCGAAGCGGCCGTAAAGCCGAAGGGCCGGGTTGTACGGCTCCACATGCAGCACGACGGCCAGCCCTCGTTGCTGGGCACGCGCCACGATCAGCTGCATCAGCGCGGAGCCAAGGCCGCTACCGCGCGCCTGCGGCAGCAGCGAGATGTCGATGAGCGAGGCAGTGTCGGCACCCTCGCGCCAGTAGAGGCGGCCGAGCGGCTCGCCGCCCCGCAGCACGAGCAGGAAGTCGGCATCGCCGAAGTGCTCCTGGTAGTAGCGATGCTGGAGCTCGAACTGTTGCGCCAGGAACTGCGCCACCTGGGCCTGCGGCCAACCTGCGGCGGCCATCTCGTCAGTGCGCGTGGTGGCGTAGAGCGCCTGCAGGAAGCCGAGATCAGCCGGTGTGATGGGACGCAAGCTCACGCCATGCAAGGTCTGCGGCGGCAATGCACGAGCGCATGCGCGGCTCCACTCCCGGTTCGCTCCATCCATCGATCACTTCCCCCTGTCCTGCTTCGCAGTGTGCGCGGATGGTACGGCGGCCCGGCCCGTTTGCCGCAGCTTGTTTCACGTGACAGCGTCATTTGTCACACGTGAATTTGTCGCTTCGGCAGCGCCATGCGCGCAGGCACCTGCCTTGCTCGCGAGGAGCAGTGCAGCCGCGCGCTCTGCGCGATGAAGGATTTGCGATGACCGACACCCGCCGCCCCACCCCAACGCACCGCAAACCGGAGCCCGACGACCGCGCCGGCGGCCAGCAGGCCGACGAGGAGGATGCCGCCCTGCGCAACCAGCAGGAGGGCTACGGCGGCCCCAAGCAACCCGAAGGCCGCGAGACGCCGCGCGAGGTGGCGCGCAAGACGGGTCAGCTCGACGACTGAGCCTGCCCGGCGGCGGGCAGTGCATCGGCGGCCGCCGGCGCCGCCGCGGTGTCGATGCGCAGGCCCACGGCCATCAGCACGCAGCTGAGCAGCACCACGAGGATCAGCGTGGCCGGCGGAAACCCGGCCGGCATCAGCGCCGCCGGCGTCGCAAAGAACAGCGTCGCGGTGATCAAGCCGCGCGGCGCCAGCCACAGCAGCGGCCGCACCGGCTGGCCCGGCTGGCACATGCGCAGCGTGAGCCAGCGCACCGCCAGCACCAGCGCCACGATGCCGAGCGCGAAGGCCCAGGCCATCAGGTCGGCAAAGGCGGCCAGGTCGGTCACGTAGCCGAGCAGCAGGAAGAAGAAGGTGCGCACGAGGAAGGTGGCCTCGGCGGTCAGGTGCTTCAGCCGCGCCAGCTCCGCGTCGTAGTGCGGGCTGTGCAGGCGCTGCAGAAGGCGGAAGCGGTGCAGCTGCTGCGGGTTGTTGAGCACCAGCCCGAGGATCAGCACGATCAGCAGCGGCGACAGGTGCAGCGCGTCGGCCGCCGCATACACCAGGATCAGCGCGAACAGCAGCGGCCCGAACTTGACGTGGCCTTCCAGGTGGCCCACCAGCCAGTAGACCGCCAGCGCGATCGCCGCGCCGGCCAGCAGCACCGCGAGCCCTCCGCCGAACAAGGTGAGCGACACCGTGCCGCCGGTCACGGCCACCAGCAGCGCGTTGAACAGCATCACGCCGAGGATGTCGGACCAGGAGCTTTCGTAGATCACGAACTCGCGATCGTCGGCACCCAGCGCCTGCGCGCTCGGAATGGCCACCGCGCTGCTGATCACGCCGAAGGGCGCGGCCACCAGCAACGCGGGCAGGCGCGGCATGCCGAACACCAGCGTGAGCGCCACGGCGATCAGCACGGTGCTGAGCGCCACGCCGAGCGCCGCCGCGCTGAAGGTGCGCAGCAGGAAGCGCCGGCGCCCGCCCTCCAGCCGAAGGTCGAGCGCGCCTTCCAGCACGATCAGCACCAGCCCCGTGGTGGCCAGCGTGGGCAGCAGCTCAGGCGACGGCACCACGGTGGCGCCATAGTTGTGTGTCGTCACGCGCGCCGCCAGGCCGGTGAGCAGCAGCAGCACCACCGACGGAATGCGAAAGCGCTCCGCCAGATGCGAATACCAGTACGACACGAGCACCGCCGTGGCGATGCCGATGGTCACCATCTCCGCGTGCACACGCGCTCCCATCACGGCTGAAACAGGCGGCCATGGTAGTGAATAGCGGGTGCGCCGGACGCGCCGCCCGTGCGGCTGCTGGCCGCCAACCTGCTGCGCGCGCCCGGCCACCGCCCGCTGGTGGAGATCGCCGAGCAGGTGGGCTACGAGACGGACACGGCCTTCAGCCGGGCGTTCCGGCGCGAGTACGGCGTGCCGCCGGCCGCGTGGCGGCGCGAACAGGGCCGCGCGCGGACGCGAGCTGCTGTGCCAGCCACGCCAGATGCGCTGCCAGCTCCCGGCGCAACGCTGCCGGCCGCTGGATCGTGAAGCCGAACGGCAGGCGCGCCAGCTCGCGCGCCATGGCGGGCAGCTCGTCCACCTCGGCGCGCAGGCGCACGCTGCCGTCGCGCAGCGGCGACAGCACGGCCAGCTCGGGCCGCAGCTGGCGCCGCGCGGTGGGCAGGTCGGTGTGCAGCAGCACCTCCACGTGGTGTGCACGCGGCAAGGTGGCGATCGCGTTGGTCAGGTAGCCCAGCACGTCGAAACCCTCCGGCCGGCCGAAGCTGGCCGGCAGCGGCTGCACCTGCACGACGCGGTCGAGGCGAAACGAGCGCAGGTCGCGCCGCAGGTGGCAGTGGCCCACGGCGTACCAGGCGCCGCCGCGATACGCCACGCCGTAAGTGTCGAGTTCGCGCTCGGTGTCGTCGCCCTGCGCGCTGCGGTAGTGCAGGCGCACGCGCTGCTGCGCGCGCGCCGCTGCGCTGAGCGCCAGCAAGGCACTGCTGGAGCCTTCGGCAAACGGCCGCGCGAAATCCATCGCCACCGTGCGGTCGATGTCGCCCAGGCGGCGCCGCACGGCCTTGGGCATCACGCGCTCCAGCTTGGCCTGCGCACCGGCCACCGCGGGCGTGATGCCGGCCAGCCCGATCTGCCCGGCCGCGCGCAGCCCCACCGCCAGCGCCAGCGCCTCGTCGGGGCTGAACATCATCGGCGGCAGCTTGTAGCCGGCGGCCAGCGCATAGCCGCCGTCGCGCCCGCGCTCGGTGGCGATGGGCACGCCCAGCTCCACCAGGTGAGCGATGTAGCGGCGGATCGTGCGCCGGTCCACGCCGGCGCGCTGCGCCAGCTCGGCCCCGCCCACGCGCAGGTGGGCCTGCAGGATCTCCAGCACGGCAAGCACGCGGCTTGTGGGTTTGGCCATGGCGCCATTGTGGGCCCGGCCTGCGCGATACAGGGCGGTTCCTGACCTATATCGTTTCTACAGTGGCGCCATCGATGCACACAAACGCAAGGAGACCTCGATGACCTCTTCCCCCGACCTGTGGCTGTTCTTCCTGCTGGTGTTCGGCGTGATCGTGCTGCCCGGCATGGACATGGCCTACGTGGCCAGCAATGCGTTGGTCGGCGGGCTGCGCGCCGGCGCGGTGGCAGTGGCCGGCATCATGGCCGGCGGCGCGGTGCATGTGGCGGTGGCCGCCACCGGCATCGCCGCGCTGCTCACGGTGTGGCCGGCGGCGTTCAACCTTGTGCTCGCGGCCGGCTCGGCCTACATGCTGTGGGTGGGCTGGAGCATCCTGCGCGCAGGGGCCATGTCGGCCAGCGCCGAGCGCGGCGCGGCGCTGCCGGCGCAGCGCGTGTTCGGCCGCGCGCTGCTCACCTGTCTGCTCAACCCCAAGGCCTATGCGTTCACGCTGGCGGTGTTTCCGGCGTTCGTGCGGCCGGGGCCGCGGCCGCTCGCGCTGCAAGCCGCGTGGCTGGCGCTCATCGTGGTGGGCACGCAGGCGCTGGTGTATGGCGCCGTGGCGCTGGCGGCGGCCGGCAGCGGGCGCTTCAGCCTGGCGGGACGCTGGATTCCGCGCGCGGCGGGCACGCTGCTGATCGTCGGCGCCGCGGCCACGCTGCTGCTCGGCTGGAAGCCGGCGCAGGCGCAAGCGGCTGCAACGCCCCAGGCGGCCGTGCGCGACGCGTCGCACGACTTCGACTTCCTGCTCGGCGACTGGCACATCGACAACCGTAAGCGCCTGGTGCTGCTGAAGGGCGAGGACCGCTGGGAGACCTTCGGCGCCGAGTCGCACGTGCGGCCGCTGCCCGCCGTGGGCAACCGCGACGACTTCGAGGCCCCTGCGTGGCGCCCGGGCGAGGTGGGCACCACGCTGCGCATCTACAACCCGCACACCGGCCTGTGGAGCCTGTACTGGCTGAACAACCACGGCGCCGGCCTGAACGCCCGCAGCGGCGAGTTGCTGGCGCCAGTGGTGGGTGGCTTCCGGGGTGACGACGGTGTGTTCGAAGGCGACGACCAGTACCAGGGCCGCCCGATCCGCGTGCGCTACACGTGGCATCGCGTGGATGCCGATCACGTCGATTGGGCGCAGGCGTTTTCACCCGACGGCGGCAAGAGCTGGGAGACCAACTGGACGATGGCGATGACGCGCCACGACCCGGTGGCCGACATCCTGGGGGTCGAGCAGCACCTGTGCGACGGCTACCTGCACGGGGACACGCAGATATTGCAGCGCGACCTGGCCGAAGGCTTCACCCTGATCAACGGGCGCGGCGAGATCGGCACCAAGGCCGAGGACATTGCCGCCGCGCGCAACGGCGACATCCGCTATACCCGCTTCGAGAACCGCGACATGCAGGTGCGCCTGCTCGGCCACGACACCGCCATCGTCACCGGCATCACCTCCTTGGCCGGCAGCGGTAAGAACGGCAAGCCCTTTGACGGCGACGTGCGATTCACCGACACCTTCATCCTGCAAGACGGGCACTGGCAGCTGGCGGCAGGCCAGGCCTCGTCGGCGCTGCCACGCTGAGCACCGGTGCACGGAGCGCAGGCGCAGTGCTACACCTTGCGCTGCTTCACGCGCGCGCCGTCGGCCACCGCCGGCGGCGGATACACGATCACCTGCGCTCCCGGTTGCAGCCCGCTCTTGATCCACGCGGCGGTGCCGTTGCGCGCCGCCACCTCCACCGGCTGCAGCCGGGCACGCCCGCCCTGCAGCACGAACACCGCCATCGCCCCGGCTGCGTCGGCACGCGGGAACACCGCGCTCACCGGCACCTGCAGCGCCTGCTCGACCTGGCGCGTCACGATGCGCACGCCCACGCGATACGCGTCACCCAACGCGGCCCAGCGCTCGGGCGGACTGGTGATGTCGATCAGCACGCGCACGCGCTGCTCCTCCACGCCGAGCGCCGACACCTTGGTAAAGGCGCCGGGCTCCACCAGCCGCACGCGGCCCTGCAGCGTGCCCTCGCCGCCCCAGCGCTCGATCACAACCGGGCTGCCCGGGCGGGCCTGCAGCGCGTCGGTGGTGAGCAGCTCGGCCACCACCTCCATGCGCGAGGTGTCGCCCAGCTCGAGCAGCGGCGTGCCGAGTGCCACCGTGGCCTCGCTGGCCTGCACCACGCGCAGCACGCGGCCCGCCACCGGCGCGCGCACCACGAAGGTCCGCGCACCGCCGGGGCGTTGCACCGCGCCGAGTGCCGCGCGCGCCTGCTCCACCTGGTGCGCGGCGGCGTGCTGCTCCTGCGCGGCCGCGTCCAGCTCCTTTTCGGCAGCCTTCAGGCCGAGGCGGTCGTTTTCCAGCTTGGTGGGCGCCACGAAGCCCTGGCGCGACAGCTCCTCGCTGCGCTGCAACTCGTTGCGCGCCTGCTGCAGCGCCACGCGCGCGCCCTCCACCCGCGCGCCTGCGCGCTGCACGTTGGCCTGCGCGATCTCCACCTGCGCCTGCTGCTCGCGCAGCGTGCGCTCGTCCTGCATCGGCGCCAGCACCGGCATCAGCGTGGCCAGTGGCATGTCGGGCTGCACGGCATCGCCCTCGCGCAGCGTGATGCGCTCCAGCACGCCGGCCAGCGGCGCGCTGATCACGAAGCGGTCGCGCACGCGGGTCTTGCCGTCCTCCTCGATGCTGGTCTCGAAGTGCCCTTGCGTGGCCTGCGCGGTTTCCACGGCCACCGGGCGCGGCGCGAACGCCCAGGCCAGCACCAGCACCGCCGCCGCGGTGCCGCCGATGGCGTAAGCCCATGTCTTGCGGTTCATCGTCTCAATCCCTTGTCTTCAAGGCCGCCACCATGTCCAGCCGGTCGATGCGCCGGCGCACCACCAGCGCGCTGCCCACGCCGGCGATCACCACGCACAACGCAGCCCACGCATAGGTGCGCGGCTGGATCACGGTGGGAAAGTAGAACTGGTCGGACTTCAGCAGCTCGCTCACGGCGTGGATCAGCCCGTAGCCGAGCGCCATGCCCAGCGGCAGCGCGAGCCCGATCGCGATGGCCATCTCGCCGAGCAGGAAGCCCGACACCTCGGCCCGGGTGAAGCCGAGCACGCGCAGGCTGGCCAGCTCCCAGGCGCGCTCGGCCAGCGCGATGCGCGCGTTGTTGTAGACCACGCCGATGGCGATCACCACCGCAAAGGTGGTGAGGATCGTGCTCATGATGCGCACGTTGCGCGCGCTGATCTCCTCCATGTTGCGCAGCATGGTGGCCTTGCTGAAGGCCCCCGCCACCTTGGGCAACGCCTTGGTGGCCTCCAGCAGCGCAGCTTCGTGCTGCGCGTCCACCGACAGCACGAAGCCGCCGGTCACGTCGCCGTCGCCCAGCAGGCGGTTCAGCTCGCGCCGGTCCATGTAGGCATTCACGCCCATCATGACGCGCACGGTGCCTGCCACCGGCAAGGCCAGCGTGCGCGGCGCCCCGGTGAGCACCTCGGCCTGCACGATGTCGCCCGGCTTCACGCCCAGCTTGTCGGCCAGGCGGTCGGTGAGCAGCAGGCCGCGGTTTTCCAGCAGGCTCTCGCGGTTGTCCACGTCGATCACGCGGTACAGCTCGGCGCGTCCGGCATAGCCGCGGATCAGGCCGCGCTCGGCGCGATGGCCGTGGCTCAAGTTCACCGGCACGAAGCGCGTGGATTCCACCGCGCTCACGCCGGGCAGGCGCGCCAGCTCCAGGCGCGCGCTGTCGTCCACCGCGTCGATGGTCCACACGCTTACGTCGCCGCGCAGCGACACGTTGAACTGCGTGTCCACGATGGTGTCGATGGCGTCGCGGAAGAAGTTGCCCATGATCGTGATGGCCACCGCCGCCGCGATGCCGCCCACCGACAAGGCCGTGCGCAGCGGCCGGCGCTCCATGTTGCGCACGATCATTCGCAGCGCCGGGCCGATGCGCTGGATGCCCAGGCGCTCCAGCAGCGTGCGGCGGTAGTGCCCGGGCGCCGGCGGACGCATCGCCTCGGCCGGTGCCAGCCGCACCGTGGCCAGGATCGCATTGAGCGTGCCCAGCACCGCGGTGGCCAGCGTGATGCCGCCGCTGGTGAACAGCAGCCATGGCGCAATGCGGTGCTCGAAGCGCGGAAAGTGGAAGAACTCCGCATACAGCCCGGTGAACATCAAGCCCAGCCGGTCACCCACCAGCACGCCCAGCGCCAGGCCGAGCGCCACGATCAGCAGCACCAGCTTCAGGTAGTGCAGCCCGATCGCCAAGTTGGGGTAGCCCAACGCCTTGAGCGCGGCGATCTGCTCGCGCTGCGTGTTCACCAGGCGCGAGATCACCACGTTCAGCAGGAACGCCGCCACCGCCAGAAAGATCGCCGGCAGCACGGTGCCCAGCACGCGCTGCTCCTTGATCTCGTTGTCCAGCATCTGGTGCGAGTTCTGCTGTGCGCGGCCATGCACGTCCCGCCCGCCGTACGGCGCCAGGCGCTGCGCCAGGCCGTCGGCCACCGCCTGCTCCGACGCACCGGGCGCCAGCTTCACCGCCACATGGTTGAAGGCGCCCTGCATGTCGTAGGCGGCGGCCAGCACGTCACGGTCGACCCAGAAGATGCCGTAGCCGCGCAGGTCCGGCATGCCCCACAGGCCGGCGAAGATGAATTCCGGCGACAGTGCCAGCCCGCTCACGCGCAGCGTGCGCTGCTTGCCGTTGACCAGCACGTTGAGCGTGTCGCCGAACTTGAGGTGGTGCGCCTGCGCAAAGCCCTCGGACACCAGTGCCGGAATGCTGCTGTCGCCGTGCGCGGAGCCGGCCGGTCCCAGCCCCTGGCCGGCGCTCACCGTCACCAGGTTCATGCGGCGCGGCGCCCGCGCGTCGATGCCGATCAGCTGGCCGATGATCGGATCGGGCAGCCCGGGAATCTCCACACGCACCATCGCCTCGATCGTGGTCTGCACGTCGGCCACGCCCGGCACCTCGCGCAACGTGGCGGCCAGCGAGTTGGGCGCGCGCTTCAGGCTGGCGAACAAGTCGGCAAAACGGCCCTCGGCGTAGTAGTCGTCGCGCGCCAGCGCCAGTGAATCCACCGCCGACAGGCTGGTGATGAAGCCGCCGATGCCGCTGGCCACCACGAGCGCGATCGTGAGCGCCTGGCTCCACATGCGGCGCAGGTCGCGCAGCAGCTTGCGGTCCAGCGCCTTCACCAGCGCAGCTCCGATGGCGCGATCTTGTGCGCGTTGCGCTCCACGCGCTGGATGCGCCCGTCGCCCAGGTACACCACGCGATCGGCCATGCCCGCGATGGGCGCGTTGTGCGTGATCACCACCGCGGTGGTGCCGAGCTCACGGTTGATGCGCTCGATCACCTCGAGCACCAGCTTGCCGGTCTGGTAATCCAGCGCGCCGGTGGGCTCGTCGCACAACAGCACGTCGGGCCGCTTGACGATGGCGCGCGCGATCGCCACGCGCTGCTGCTCGCCGCCGCTCAGCTGCGCCGGAAAGTGGTCGCGCCGCGGCGTAAGGCCCACGCGATCGATCGCCTCGTCGATCGGCATCGGGTGCTGCGCGATGTCGGTCACCAGCGCCACGTTCTCGCGCACCGTGAGGCTGGGAATCAGGTTGTAGAACTGGAACACGAAGCCCACGTGCTCGCGCCGGTACGCGGTGAGCTCGGCCTCGCTGGCGCCGCTGAGCGCATGGTCGGCAAAGCGCACCTCGCCGGAGGTGGGCACGTCCAGCCCGCCCAGGATGTTGAGCAGCGTGGATTTGCCGCTGCCCGAAGGGCCGAGCAGCACCACGAACTCGCCGCGCGAGATGTCGAGGTTCACGTCGCGCAGCGCGTGCACCTCCACCTCGCCGGTGCGATACACCTTGCTCAGGCCGCGGGCGTAAAAGATGGGCGCCGCAGTGTCGGAGCCGGTGACGGAGGGGAGCGCGTCGGTCATCGTGGCAGCGGCTTCGAGCCGTGCCAGCGATTGTGGTGAGCGCCCCAGCGCGCGGCTTGAGGCCGGTCAAGCCCCGGCCGCGCGGATGCCAGCAGCAGCGCCTACGGCCTGGCGGCGCGCCACACGCCGTTGACGCCTTCGCCGCTCTTGTCGCCGGGCTTGGCGTCTTTGATCCAGCGGTACAGGGGCTTGCCCTTGTACGCCCACTGGCGCGAGCCGTCGTCGCGCACCACCACGCTGTAGCCCGCCGGGGCTTGCGCGCCCGCAGCCGCGGCCAGCGGCGGCCAGTTCTCGGCGCACTTGCCGTTGCACACGCTCTTGCCGCCGCCTTCCGGATCCTTGTCGAAGGTGTACAGCGTCATGCCGTCGGGTGCGGTGAGCACGCCCTCGGTCACCTTGGCGGGCGCCATCGATGCGTCGCCGCCCGAGTAGGACGCACACGCCTGCAGCAGCGCCACGGCCGGCACAGCCAGCCACATCCGTACGTTCATCGTGATCTCCGATCGAGGTTGTTGACTCCCGGTATACGCACGGGCAACGCGCGGCATTCCACCCGCCCGCGAAATTGCGTTGCGTCAAGGGACGCGGGGGCACACCGCCGAAGAATGGCGGCAACTCCCGTGGAGCCCGCCATGAACTACCGCACCCTGCTCGTCCACCTCGACCCGCATCCGCGCTGCGACGCGCGCATCGCCTATGCCGCGCAGATTGCAGCGGCGCTGGACGCCCACGTGATCGGGCTGGCGCCGAGCGGCCTGCTCGGCCTGCCGCTGGAGGCCGGCCCCGCCCTGCTCGGGCTGGACGTGATCACCACCGCGCTGGCCGACCTGCGACGCCAGGCCGAGCAGCGCTGCGCACACTTCCGCGAGCGCTGCACCGCGCTGGGGGTGAAATCCTTCGAGGCGGTGGCCGACGACGCCCCGAGCGCCGAGTCGATCGTGGCGCATGCGCCCTTCAGTGACCTGGTAGTGATCGGCCAGGCCGACCTGGACGCACCGCTGGGCCGCCAGGCGCAGGACATGGTGGAGCGCGTGGCGCTGAACAGCGCGCGCCCGACACTGGTGCTGCCGTATGCCGGCCGCTTCGAGCACCTGCCCGAGACCGTGCTGGTCGCGTGGGATGGTGGGCGTGAAGCCGCGCGCGCCGTGGCCGACGCCTTGCCGCTGCTGCAGCGCGCACAGCAGGTGCACGTGCTGCGCTGCAGCCACCTGGGCGACGCGCAGAACGACGACGCGCGGCCGCAGCTCGACGCCCTGCACCGCTGGCTGATGTGGCATGGCGTGGATGCCCAGGTGCACCTGGAGACCACCGAGATCGCCTACGGCGACGCGATGCTCTCGCGCGCCGCCGACCTGGGCGCCGACCTGCTGGTGATGGGCGCCTACGGCCACCCGCGCTGGACCGAGCGCGTGATGGGCGGCGTGACGCGCAACATCCTCGAGGCCATGACCCTGCCCGTGCTGCTGTCGCACTGAGCACGCCATGCGCGCGATGGTGCTGCACCGCCCGGGCGCGCCGCTCGTGCCCGAGGAACGCCCCGACCCACAGCCCGGGCCAGGTGAGGTGCGCGTGCGTGTGGCCGCCTGCGCCGTCTGCCGCACCGACCTGCACGTGGTGGACGGCGAGCTGCCACAGGCGCGGCTGCCGGTGATCCCCGGCCACGAGATCGTGGGCCTGGTGGATGCGCTCGGCCCTGGCGTGCACACCCTGGCGCTCGGCGAGCGCGTGGGCATCCCCTGGCTGGGCCACACCTGCGGCCACTGCCGCTACTGCCATGCCGGGCGCGAGAACCTGTGCGACGAACCGCAGTTCACCGGCTACACGCGCGACGGCGGCTTTGCCACGCACGTGGTGGCCGACGCCGCCTTCTGCCTGCCGCTGCACGGCCTGCACCAGAGCTCTGTGCAGCTGGCGCCGCTGCTGTGCGCCGGCCTGATCGGCTGGCGTGCGCTGCGCGCCGCGGGCGACGACGCGCACGACCTCGGCCTGTATGGCTTTGGTGCCGCGGCGCATCTGCTCATCCAGGTGGCGCTGCACCAGGGCCGGCGCGTCTACGCCTTCACGCGGCCGGGTGACGAGGCCGCGCAGGCCTTTGCGCGCCGCCTCGGCGCCACCTGGGCCGGCGGCTCCGACGAAGCGCCGCCGCAGCCGCTGGACGCCGCCATCCTGTTTGCGCCCGTGGGTGAGCTGGTGCCGCGCGCGCTGGCGGCGGTGCGCAAGGGCGGCCGCGTGGTGTGCGGCGGCATCCACATGAGCGACATCCCCAGCTTCCCGTACAGCCTGCTGTGGCAGGAGCGCGAGCTGGTGTCGGTGGCCAACCTCACGCGGCACGACGGACGCGACTTCCTGCTGCTGGCCGCCGCCACGCCGCTGCACGTGGAAACGCGCGGCTACCCGCTGGAGCAGGCCAACCAGGCGCTCGACGACCTGCGCCAGGGCCGGCTGCAGGGCGCGGCCGTGCTCGTGCCCTGATGCGGCGGCTGCTGGTCGCGCTGGCGTTGCTGGCCACGTGCTGGGCCTGCGCCGCACAAGCCGTGTCGCCCTGGCTCGACACCGCAGGCCAACCCACGCGCAACACGCTCGACGCGCTGCAGCTGCTGCAGCATGCCGATGCCGAAGGCCTGGTGCCTGCCGACTACGCCGCGCGGCCCCTGGCCGAGCGGGCCGCTGCCGTTGCCAGCGCCGACCCTGCGGCACAAGCCGCCTTCACGCGCGACCTGCAGGCCGCCACGCTGCACTACCTGCACGACCTGCACCAAGGCCGCGTCAGCCCCGCCAGCGTGGGCATGCGCGTGCCCCCACGCACCGACGCGCAAGCCCTGCCCGACCAGCTGGCCCGCGCGCTGGCCGAGCAACGCCTGCCCGCCGCCGCAGCAGCACTGGCGCCGCAACTCAGCCAGTACGCGCTGCTGCGCGAGCAGCTGGCCCGCTATCGCCGCCTGGCCGCGGACACCACGCTGGCCGTGCCCGAGATTCGCCCCACCGTGCGCCCCGACGCGCCGCTGGCCGCCGCCGCCGCACTGCGCACCTGGCTCATCGCCCTGGGCGACCTGCCCGAGACCACAGCCCCCGCCACCGACCACTACGACAGCACGCTGGCCGACGGCGTGCGCCACTTCCAGCAACGTCACGGCCTGGCGCCCGACGGCGTGCTCGGGCGCGCCACCGTGGCCGAGCTGACCACGCCGCTGCCGCAACGCGTGCGCCAGATCGAGCTGGCGATGGAACGCCTGCGCTGGCTGGCACCGCTGGGCGAGCGCCGCTTCGTGGCCATCAACATCCCGATGTTCCGGCTCTGGGCCTGGGACCCGGCCGCACCCGGCACCGCGCCGCTGGCGATGAACGTGATCGTGGGCAAATCACTGAACACGCAAACGCCGGTGCTGCAGCAGGACATGCGCTACCTGATCTTCCGGCCCTACTGGAACGTGCCGCGCTCGATCCTGCTCAAGGAGCTGCTGCCGCAGATCCGCCGCAACCCCGCCACCTTGCAGCGCGAAGACCTGGAGATCGTGCGCGGCGGCGGCGACGACGCCACGCCGGTGCCTGCCAGCGCCGACAACCTGGCACTGCTGCAGCAAGGCGCACTGCGCCTGCGCCAGCGGCCCGGTGCACGCAACTCACTGGGCCTGGTGAAGTTCGTGTTCCCGAACGACGCCGACGTGTACCTGCACGGCACACCCGCACAGGCCCTGTTTGCCCGCCCCCGCCGCGACTTCAGCCACGGCTGCGTACGCGTGGAAGACCCGGTGGCACTGGCGCAATGGGTGCTCGCCGATGCACCCGCCGAATCAGGCGCGTGGACGCGCGAGCGCATCGAGGCCGCGATGGCGGCCGAGCGCTCGCAGCGCGTGACGCTGGCGCGCGCGATTCCGGTGCTGCTGTTCTATACGACCGCGGTGGTGCTGCCGGATGATGGCTTGCATTTCGCGGCGGACATCTATGGGCATGACCGGCGACTGGCGAAGGCGTTGACCGGCAGGCGCTGAGGTGGGCCGGGTACGGGATTTGGTCTTGGCTCCAAGGCTGCTTTGGCGCCGGCCAGATCGCGCCACTTGCAGCGTTGCGCATAGCATGCGGGACATTGGTTCGGTACAACGACCGAGGAGGCGGCATGCGGTGGAACCCCAGACGAATGAGCGCCATCCGCTCTGGCGGCAGACTGCCCAGGAAGGCGAAGAGTCCTTGGAATTCGCTCGAGGTCGCAAAGATCATCGTTGGCGCGATGACGCCGTTGCTGATTGCGGGGATTGGCATCTATGCCACGCAGGAAGCACGCCGGCAGGACGCTGAGCGAGTCAAGAGAGAAGAGCTAAAGGCTCGGAAGCAAGCCATTCTTCCCATCCTCGGCGAAATTCAGACGCTGCATCAAAACTTCAGTAGCCTTCGTTTCGATTTGAACGGGGCGTGGCTCGAATTGAAGAAGGCGAAGTATCCGGATGACGGCACGGTACCTCCCGCCCTCGAGTCCGCTAGCGACGAAATGCAAAAATTCCTCGGTTCATTCGACGTAAGCATGAAGTCGAACTGGGGGAAGATCCGCATCATTCTTGATGACGAGGCAAAGTTCACCAAGGCGCTTCACTACTACACCGAGGGCGTGTCAAAGCGTCTTGTTGACCAAGGGCGGCGCTGTGCAAACGATTCGTTTGTAGATCTAGTACTTCAGTCATTGACCAAAGAGGATGTGGCTGCATGCTCAGATCCATTCGCCGTCGGTCATCAAGCCATGGAATGCTTGGAACTGGTCGAACTGGGTTTGGAGAATTTTGACAAGCCATTCGATGCCGCCACCAGTGGGAAGGCGCCCGTAACCTGCCATGCCGAGGAGTTGAAGCCGGACGCAACGGCTTCGGCCGCGTCTGACTAGTAGCAGCTCGGCGGTGTGAAGAGCGCGGTGCTGTTAGTGGCGATGCCGGCTATGCAGCGTAAGGGGCCCCTGGCTGGCTACGCACAATAGATCGATTTATGCCAGTTACCGGTCGTTCGAGAAAGTGCCCACGCTGCCACGGTGATCCTCGCGCCCATTCAAAGTTTCCGCTGCATCGCATCGCTCAGTTCAATAGCTCGTTAAATGCCTTGAAGACTGCCTCTGCACGGTCAAGCGTGGCCGCAACGGCTGGTGTGTTTGCATCAAGCAATGTTGGGTTCTCCAACAACCAGCGCGCGGCTCCGAAGTGGTCGAACTCGTTCACCGAGGCTGGCATCAACTTGAACAGAGCTTCGGCCTTCTTGACGATGCGAGGAGTTGTGGCGGCAGCGGCAAGATTAGCGGCAGTCACCACTTTGTCTGCAGGTGGTTTGTAGGCTCCGTTGAGCATTTCGACGAACAGGTCCGGATCAAAGAGGTCTTCGACGTCAGCTTCCGTTTGGCCGCAAAAGTCGGCGCAGGTGTGAAAGTGGCCGGCCTTGAGGATGTCGGCCTTCTTCAGGTTCTCGATCTTGGTCTTGTCGCCGTTGGCGATGTCCGAGAGCACGGCAACATTGATGCGATTGCCGCCGAAGAGCCGCACGAACGGCGCGATCTTGTCGATGCCGCCGGAAGGGCACAGCGTCCACCTGGAATCGATGCCCAACCGACGGCGCTTGGTGAGGGCCTGGGACAGCAGTTGCAGGTAGAGGATGTCGGATGGGCCTTCGACAAGCCAAGTGTTCGCTCCTATGAACAAGGACTGCGTGACCTCATAGCCCAGCGCCCCTTGCAGAGGAAAGAGCGTGTCGTCGCCGACCTCGAGCACATCGGATCGCACCTTGGTGCCCTTGACCTCCGGCCGCTTGCCAGGCCTCTCGATGATCACGTCCTCGACGATGCGGACATCGGAAAGGCGATCCATCGGGACCATAAAGGGCGAATGCGTGGTGAAGATAACCTGGTGGTCGGGCAAGAGCCGCTCGACGATGTAGCGGAGCAAATCGCCTTGGGCCTTGCCATGCAGGGTCAGGCCCGGCTCATCGAGCAGGACGATGGCATTGGCGTTGCCCGCCGTTTTCTTGAGCTGCTTGAACTGTGCCAGAAACGAGAAGAACCAAACAAAGCCAGCGCTGCGCTCTGACAGCGGCAGCGTCGCCTTGTGGTTGTTGTTCTTGATGCGAATCTCAGCCACGGTGCCGGTATTGAACGGCGCAGGGTCCTTGGACTTCCCGCTGTCGATGTCGATGACGACTTCGAGGGCGTTGTTCTGGCTCCAGAACTGGAAAATCTCCTCGGTGATCTCGTTGCTGGCAGCCTCGCAGGTTGCCTTAAGAGCTTCGCGGCGATCGGCCACTTGCAGTTCTTCAAGCGTGGTTCCCGCGTATTCCAGGAAGGCCAGGAATATCTTGTCGCCTACGGATACCGTGTTGTTCTGCTTGTCTTGCTGCAACTTCTGAATCGAGACCATGCCCGACATGCGCTCGAAGTGCGACGTGAAGAAGAACTTGGGTTGTCGGGCCGACAGCACGTCGATCACCGCGAGGTCGAACCTTGACTTGCGGCACTTCTTGACATCTTGCAGCAGCGCCTCTTGCTTGGTGGTTCGCTCGGCCAGCCCCGAAAGGGCCTTGTCCGCCGACGGGCCGTCATGGACGCCATGTAAGACATTGCGCTCCGTGGCGTCGAGCGCGTGCTTGCTAACCAGCCCCTCCAAAGCCTTGGCGTGATCGACTTCGATCACCCATATGCGGTTGTCCTCGCTGTATCGGAAGCCGAAATGGCTCTGGAACGTGTCACCCAGCAGAACGCCTGGCCCAAAGCGCTTTTCGACGGCAGCCTTGTCCGCGTCATCGAGCCGCCACCACGTTCGAATCACCTCGGCCGTGCCGTCGGGGTGTCGATCATCGAACCGCGTGGCGAACCGCCTGGGGTAGTCGATGGTCTCGTCGAACTCGAACGTGCCCGAAGGCTTCAAGCCGCGCATCGCGCTGAGTAGCGCCGTCTTCCCCGCCTCGTTCTTGCCGACGAGGCAGGTGAGGTCGCCGATCTCGAACTCCTCGCTGTCCTCGACCGAACGATAGTTTTGTACCCGAGCTTTGATCAGTTTCATTCTTCAATACCCGTGCGTGTTGCGTTCGTCCCCGCCTCGGCTCCGCCAAATGATCTGTCGAAGCACATGCTCGAACGATAACGATTGTCCGATTTCTTTCGAGGCTGTGTGAAAACGCGAGATGCTCGGTTCTCGAGGGTCCTTCGCCCCTTGGCCTAACGTCGATCGCCGCGTAGAGAGCGATCTACGAGGTCGACATTGGGCTTGACGACGACAGGCCACGGTTTTCACACAGCCTCTTTCGGACGCAGTTATTCGACGCGTTTGCGACGGACGACCGCAACCAGTCTGGCTCCGTCGCTACATAAACTCGAGCACGAGACACCAGCGCTTGGCAACAGGTGAAGTTGAAAAGCGCTCTCCTTCTGGGACTTCGGACTCATCACAGAGTTTGTCATGTACGGCATCAAGCCAATGGCGCCGGACGCCCTGAACTTTTGTCATGGCCGCATACGCGACCGGTGTCATGCCTTCCCTGTCGGAGATCAGCGGCCGCCCGTCGCTCGCCGCAACTAGCAGAAGCCGAACGAGCCCCGTCGCGCGAATGCCAGGCGAGGACCAAGCACGAATCGCTTCGAGCCCAGTGATCGCCCCCGACGCAAGGGACGAACGGTCGCGAATGCAACCACCAAGCCTTCCGCGCCAATCCAGTATGTGATGGGATCCCAAGGCGCACCCGTGGGTGCTCGCCACAGGAAGACAGGCACGTCGTCGATCTGCGGACAGTCAACTCGATCGAGCAGCGTCGAGTTTGAGGTGTCAATCAGCGCCGCGTCTGACGTGAAGTGGGCTTCTCCCAGATGGTCAACTCGCAAAACCATTCGACCCGTTCCTCCTAATCGGCAGTGTAAGAAGTCATGACCGCTCTCGCCAGGACGAGTCATCTACATAGCCGGCGCCGGGGGGCAGCTTGCAGTCTCTCGCCGCCGCTCGGCGTCGACCTCCTGCTCGACACGCTTTGGGCGCGCAACTTCAGCCACGCCTTGAACCACCCAACTCATCCCCCGCACTCACGCCTGCCTGCCAAGCAGGAAGGCGCCAGTCCATCGCCACGGCTGCGGCGCGCAGTGCGGTCGCTGTGCTGGCCGCGGCGAGGATGGCAGCCCACTGTGCAAGATGCATGGCATGTGCCGCCACCATCACCCAGCCGCCCACGAAGGCGCAGATCGCGTAGGGGCGATGGTCACTGAACGCGCTCGGGATCTCGTTGCACACGATGTCGCGCAGCACACCGCCGAATACCGCGGTGACCAGGCCCAGCACCACGGCCACCACGGCGGGCATGCCGGCGTCCAGCGCGATCTGCGTGCCGCTGGCGGTGAACAGGCCCAGGCCGAGCGCATCGGGCCACTGCATCGCGCGCTCGGTGGGCTCCAGGTGGCGCGCCCGCATGAACGCCATCGCGCCGATGCACAGCGCCAGCAGCACCCAGATCCAGCCCGCATGCTCTACCCAGAACAACGGCCGGCGATCGAGCAGCACGTCGCGGATGGTGCCGCCACCAAAGGCCGCAAGGCCGCCGACCACGCAAATGCCCACGGCGTCCAGGCGCTTGCGCGCGCCCTCGATCACGCCCGACAGCGCAAAGGCGATCGTGGCCGCCGCCTCGGCAACCACCTGCACTTGTGAAAGAACCCAGGGCGCTGATGCGGCCATCGAATCTCCTCCTGCAACCCTCGCCACCCGAATGCGCGGTGGCGGGATTGTGTCTGCGCCGTGAGCAAGGCGATCTCACGCGGTTCGTCACGCATGCACTTTGCGCGCTCTGCGCCAAGCCTTTTCGCCTTCCACCGCAAACAGCACGATCAGCGACGCGGCAACGCACAGGCCGAGTTCGTACGCGGTCAGGGGCACGGTCTTGAACCACGGTTGTGCGAATGACGCGTACACGATCACGAGCTGCAGTGCGATCGTCAGCAGCACGGCCACCAGGAGCGGCAGGTTCGAGCCGAGACCCACGCGCCACAAGCTGTCGGTCTCGCTGCGGATGCCAAGCACGTGCGCCATCTGCGTCAGCGTCAAGGTGGTGAAGACGATGGTCTGCGCGTGCTGCGGCGAATGGCCGAGCGCCCATGCCTGCAGCGCAAGGCAGAGCCCGCCGATCAGCAGCCCGACGAACAGCACGTGCTGCCACAGCCCTCCCTCGAACAGGTTCTCCCGCGGCGGCCGGGGTGGCCGCTGCATCACCCCGCGCTCGGCCGGCTCGCCCGCCAGCGCAATGCCGGGCAGGCCGTCGGTGACCAGGTTGACCCAGAGAATGTGGATCGGCAGCAGCGGGATGGGCAGGCCCACCAGCGGAGCCAGGAAGATCGTCCAGATCTCCCCGGAGTTGCCCGTCATGCCGTAGCGCACGAACTTGCGGATGTTGTCGTAGATGCGGCGCCCTTCGCGCACCGCCCCCACGATGGTGGCGAAGTTGTCGTCCAGCAGCACGAGGCTGGCCGATTCCCTGGCCACGTCGGTACCCGCTCGGCCCATGGCCACGCCCACGTCGGCCTGTTTCAAAGCCGGGGCATCGTTGACCCCGTCACCCGTCATCGCGACGAACTCTCCCTGGGCCTGCAGCGCGCGCACGAGGCGGATCTTCTGGGCCGGGTCCACGCGCGCGTACACCCTGCACTCGCGCACCGTCTCGCGCAGCGCCCCGTCGGAAAGCGTCTCGAGCTCCGCGCCGGTGACCAGGCGATGCGCCGATGCCGGCTCGGCCGCAACGATGCCGATGCGGCGGGCGATGGCGAGCGCGGTGCCGGGATGGTCCCCGGTGATCATCACCGGGGTGATGCCGGCGGAGCGGCAGCTGCGCACCGCCTCCGCGGCCTGCGCGCGCGGCGGATCGATCAGCCCCACCAGCCCCATGAACTGAAGCTCGGTCTCCAGCGCATCGGCCTCGGCGGCCGGCATCGCGGCATGCGCGCGCCGGGCCACCGCGAGCACCCGCAGGCCGCGCGATGCCATGGCCTCGGCCGAGGCCAGCACGGCGCGAACGTCGAGCGGCGCGCTGCCGTCGGCCGCCGCTCGCGACACGCAGCGGGGCACCACCACTTCGGGCGCGCCCTTGGTGAAAGCCACCACGCTGGCGCCAAAGGCATGCAGCGTGGTCATGCGCTTGCGCTGCGAATCGAAAGGCAGCTCGAGCAAGCGGGGATGGCGGCGCCTGGCCTCGCCGACGTCGATGCCCTCGGCCTGTGCGGCCGACAGGAGTGCGGTCTCGGTCGGGTCTCCGACGAAGCCGCCGTCGGACGGCACGGCGTCGTTGCACAGCGCCAGCGCGAGCAGCAGCTGCGGCTGCTGCGCGTCGGACTGCACTTCTTCCACGTGCATCCGGTTCTGCGTCAACGTGCCGGTCTTGTCGGAGCAGATGAACGTCACCGAGCCCAGGGTCTCGACCGAAGGCAGCCGGCGCACCAGCGCGTTCAGCGAGGCCATCCGCCGCGCGCCCAGGGCCAGCAGCACGGTCACCACGGCGGGCAGGGCCTCGGGGATGGCCGCCACCGCCAGGCTGATCGCGGTGAGCATCATCGGAACGATCGGCTCGCCCCGCAGCAGGCCGGCGACGAAGACGACGGCGCACACGGCCAGCACCGCCAGGGCGAGGCGCTTGCCGAAGTCGGCCAGCCGGCGCTGCAGCGGCGTCTGCTGGCCGTCGCTGCCGGTCATCAGCTGCGCGATCTTGCCGAGCTCGGTGCTCATGCCCGTGGCCACGACCAGGGCGCGTGCGCTTCCGTTGGACACCAGCGTGCCCTTGTAGGCCATGTTGCGCCGGTCGCCGAGGGCAGAAGCCGGCTGGCGCAGCGCGTCGGCATGCTTCTCCACCGCGACCGATTCGCCGGTCAATGCCGATTCATCGACCAGCAGCCGCGCCACGTGCGCCAGGCGCAGGTCGGCCGGCACCTGGTCTCCGGCCTCGATCAAGACCACATCGCCCGGCACGAGCTCATGCGCATCCACCTTGCGCACCTGGCCCTGCCGCACCACGGTCGCCCTTTGCGGCGCCAACTTCTTCAGGGCCGCCAGGGCCCGGTCGGCCCTCCACGCCTGCCCGAAGCCGACCAGCCCGTTCAACAACACGACGACCACGATGGCAAGCGAGTCGGACCACTCGCCCAGCAGCGCCGACACCCCGGCCGCGGCAATGAGCACCAGGATCATGAAATCGGTGAACTGCTTCAGCAGCAGGCGCCAGGGGCCGGCCCTGTCGGTGGCGGCGATCGCATTGCTGCCGTGGCGCTGGCGGCGCGTGGCGGCGTCTTCATCGTGCAGGCCGTGCTGGAGCGACACCTCGTGATGGCGCGCGATGTCTTCCGCATCGAGCAGGTGCCAGTCGGGTGGTCGTGGCGCAGCGGTGGAAGAAGGCATTGACGGCATCGGCAGGAGGAGCGCAGTGCCGGTCGATTCTCAATGGAATGGCCGTCCAGCCATTGCCGCACTCGTGCGCTCAGTGCGTCAACATGACAGGAACAGGCGCGAGGACCACGGTCTTCAGGGCGACCGACCCGAAGGTCGCGTGATGCAGAGCCCCGGTGCCATGGGTCGCCATGGCGATCAGGTCCGCGCCCCGCTGGGCGGCCAGTTCGGCAATGCTGGGCGCCGGGTCCCCCGCGAGCAGCGACACCTCATGCGAGATGCCGGCCTCGGCCAGAGAGCGGGCAGCGGCGGCCACGGCCCGGCGGCTCTGCTCGCCGCTCCACCGGCGCAACACGTCGTCGTGTGGCGGCATGACGCTTTCGAGCAGGGTCAATGCGGGTTCGAAGTGGACAAGGTCGATGTGCAGTGGCCCGAAGAGGTCTCGCAGCGCAACCAGCCGCTGCACCGCCGAATCGGAAACCGCTGACCCGTCCAACGGCGCCACAACTCGCAGGAACTCCCGCTGTTCGCTGGGAAGCCTGGCCTCGGGCTTGACCAGCACCACGGGGCACGGCGCCGCGGGCGCGACGCGCAGCGCAACCGACCCCAGCGCAAAGCCGCGCAGCATCCCGGCACCACGCGTGCCCATCACCACCAGGGAAGCCGCGCATTCCGCCGCCGCTTCGAGGATCGTGGAGGCAGGGGGACCGGAGCGTACCAGCGTGCGCACGTTGAGCCCTGCATCCGACAGTGCCCGCTGGTGCACCGCCAGCAGCGCCTGCGCTTGGGCGCGCTCGCGTTCCGACATCTCCTGCCACTCCGCCGCGGGGTCCGGCACAGCCTTCATCCATGGCTGGTGGACATGCAGCAGCGTGGGCAGCACGGGCCCCGGCCCGCCGCGTGCGCATGCGCGAAGGAACTCCACCGCGCGCGCCGACGCGTCGGACCCGTCCAGGGGGAGAAGCACCTGCATGTCGAGTTCTCCTGTCGCCGACCTCCCTCAGCACTTTCAGCCCGGCCGACTTTCCGCCGCTTGATTCCGGTCAACGAAAGGCGGACCGCGCCGACGAGACTGCGAGCCATGAGCCAGCGCAGCGTCCCGCTCGACAAGCTACCCGCCCTGCGCATCGGGGATGCCGGCCTGAGCGCCTTGACGGTCGAGGCCCAGCGTCGTCATGGGTTCAACGACATCGTGGCCGAGGCGGCCAGCGGCTGGCTCGTGGTGGTGCGTGACACGGCGCGCGATCCGATGCTGTGGTTCCTGCTGCTGACGGCCGGGCTGTTCGGCCTGCTGGGGCAGGTGACGGAGTCGCTCACCCTGCTGGTGGCCATGGTGCCGCTGCTCGGCATGGACGCGTACCTGCACCGGCGCACGACGGCGTCGTCTGCGGGGCTGGCGAGCCGGCTGGCCAGTTCGGCGCGCGTGCTGCGCGATGGGCAGTGGCAGGACATCGCATCGCGGGAGTTGGTCCCGGGCGATCTGGTCGAGGTCAAGGCGGGCGAGTACTTCCCGGCCGACGGCCTGCTGGTGGCGGGCAACGACCTGCAGGCGGACGAATCCACCTTGACCGGCGAGTCGCTGCCCGTGCAGAAGCGGGCGCTCGAGCCGCTCGACGCAGCCCTGCCCGCGAGCGCAGCCGAGGCGCATTGGGGCACCGCGGGCACCCGGCTGCTCACAGGCCAGGCATGGCTGCGCATCGTCTGCATTGGTGCAGACACCCGCTATGGCGAGATCGTGCATACGGCCACCGAAGGCGGCCACGCGAGCACGCCGCTGCAAAAGGCCATCGGCCAGCTCGTGGCGAGCCTGCTCGGGGTGGCGGTGGTGATGTGCATCGTCCTCGCCGGCATCCGGCTGTGGCACGGGCACGGCTGGATCGACGCGCTGCTCAGCGCCGTGACGCTGGCGGTGGCGGCCCTGCCGGAAGAGTTTCCCGTCGTCTACACCTTCTTCCTGGGCGTCGGCGTCTTTCGCCTGGCGCGCCGGAAGGCGCTGGTGCGGCGCGCGGTGGCGGTGGAGAACATCGGTCGCGTCACCTGCATCGTGTCGGACAAGACCGGGACGATCACCGCCGGCTCGCTCGTTCTCGCGCACCGCATGCCGGCCCCCGGTGAGGACGACGACTCGGTACTCCGGGTGGCCACCTTCGCCGCCCGGCCGGACGGCGGCGATCCGCTCGACCAGGCCTTGCACTCGGCGGCGGGGCCGCTGCCTTCGGCCACGCGCTTGTGCCAGTTCCCCTTCACCGAAGCCCGGCGCCGCGAGACGGTGGTCTGGCGCCTGGCGGCCGGCGATCCGGTGGCCTTCACCAAGGGCGCCCCGGAGACGGTGCTGTCCACCTGCGAACTCGCGGACGCCGACCGCGCCGCGTGGCTGGCGCGCGTCGAGGAGTACGCGAGGTCGGGCCACAAGGTCATAGGATGCGCGCGCCGCGCACTGCGCGAGGGCGAACCGTTGGACGCCGAGCCCGGCGGCGGATTCAGGTTCTCGGGCCTGCTCGCCTTCGAGGATCCGGTGCGCGAGGGCGTGCGCGAGGCCATCGGCGACTGCATGGCTGCAGGCATGCGCGTCATCATGGTCACGGGAGACCATCCCGCCACGGCCGCGGCGATTGCGCGCGAGATCGGGCTCGGGGGAGTGGCGCCCCAGGTCGTGGTGCTCGCGCCCGAGGACGACGCCGCCAAGGTGCTCGGCCCTCACGACGGAACCCATGTCGTCGCACGTGCCACGCCGCCGCAGAAGCTTGCGCTCGTGCAGGCGCTGCAGGCCCAGGGTGAGCTCGTCGCCGTAACGGGCGACGGCGTGAACGATGTGCCGGCGCTTCGCCTGGCCGACATCGGCGTGGCCATGGGCGAGCGCGGCACGCGCAGCGCGCGCGAGGTGGCACCGGTGGTGCTGCTCGACGACAACTTCAGGACCATCGTCGATGCCATCGCGGAGGGCCGCCAGCTGTTCGAGAACCTGAAGCTCTCCTTCGTGTACCTGCTGCTGGTGCACATTCCGCTGGTGATCGGGGCGGCCGCCATCCCGCTGATGGATCTGCCGCTGTTGTTCCAGCCGATTCACGTCGTGTGGCTCGAACTCGTGATCCACCCGACGGCGATGCTGGCCTTCCAGGACTTGCCGCGCACGGGGCCGCTGTCGCCCGTCTCGCGCCACCGCCACGCCCGCTTCTTCTCCACGGGCGCCTGGCTCGGGATCGGCGTGGTCGGTGCGCTGCTGAGCGTGGCCGTGGTCTGGGGCTATCTCCACGCGATGGGCATCGATCGCGACACCGACCATGCGCGCGGGATGGCGCTGAGCGTGCTGCTCATGGCCAGCGCGAGCGTCACTGCCGCCCTGACGAGGCTGCGTCGGGCCACGGCCCGCTGGCTGGTGGCGGGCACCCTGGCCTCACTGGCCGTGCTGGTGCAGATGCCGGTGGTCAGCCGCTGGATGAACGTGCGACCGCTGCACGCGGCGGACTGGGGGCTGGTCGGCCTGGTCGCGGCGATGACCTGCATGGCGACTCTCCTGCTGGCCTCGCAGATGCGCCGTCCTGGGCGCTGACCGCCGCCTTCTTGCGCGGTGCGGCGCCGCCTACCAGCGGCGCACGCGCCCCGTATCCACGTGCACGAAGTTGGACGCGGCGTAGAAGCCCACGCCGCCCAGCTGCAGGGCCAGCGCCGCGTCGCGCAGGTGCGCCAGCGGCACGTCGGCCAGGCGGATGTCGATGGCGCGCCCTTCCATGTGCAGGCTGTGCGTGGCCACGCCGCTGGAGCGCTCGTGCAGTGCCGCGTTGGTGGCCGGCGAGCGGTAGCCGGAGATCACCTGAAACGGCGCACGCGTGCCGACGCTGGCGCGCAGCTGGTACAGCAGGTCCAGCAGCGCCGGGTCCATCTGGCCGATGTCGCCGGTGCGGAAGTCGCGCAGCACGTGGTTCACCTCGCTCAGCGCGTCGTCCAGGTAGCGGCCGCCGGCAAAGTACTCCACCTCGAGCGATTCGCCGGTGTGCAGGTTGTTGAAGCGCAGCGATCGTGGCGCGGCAGCGCGCGCCAGGGCCGGTGCGGCCAGCAGCGGCGTTGCGGCAAGCGTGGTGAGCAGGCGGCGGCGTTTCATCTTCATCATTGACTTATAACGCGGGCGCAGCGCGTCGGGCCATGATCTACGTCACGCTCAGCCCCGCAGGCATCACACCGCCACCTCGATCTGCACGATCGGCCCTTGTGCGCGCACGAAGCCGAAGGCATAGGCCAGCTCGCCGCGGCTTTCGGCGTGCAGCGTGAACACGGGCTGGCCCGCCTCCACGCGGTCGCCCACGTGCACGTGCAGTTGGGCGCCGGCCGCGTTGTCGCGCGGCGCGCCGGCCAGCTTGGCGGCGCGTGCGATGTAGCGGTTGTCGATCGCGGCCACCCGCCCCGCGGCCTCGGCGGTCACCACCTGGGTGTGCGACGCGCGGCGCGGGCTGCGCATGCCGCCTTGCGCTTCGCAGATCGCGATGAACTTGGCCAGCGCCCGGCCGTCGTCCAGCACCGCCTGCGCCATCGCCCTGCCCTCGCCCTCGCGCGCGGCGCCGGCCATCTCCAGCACGTGGCCGGCGAGCAGCAGCGCGCGCTCGCGCAGGTCCTGCGGCGCATCGGGCCGGCGCTCCAGCACCGCCATCACGTCCATCGCCTCCAGTGCAGGCCCGATGCCGCGGCCCACTGGCTGCGAGCCATCGGTGAGCACCGCGCGCACCTGCAGCCCGAGCGCCGCCCCCACCGCCACCAGGCTGTGCGACAGCGCTCGCGCACCGGCCTGGCTGCGCACCTTGGCCGTGGCGCCCACGGGAATGTCCACCACCACGCGCTGCGAGCCCACCGCCGCCTTCTTGGACAAGATGGAGGCCACCAGCTGGCCTTCGCTGTCGAGGATCAGCGGGCGCTCCACGCGGATCAGCACGTCGTCTGCCGGGCTGATCTGCATGGCGCCGCCCCACGCGACGCAGCCGCCCTCGCGCTCCACCACGCGGCGCAGCTGCGCGATGTCCAGCGCCACCGGCGCCAGCGTCTCCATGGTGTCGGCGGTGCCGGCCGGCGACGTGATGGCACGCGACGAGGTCTTGGGCATCAGCACGCCACAGGCGGTGACGATGGGCACCACCAGCAGCGTGGTGCGGTTGCCCGGCAGGCCACCAACGCAATGCTTGTCCAGCACCGGCGACGCTGCCCAGTCGATGCGCTCGCCCACGTCGACCATCGCTCGCGTGAGCGCCACTGTCTCGTCCAGGCTCAGGTGCCCGCCGGCGCAGGCGGTGACGAAGGCCGCCAGCTGGATGTCCGACAGCCGGCTGTGCGCCACGTCGTCCATCAGCGCGCGCATCGCCGCGTAGTCGAGCTGCCCGCCGTGCACCTTGGCGCGCAGGTGCGCCAGCGATGCCAGCACGGGCGGGTGGCGCACGATCACCTCCTCGCCTTCCTCGGCGCCCAGCGCGGCCCAGGCCGCCTCCGAGAAGCCGATCTGGTGCCCGGCCAGCCAGCCGTCGCTCACGCGATGAAGGATGGCCAGCACATGGCGCTGCCCCGCCACCACCTCCACCTGCGCCTGGGCCTCGAAGCCTTCTGCGCGGCACACGTGGCAGTCGGCGCGCATGTACACCACCGGCTGCTGGTAGGTGTCGATACGGGCCCGCATCGCGCGCAGGCGCGACGGCAAGGGAGTCTGCGGGTCGAGCGTCATGGGGTGGCACGGTAGAGCCACGGGCGCGCACGGCGCTTGATGCGGGTCAATCGATCGCGGGCACTTGTTCTCTACCGTGCGGGCATCGCCCCCATCTGCCGCCCGCCATGAACGACACCCTGCGCGACAACGCCCATCGCCTCGCCGCCACGCTGGTGGACATCGGCCAGACGCGCCTGCAGCTGGCCGTGATCGAGCTGGAGGAAGAGCGTGTGCGCCTGGCGCGCCAGTGGATCGCCTGCACGGTGGCGCTGTTCCTGCTCGGCGTGGCCATCGTGCTGGCGTGCGCCTGGCTGGTGCTGGTCACGCCGCCGCAGCAGCAGGCGCTGGTGCTGGGCGCGCTGGCGCTCACCGCGCTGGCGGGCGCGGCCCTTGCCGTGTGGCGCTGGCAGCGCTCGGCAGCGCGCAAGCCACCGCTGCTGCACGCCACCTGCGGCGAACTGCGCCGCGACAGCGCGGCGTTGCGCACAGGGGTGGCACGATGAACCTGCAACGGCAGCAGAGCGCACTGGCCGCGCAGCGCGAGCAACTGGTGCAGGCATGCGCCGCCCAGCGCGCACAACTGGCCGCACAGGCCGAGGCCTTGCGCCGCCGCAGCGGCATCGCCATGCTGCGCACCGCGCTGACGCTGTGGCGCACCTGGCGCAGCACGCGCCCCTGAACCGACGGAGCCCTTCTTGACCATCCGCTTTCTCGATCGCCTGCTCTCACCCACCTCGGTGGCCTTGATCGGCGCCACCGACCGGCCCGGCAGCGTGGGGGCCACCGTGTGGCGCAACCTGCGTGCGGGCGGCTTCTCGGGCCCGGTGTACGGCGTGAACCCGAAGCACGCCGCGCTGGACGGCGTGCCGCTGCACGCCCGCGTGGCCGACCTGCCCGCGGCGCCCGACCTGGCAGTGATCTGCACCCCGCCGGCCACCGTGCCAGGGTTGATCACCGAGCTCGGCGAGCGCGGCACCAAGGCGGCCATCGTGGTCACCGCCGGCTTTGCCAGCGCCGACAAGCAGGCCATGCTGGCCGCCGCACGCCCGCACCTGCTGCGCATCCTCGGGCCCAACTGCATCGGTCTGCAGACGCCCGGCCTGGGGCTGAATGCGAGCTTCGCGCACACCGATGCGCTGCCCGGCGACGTGGCATTCGTGTCGCAAAGCGGCGCGCTCGTCACCGCGGTGCTCGACTGGGCCAAGAGCCGGCGCATCGGCTTCTCGCACCTGGTGTCGCTGGGCGACCATGCCGACGTGGATTTCGGCGACCTGCTGGACCACCTGGCCAGCGACGCGCACACGCGGGCCATCCTGCTGTACATCGAGTCGGTCGAGGCGCCGCGCAAGTTCATGTCGGCCGCGCGCGCGGCCGCGCGCAACAAGCCGGTGATCGTGGTCAAGGCCGGGCGTGCGGGCAACGGCGTGAAGGCCGCGGCGTCGCACACCGGCGCGATGGCGGGCTCGGACATCGTGTACGACGCGGCCATACGGCGCGCCGGCATGCTGCGCGTGGACACGCTGCAGCAGCTGTTCATTGCCGCCGAGACGCTGGCGCGCTTTCGCGGCAACACGAGCGACGCGCTCACCATCATGACCAACGGCGGCGGCGCCGGCGTGATGGCGGCCGACGCCGCCGCGCTGGCCGGCATTCCGCTGGCCGAACCATCCCCCGAGTTGCTGCAGACGCTGGACGCAGCGCTGCCGGCCAACTGGTCGCACGCCAACCCGGTGGACATCATCGGCGACGCGCCGGTGGAGCGCTACACGGCCACCTTGCAGGCGCTGCTGGCCGACGCGTCGGCCGGCGCGGTGCTGTTCCTGCATGCGCCCACCGCCATCGTGCGCAGCGACGACATCGCCCGCGCCTGCCTGCCGCTGGTGCGCGGCAATCCGCCGCGCGTGATGAGCTGCTGGCTCGGCGACGACGCGGTGGCCGCGGCGCGCCAGCGCTTCGAGCAGGCCGGCGTGCCCGACTACCCCACGCCCGAGGCGGCGGTGGAGGCCTTCGGCATGCTGCGCACCTACCGCTGCAACCAGGAGGCGCTGATCGAGGCGCCCAGCGCCAGCGAGAACCCCGCGCCGGACCTTGCGGCGGCACGCGCCGCGTTCGCCGCCGCGCAGGCCGAGGGCCGGCCCTGGCTGAGCGAGGCCGAGGCCAAGCAGGTGCTCGCGGCCTACGGCATCGCGGTGGTGCCCACGCGGGTGGTGGCACCCAGCGCCGACGCCGCGTGCAGCGCCGCCCAGGCACTCGGCTACCCGGTCGTGCTGAAGATCCTGTCGCCCGATATCACGCACAAGACCGACGTGGGCGGCGTGCGGCTCGACCTGGCCGACGACGCCGCGCTGCGGCGCGCGGTGGACGAGATGCTGCAGGCCGTGCACCTGCATCGCCCCGACGCACGCGTGCAAGGCTTCACCGTGCAGACGATGGCGCGGCGCCCGCAGGCGCAGGAGCTGATCGTGGGGGCGAGCATCGACCCGACCTTCGGGCCGGTGGTGCTGTTCGGCCAGGGCGGCACCGCGGTGGAGGTGATGGCCGACCGCGCCGTCGCGCTGCCGCCGCTGAACCGCTCGCTGGCGCGCGAGCTGGTGTCGCGCACGCGCGTGGCCAAGCTGCTGGCCGGCTACCGGGACCACCCACCGGCGCACGTGGACGCGCTGTACGACGCGCTGATCGCGGTATCGCAGATGCTGGCCGACCTGCCGCTGCTGGCCGAGCTGGACATCAACCCGCTGTGGGTCGACGAACAGGGCGCTCTCGCGCTCGATGCGCGCATCCGCGTGGCGGCGCAGCCGGTAGCCGGCGCGGAGCGCTTTGCGATCCTGCCGTACCCGACGCAGTGGGTGCGCAGCTTCACGTGGCAGGGCCGGCAAATCACCGTGCGGCCGATCCGGCCCGAGGACGAGGCGCAGCACCGGCAGTTCCTCGAACGCCTGTCGCCGGAGGACATTCGCTTGCGCATCTTCCAGACCCGGCGCGACCTGCCGCGCAGCGAGCTGGCGCGACTGACGCAGATCGACTACGAGCGCGAGATGGCGTTCATCGCGGTCGGCACCAATGCGCAAGGCGAGCCGGAAACGCTGGGCGTGGTGCGCGCGGTGCGCGACCCGGACAACGTGGACGCGGAGTTCGCGATCATCGTGCGCTCCGACCTGAAGGGCCAGGGCCTGGGCCGGCTGCTGATGGACGTGCTGGACCAGTTCCTGCGCGCACAGGGCACGCAGCGCGTGGTCGCGCTGGTGCTGCGCGAGAACACATCGATGCTGGCGCTGGCGCGTGCCAATGGCTTCACCGTGGTGGCGGAGGATGCGCCTTCGGACACGCTCTCGCTGACCAAGACGCTGGCCTGAGCGGCGCCTGGGCTCGATGCGGCGCGGCGACGGGTGTACATTTGTGCGAATGTAATTTCGCGCCCATCGTCGCAACATGAGTCGCTCCACAAGAACTGCATTGGCCGTGCTGCTGGTGCTGGTGCTGGCCGGCGCTGCCTGGTTCGCCTGGCAGCATCGATCGCAACCTGTCGCGCTCGCGCCCGTGCCGGCACCGGCGCCCGCCCCCGTGGCCGTGGCACCGCAGCCCGCGCCGCCAGCGGCCTCCGAGCCCACGCACTACCCGATCGAGGCTGTCGCGCAGGAAGCCGCGGCCCAGGGGCCGCTGACGCCGCAGGATCTGCAGCCCGCGCTGATCGAGCTCTTCGGTCGCAAGGCCGTGCTGGGCCTGCTGCAGCTCGACGACTTCCCGCGTCGCGTGGCGGCCACCGTGGACAACCTGGCGCGCACGCAGTCCGCCTCGCGCCTGTGGCCGGTCAAACCGGTGCAGGACCGGTTCCTCGTGCGCGAGGAGCGCGGCGTGACGGTGATCGATCCGGACAACGCGCAGCGCTACACCCCGCTCGTGCTGATGGCGGAGAACGTGAACCTGCAGAAGCTTGCCGCGTTCTACCGCCGCCTGTATCCGTTGCTGCAGTCGGCCTACGAGGAACTGGGCTTCCCGGGCAAGGCTTTCAACGACCGGGCGGTACAGGTGATCGATCACCTGTTGGCCACCCCCGAGCCCACCGGCCCGCTCGAAGTGAAGCTGCCCACCTTCAGCGGCCCGGTGCAACCGACCCGGCCCTGGGTGCTCTATCAGTTCGTCAAGCCGGAGTACGAGTCGCTCTCGTCGGGCCAGAAGATCCTGCTGCGCGTCGGGCCCGTGAACGAGCGCCGGCTGAAGGCGCGGCTGGCGGCGCTGCGCAAGCTGCTGGTGGCGCACGGCAGCGAGCAGGCCCAGTAGGCTTTACCTGCGACAGGTCAGGATTTCAGGGTAAGCCGGGTGCGGCCGGCGTGTCCCCCCGCCTGTGACGCCCTGAAACGACAGTGGTACGAAACCTGCCTGGGGGCCCGCTTGGCCCTACGGCCCCGTCCGCATGAATCCGATTCCCGACGACGTACGACGTTTCGTCCTCACCAGCGTTCCTTCCATCCCTTACCTGGAAGCGGCGCTGCTCTTCCACCGCGACCGCGCAAGCGCCAAGACCGCCCAGCAGGTGGCGCAGGCGCTGTACGTGCAGGAGCGTGCGGCCGCCGAGCTGCTGAGCGCGCTGCTGGACGCCGGGCTGGTGGAGGAAGAAGGTGGTAGCTTCCGCTACGCGCCGCGCACGCCCGCGCTGGCCGATGCGCTCGATCAGCTTGCCGCTGCCTATGCCAGCAACCTGATCGCGATCACCAACCTGATTCACAGCGTCACCCAGAAGCACGCGCACCGCTTCGCGGACGCGTTCAAGCTGCGAAAGGAAAGCTGAGGTGGACAAGGCGATCTACGCGCTTTGCGCACTCACCGCGTTGGCCTGTGCCGTGCTGCTGCTGCGCAGCTACCTGCGCACGCGCTACCGCCTGCTGCTGTGGAGCGGCCTGTGCTTCGCCGGCCTCACCGCCAACAACCTGATGCTGGTACTCGACCAGGTGGTCTTCACGCACGTCGATCTGTCGCTGTGGCGCTTCGTGCTCGCCCTGATTTCGGTGCTGCTGCTGGTGGGCGGGCTGGCGCTGGAGGGCGACGAATGAGGGGCGCCAACGTGAACGAGTTGCTGCTCGGCGCCATCGCCATGGGCTCGTTCGTGGCGGGGCTGTTCTTCCTGCGCTATTGGCGCAGCACGCGCGACCGCTTCTTCCTGTTCTTCGCGCTGTCGTTCTGGATCGAGGCCGCCAATCGGGTGGCAATGGCGCTTACCCACTCGTGGAGCGAGGCCGCGCCGCTGCACTACATCGTGCGCCTGGTGGCCTACGGCCTGATCCTGCTCGCGATCTGGGAGAAGAACCGGCCGCGCAGCAAATAGGCGCTCAGTGCGCCGGCGCGTCGTTTGTCGCGTCGTTCGGTGCCTCGGGCACTGCCGGGGGCGGAGCATCGGCCGGCTTGCGCGGCAGCCGCAGCAGTTGCGCCTGGGCCAGCGCGGGATACAGCGGGCGGCTGATCCAGCGCGAGATCGCGCTCGCCCCGAGGGCCGCGGCCATCAGCGTGAGCACCATCGCGTGGCCGTCCACCATCTCCATCACGATGATGAAGGCCGTGATCGGCGCCTGCGTCACCGCGGCGAGGAAGCCCACCATGCCCAGCGCGATCAACGCGGGCAAATTGGCACCCCAGTTCGACAAATGGGCCACGTCGTTGCCCAGCCCGGCCCCGATGGCCAGGGCCGGCGCGAAGATGCCGCCGGGCACGCCCGACCAGCTGGCCAGCCAGGTGGCCACGAAGCGGAAGGTCACGTACAGCACGGGCACGTCGGAGCGGCCTTCGAGCAGCCTGCGCGAATAGTCGTAGCCGCTGCCGAAGCTGGCACCGCCGCTGGCCCAGCCGATCAGCGCGATCGCCACGCCGCAGCCTGCGGCAAAGCGCAGCGGATACGCCTTGCGCCAGCGACTGAAGCGGTCGGTACCGCCGACCAGCGAGGTGTAGAGCAGGCGCGCGAACACGCCGCCCAGCGTGCCGGTGAGCAGCACCACCAGCAGCGCCGGCAGCAGGATGTGGTGCGTGAGCGAAGTGACGCGGATCACGCCGAAGTAGGTGGTATTGCCGAACACCGACACCGCGATCAGGCCCGACAGCACGATGGCCGAGATGATCAGGCCGCTGCTGCGCTGCTCGATCTTGCGGCTCAGCTCCTCGATGGCGAACATCACGCCGGCCAGCGGCGCATTGAACGCGGCCGCGATGCCGGCGGCACCGCCGGCCACCAGCAAGCCGTGCACCGACACCGAGTGGCGCTTGGGCAGCCAGCGCCGCGCGTGGTGCATCACGCCGGCGGCGATCTGCACCGACGGGCCTTCGCGGCCGATCGCCAGGCCGCCCAGCAGGCCACCCGCGGTGAGCGCCATCTTGGCCGCGCTCAGGCGCAGCGACACGAACAGGGGCCGCTGCTCCTCGCTCACGGAAGGATCGAGCGAGGCCATCACCTGCGGAATGCCCGAGCCGGAGGCGCCTGGCGCAAAGCGCAGCGTGCACCAGGCGAGCCCTGTGGTGCACAGAGGCACCCACAGGAACGGCAGCAGCGGATGCACCGAGCGCACCCAGGCAAAGCCGGCCAGCGCCTGGTCGCTGAGCCATGTGAAGACGACGACGGAAAGCCCGGCCAGCACGGCGAACAAGAGCACCACGATGCGTGAGAGCCATTGCTGCCAGTCCGCGATGTCGTTGCGGATTGCGGCCATCACGTCGGGCTGCGGTTCGTGATGGGTACCGCGGGGAATGTGCATCGGGACGGGGAAATTCCAATGTTTGTGCAAATGTATATGGTACGCTTTGCGGATTACTCCACCCTGCGGGCGTGCTGCCCGCCTCACGTTCCATGCGCAAACTGACCCTTCTTCGCAGCCTGATGGCGGCCGTGCCGGTAATGCTGGCCGCGTGTTCGAGCACGCCGGTGGCCCCGCCCCCCGCACCTGCACCGGCCCCTGCGCCCGCCACCGCTCCCGCGCCGGCTGCACAGCAAGCACCGGTGACGCAAGCTGCCGCGGTGCCGGCCTACCTCGATCCGAACAGCCCGGTGTATCGCAACCGCAGCGTGTTCTTCGAGTTCGACGACGCCACGATCCGCCAGCAGGATCGCCCCACGGTCGAGCTGCAAGGCCAGTACCTGTCGCACAACCCCGAGCTGCACGTGCGCGTCGAAGGCAACACCGACGAGCGCGGCAGCAGCGAATACAACCTCGCGCTCGGCCAGCGCCGCGCGCAAGCCGTGAAGTCCGCGCTGCAGGTGTACGGCGTGAAGGACGGCCAGGTCGAGGCGGTGAGCTTCGGCGAAGAGAAACCCAAGGCGGCGGGCCATGACGAATCCGCGTGGGCGCAGAACCGCCGCGCCGACATCGTCTACGCCGGCGCCAAGTAGCAGAGCAAGCGGTTGCAGCCCGCAAGGGCTGCCTGTTGCAGGAGCGCTGGCTTCGACCAGCTTCAAAGGCACCGTTCGCGGTGCCTTTTTTTGTCATCGACTCATGGCCACAGGTCGATCGAAGTCCGCAGGGGTGAAGAAGGTGGCGGCACATGCCGCCACCGACGCGCGCGCGCTGCTCGAGGCCCAGGTGCTGCGGCAGTTCCGGCAGGTGTTCAACGCCGTCAAGACGCACTTCCAGCGCGTCGAGAAGACGGTGGGGCTGGGCGGCGCACAAGTGTGGGCGCTGAGCGTGTTGCAGGAGCAGCCTGGCATCGGGGTCAGCGAGCTGGCCCGCGCCATGGACATTCACCAGTCCACCGCCAGCAACCTGGTCAAGACCTTGATCGAGCGCGGCATGGTCGCCACCGCCAGGGAAGGCCCTGACCGGCGCGCGGTGCAGCTGCGCCTGCTGCCGCCCGGCGCCAGGGCGCTGGCCACGTCGCCGGGGCCGTTCCAGGGCGTGCTGCCCGGCGCGCTGCGCTCGCTCGACGAAGCCACGCTGCGGCGTCTGCAGAAGGATCTGGCGCTGCTGATGGACGTGCTGGGCGCCGACGACGACGCCGCGCACATTCCGCTGGCCGAGCTCTAGAACACGCCGAGCGCCAGCCCGGCGGCGAGCGCAGCGCCCAGTTCGCGGCAGCGCTGCAGGTCATCCGGATCGATGTGCTTTGGCGCCTGGATCTGCTGCGGCGTTTGCGCGTGCGTGCACACGACCAGGGGCGGCGCCACCGCGCGCAGGCGCCAGCCGGTGGCGATGCGCTGCATCTGGTGCGCCGCGTTCTGCCCGTCGCTGCCCGCGCACACCAGGCTGGCATAGGGCCGGCCCTCGATGCGGCCCAGCGCGGGGTAGTAGCTGCGGTCGAAGAAGTCCTTCATCAGCCCGGCGATGGCCGCCAGGTTCTCCGGCGCGGCGAACACGTAGCCCTGTGCCGCGAGCAGCGCATCGGCATCGGCCTCGTGCGCGCGCAGCAGCTGCACCTCGACGCCGCCCTCGCCGGCCGCGCCATCACGCGCCGCTTCGGCCATCTGCTGCGTGCCGCCGGTCATGGAGTGATAGACGATCAACACCCGCTTCATGGCGGGCAAGCATAGACCCGCGAGCGCCGTCGGCAAGACGCCCCGATGCACGACCGAGCATGCCGCTTGCTGCACCGGGCAGGCCACCATGATGCAGGCCGCTCCACCCCTCGGCGCACGCGTTGCGCCCTTCTCCGCATGACGCCGCCGTTTCGTCGCGGTGGCGAGTTCGGCGTGAAGCTGGCGTTGCTGGCGCTGGGCTTGCTCGCGCTGGCTGCGCTGGCGCTCGCGATGTGGCGCAATCGCTCGTACGAGCCGCTGGGCGAGCCGGTGCTGCAGCCGATCGCGTTCAGCCACAAGCACCACGTGGGCGACGACGGCATCGACTGCCGCTACTGCCACACCACGGTGGAGAAGGCGGCGTACGCGGGCCTGCCCTCCACCGGCATCTGCATGAGCTGCCACTCACAGCTGTACACCGACCAGAAGATCCTGGCGCCGCTGCGCGAGAGCGCGGCCACCGGCAGGCCGATCGAATGGCGACGCGTGCACCAGCTGCCCGACTTCGTGTTCTTCAACCATGCGGTACACGTGAACAAGGGCGTGGCGTGCATCGAGTGCCATGGACGCGTGGACCAGATGCCGATCACCTGGCGTGTGGCGCCGCTGGTCATGCAGTGGTGCCTGGCCTGCCATCGCAGCCCGCAGCAGCACCTGCATCCGCGCTCGGAGGTCACCGCGATGCCGCCGCCGACGCCGATCTCGGCGCGCGAAGGGCAGCGACTGGCGCAGCTGGTGCACCTGCACGACGAGCGCCGGCGCACCGACTGCTCCACCTGCCACCGTTGAGCCCACGCCAAGGCGCGCCGATTGCCCTTGCCGGGTAACGGCAGGCTGGCCTGCCTTCCCTCAGGAGACAGTGATGTTCGTGAAGGCAAGCGAATTGCGGGGCCGCCACCTGGAAGCCACCGATGGCAGCATCGGCACGGTGGACGACGTGTACGTGGACGACGAGCGCTGGGGCGTGCGCTACCTCGTCGTCAATGCCGGTGGCTGGTTCGACGCGCGGCCGGTGCTGCTGTCGCCGGCTTCGCTCAGGCGAGACACCGACGGCGACGGGCGCCTGCACGTGAACCTCACGCGCGAGCAGGTGCGCAACGCGCCGTCGGCCGACAGCGACAAGCCGGTATCACGCCACTACGAGGCGGCGCACGCGTCGTACTACGGCTATCCGCTTTACTGGAGCGGCCCTCTGTTGTGGGGCGGCGCGGTGTACCCCGGTGTGCCGCCGCTGGCACCCATCGAGGCCGATGGCCCGGAGGCGGGCCTGGCCGAAGCCCGGGATCTGGAGCTCGAGGCGGCGCGCCAGTCGCACGTGCGCAGCTTCAAGGAGCTGAAGGGCTATACGGTGAAAGCGCGCGACGGCGACGCCGGCCGCGTGCAGGATCTACTGATCGACCCCGCCACCTGGGGCGTGCGCCACCTGGTGGTGGACACACATCCCTGGTGGCCCGGCGGCCAGGTGGTGGTGGCGCCGGAAAGCGCCACGCGCATCGACTGGAGCGGCCACTGCATCGAGATGGCGCTGTCGCGCGACGGGATCCGCAACGCCACGCCGCAAACTGAGCTGCACCAGCCCTAACGCGGCCGAACGACACGCGCCCGACACTTGCGCATCACAGCAGCTGCCGTGCCGCGGGCGCGGCATGGCGCTTGCCGGCTGTTACCGCGTGGAACGCTCCCCTGCATTGCCTGCTTCGCACATCGGCGAGGCGCCCATCCATCTGCACCAGCAGCCTCCCGGCGTGAACCGCCGCCAGGCGTTGGGCTTGATGGCCGCATCGATGGCGCTGGCCAACGGCGCCTGCAGCGCGCCGCCGAACGAGCGCATCCTGCCCTATGTGCAGATGCCGGAGGCGCAAGTGGCCGGCACGCCGCTGTACTACGCCAGCGCGCACGTGCGCGATGGCTACGCCCATGGCGTGCTGATCGGCACGCGCGAGGGCCGACCGATCAAGATCGAGGGCAACCCCTCGCATCCGTCGAGCCTGGGCGCTACGGACGTGTTCGACCAGGCCTCGGTGCTGCAGCTGTGGGACCCGGACCGCTCGAGCGCCGTGCGCCAGCGGCTCGGGCATGCGTTGCCGGGCCAGGCGCCGCAGAGCGCGGTGTCGAGCTGGGCGGCATTCGACAGCAGCTGGCGCGCGCGCGCACCGCGCATCAGCCACGAGGGCGGCGCACGGCTGCGCCTGCTCACGGGCCCCATCACCTCGCCCACCGAGCGCACGCTGATCGCGCAACTGCTGCAGCGCTACCCGCGCGCACGCTGGCATGTGCACGCACCCTTGCGCGACGAAGCCGCCGCTGCCGGTGCGCGCCTGGCCTTTGGCCGCGAGCTGCAACCGCTGCTGCACCTGGAGCGCGCGCGCTGCGTGGTGGCACTGGCGGCCGACCCGTTCAGCGAAGGGCCGGGCGCGGTACGCCACGCGATGGCTTGGTCGCAGCGCCGCGCGGCGGCACGCGTCGACAACACGTTGCCGCAGTTGTTTGCGCTGGAGGCCGCGCCCGGCCTGTTCGGTGCGCGCGCCGACGAACGCCTGGGGCTCACGCCGGCGCAGATCGAGGCGCTGCTGTGGCGCGTGGCTGCGGGCTGGATCGACGGATTGGACTCGCCTGCAGCGCCTGCAGCACACGCCGATTTCGAGGCTCAGCTGGTGCAGGCCCTGCGCGCCGCCGGCCCCGACGCACTGGTGCTGGCGGGGCCGGCACTGTCACCGCAGGCGCACGCACTGGTGCATGCGCTGAACCAGCGCCTGGGTGCCGTGGGCCGCACGCTGGAATGGATCGAGCCGCCGGATGCCGCGCCCGAGGCGGGCAGCATCGGCGAGCTGGTGCAGGCGCTGAACGCCGGCGAGGTGGACACGCTGGTGATGATCGGCGTGAACCCGGCCTACGACACGCCGGCCGCGCTCGGCTGGCAGGCCGCGCAGGCGCGTGCGGGCAACACGATCCACGCCGGCTTGTACGTGGACGAGACGGCGCACACCAGCGAGTGGCACCTGCCGCTGTCGCACGACATCGAGCGCTGGGGCGACGCGCTGGCGCACGACGGCAGCGCCACCCTCCTGCAACCCGCCATCGCACCGCTGTACGACACGCGCTCCACGGCCGAGTTGCTGGCACTGCTGGGCGGCGACAGCGAGCACAGCGGCCACGCGCTGGTGCGTCGGCAGTGGCAGCCGCGCGGCGGCGCCGACTTCGAGGCCTTCTGGCGCGACAGCCTGCGCCGCGGCGTGGTGCAAGGCTCGGCCTTTGCGCCGGTGAGCGTGCAGGCCGCAACGCTGCCGCCGCCGCGTGCGCCGTCAGCCGCGGAGCCCGCGCTGCTGGCGCTGTTCGTGGCCGACCCCTCGGTGCACGACGGCCGCTATGCCAACAACGGCTGGCTGCAGGAGCTGCCGCGCCCGTTCACCAAGCTCACGTGGGACAACGCCGTCCACATCGCGCCGCGCGATGCAGCCACCCTGGGCCTGGCGACCGGCGACGTGGTGCAGGCGCAGGCCAATGGCCGCAGCGTGCAAGCGCCCGTGTGGGTGGCCGAGCGCCAGCCCGAAGGCGTGGCGAGCCTGCCGCTGGGCTATGGCCGCCGGGCAGCGGGGCGTGCTGGCACCGGCGTGGGCTTCGACGCCTACGCGCTGCAGCCGGCGAGCGGCGGCGCCACGCCGGTCACCTTGCGTCGCACCGGTGCGCGCCACGACTTCGCGGTGACGCAGCACGAGATCGGCCAGGACGGCCGCGAACTGGCGCGCACGGTCGCGCCCGGCGAGCACATCGAAGGCGACGACCAGCGCCGCCCCAGCCTGTACCCGGAATACAAGTACCCCGAGCACGCCTGGGCGATGGTGATCGACCTCGACGCCTGCATCGGCTGCAACGCCTGCACCATCGCCTGCCAGGCCGAGAACAACATCCCGGTGGT
>CAMLIZ010000017.1 GCA_946480245.1 uncultured Pseudomonadota bacterium
CCGCCCAGGTTCTTGCCCAGGGTGGTGGCCAGCACGCTGCCGGTGAGGCCGTAGCGCTCCAGGCACGAGGCCACCAGCGGCTCGGCGACGAGCAGGATGCGTTCGCCCGCGTCCACCAGCGCGTAGGTGATCTCGGGGTTCAGGTTCAGCGCCTGGTTGGCGGGGATGGTCCAGGCGGTGGTGGTCCAGATCACCGCGAAGGCATCGCCGGCCAGCGCCGGCAGGCCGAAGGCGGCGGCGAGGCGGTCGTTCTCGGCGCACAGGAAAGCCACGTCCAGCGTCTGGCTCTTCTTGTCGGCGTACTCGATCTCGAACTCGGCCAGCGAGGAGCCGCAGTCGAAGCACCAGTACACGGGCTTGAGGCCGCGGTACACGAAGCCGCGCTCCATGACCTTCTTGAGGGCGCGCAACTCGCCGGCCTCGCTGGCGTAGTTCATGGTCTTGTAGGGGTTGTCCCATTCGCCGAGCACGCCCAGGCGCTTGAAGTCCACCATCTGCTGCGCGATCTGCTCGGTGGCAAACGCGCGGCTCTTGGCCTGCATGTCGTCGCGGCTCAGGTTGCGGCCGTGTTTCTTCTCGATGGCGTTTTCGATCGGCAGGCCGTGGCAGTCCCAGCCCGGCACGTACAGCGCGTCAAAGCCTTCGAGCTGGCGCGCCTTGGTGATCATGTCCTTCAGGATCTTGTTGACCGCGTGGCCCATGTGGATCTGGCCGTTGGCATAGGGCGGCCCGTCGTGCAGCACGAACTTGGGCCGGCCGCAGCGCGCGTCGCGCAGCTTTTTGTAGATGCCCTTGTCCTCCCACTCCTGGACCCAGCCGGGTTCGCGCTTGGCGAGGTCGCCGCGCATCGGGAAGGGCGTGTCGGGCAGGTTGAGCGTGGCGCGGTAGTCGGGCGAGGTGGAGGCGGTCTTGTCGTTCACGATGGAATGCTCGCGAAGGGGAGAGGAAGCAGCCCCTGGTGCCGGGCTGCAGTGCGAACGAAGCTTGAGCGCCGACAAGCGGCGTGCAAGGCGTGCGGCCGGGGCGGCCGCTGCACTGCGAGAATCAAATTCGGCTGCGCGTCGTCTCGCGCCGCGTGTGGGTGTGCGGCGTGAGAACCGAAGGCGACGGGCCCGAGAAGGCCTGCTGCATGGCGCGTTGCATGGAGCTAATTGTACTTGGGGCATCAATGGGGCGAGACCGTGGAAAGGCACTGCGCACTGCTGGTATCGGCCTGATGGCATGTGCCGTGGCCTGCGTCGTGCGGGCTGAACCGGCGCCTGGGGTCGTCCAGCCCAAGTGGGAAGGCGCGCTGGGCCCGGTGGCTCGTGTCACGCCGGAATACACGGGCGGCGCTTCGCAGAAGTTCTCGGTGACGCCCGGGTTCTTTCTGCGCTACGGGCGCCTGAGCATCAGCAACACCGGTGCCTTCGTCACGCGGCGCCGCGACGACGTGGTGCCGGGCGTCGGCGCGGACCTGCGCTTGACCGAGAACGTGCGCACGCATTTCGGGCTGCGCCTGGACCGGGGCCGCAGCACCACCGACAGCGGCGCGCTGCGGGGCCTGGACAGCATCCGCGCCACGGTGCGTGGCCGCCTCAGCTCCACCTGGACACCCCGGCACGACCAGCCGCTGGAGGGCTGGCGTCCCACGCTCGCGCTCACTGCCGACCTGCTGGGCCGTGGCGGCGGTCAGACGGTGGACCTGAGCCTGGGGCGTGACTTCCCCGCCGGCGAGCGGCTGATCTGGAGCGTGGGCTTCAACCTGGCGGCCGCCAGCGGGGAGTACATGCGGCGCTACTACGGCGTCACGCCGGACGAAGCCCAGCGCACGGGCTACCGTGTGTACGAGCCGCACACCGGCTGGCGCGACCTGAGCGTGTCCACCGGCTGGCGCATGGAAATCAACCCGCAATGGGTGTCGTTCTGGGGCGGGTCGATGGGCCGGCTGGTGGGCCCGGCGGCGGGGAGCCCGCTGACCGCAAGGCCGACCCACTGGGAACTGAACGGCGGCATCGCGCGCCGCTTCTGATCACTGGTTGGCGGCGAACCACGCACGTGCGTGGGCCTCGTCGGTGGCGATGGCCGCGCGCAAAGCAGCCAGCGAGTCGTAGCGCTTCTCGTCGTGCAGCTTGTGCAGCAGCTCCACGCGTACCACGCGGCCGTAGCCGCCTTCGCTGCCGAGCGCGGGCGGCCACTCGAGGCAGTGGGTTTCGAGCAGCACGCGGCCGCTGTCGTCCACGGTGGGTCGCACGCCCAGGCTCGCCACGCCAGGCAGCGGTGCGGCCGTCAGGCCGTGCACGCGCACCACGAAGATGCCGTGTGCGGCTGGCTTGGGATTAGGAAAGCGCAGGTTCAGCGTGCGAAAGCCGAGTTCGCGCCCGAGCTTTGCGCCGTGCTGCACGTGGCCGCTGATGCTGTACGGCCGCCCCAGCAGGCCCGCCACGCGCTCCATGTCGCCGGCGCCCAGGGCCTCGCGCACCGCGGAGCTCGACACACGCAGCCCGTGAACCTCGTAGCTCATCATCCGTGCCACATCGAAGCCGGCCGCCGCGCCCGCGGCGTCGAGCATCGTGTAGTCGCCAGCGCGCCGCGCGCCGAAGCGGAAGTCGTCGCCCACCAGCACGTAGCGCGCGCCCAGGCCTTGCACGAGCACGCGCTCGATGAAGGCCTCGGCCGGCAGCGAGGCCAGGCGTTCGTCGAAGCGCAGCACCACGGCTTGCTCGATGCCGCAGCGTTCGAGCTCGCCGAGCTTGTCGCGCAAGGGCGCGATGCGTGCCGGCGCCAGTTCGGGCTTGCCGGCCTTGGCGGCGAAGAAGTCGCGTGGGTGCGGCTCGAATGTGAGCACGCAAGGGGGCAGGCCGCGATGCCGGGCTTCGTTGATCAGCAGCGCCAGCATGGCCTGGTGGCCGCGGTGCACGCCATCGAAGTTGCCGATGGTCAGCGCGCAGGCGCGCGCGATGCCCGGATGATGGAAACCGCGGAACACTCGCATGGGCGCGATTATTCCTTGAGGTAGCGCTGCAGCAGCCCGCCGAGCTCGTTGAGGTCGAAGGGTTTCGCGAGATAGTCGTCCATGCCGGCCGCCAGGCAGCGCTCGCGGTCGCCGGGCACCGCATTGGCGGTCACCGCGATGATCGGCACCCTGCGCAGGCCGCGCGCCTCCTCCTCGGTGCGCCACAGCACCGTGGCCTCGAACCCGTCCATGCCGGGCATCTGGCAGTCCATCAGCACGGTGTGGAAGTGGCGCGTGCGCAGCAGTTGCAGCGCCTCCTGGCCATCCTCCGCGGTGTGCACGTCGATGCCGAAGTGTTCCAGCATGCCGCAGGCCACCATCGCGTTCACCGGGCTGTCGTCCACCACCAGAACCTCGCCTCGGAAGCGGAAGTCGCGAGCGGTCCAGCTGCTGCCGCGGATGGTGGGCGGCGGGGCCGGCACGTGGGGCGCTGCCAGCGTGAAGTGGAACACCGCGCCGCCGCCGACCGCGCGTTCATAGCGCACCTCGCCGCCCATGGCGCGCGCGAGCTGGCGCGAGATGGTGAGCCCGAGCCCGGTGCCGCTGCGTCGAGCCGGCGTCTCGCCGGCCTGCGCAAACGCGTCGAAGATGCGGTCGGCCTCCTCGGCTGCCACGCCCTGGCCGGTGTCGGACACCGTGAAGTGCACCATGTGGCCGCTCGCCCCGACCTCCAGCGACACGCTGCCGTGGCGTGTGAACTTGATGGCGTTGCCCAGCAGGTTGTGCAGCACCTGCTTGACGCGCGACGCGTCGCCGACCACGCGCTCGGGCAGCGGCTGCGCAAAGCGCAGGTGGAAGGCCAGGCCCTTGTCGGCTGCCACGGCGCCGAGCAGGTCGGTCACCTCGTGCACCGCCTCGGCCAGCACGAAGGGCTCGTGCGTGATCTCGAGCCGGCCGAACTCGATGCGTGACAGGTCCAGCAGGTCGGCGATCACGTTCTGCAGATGCCAGGCGGAGCGGCGCATCACCTCCAGCTGGTGCGCCTGCTGCGCATCCGTGACGTGCGTGCGCAGCAGCTGCGCCATGCCGAGGATGCCGTTCAGCGGCGTGCGCATCTCGTGGCTCACGGCGGCCAGGAAGCGGCTCTTGGCGGCGCTCGAGTGTTCCGCCAGCACCAGCGCCTGCTGGCGCTGCTCGGCGATCGACGCGTTCACGTAGCGCAGCTGCAGCATCTCGATCTGCCGCTGCTGGCCGCGCCAGGCCTCGAACGCCAGCACACCGAAGTAGACGGTGAGTGCACCGGCGGTGAGGTAGTTGTCGCGTCCGCCGACGGACAGTTGATCCACGACGATCGGTGTGAGCACCGAGACCAGGTAGACCACGCTGGCCTCGAAGCGGCTGAAAGTGGTGAACACCGCCACCGATGCCACCCCTACCGCCCCGGCCAGCAGCACGGTGCTCTGGATGCCGTGCGAGTAGGGCAGGAAGATCACGGTCATGCCGCCCCAGCTGACCGCGTCCACCGTCATCAGCATTCCGTAGAACAGCAGCCAGCGCCGCGTCTCCAGGGGGCGGCTGCTGCCCGCGGTGAAGCGGAAGATGCCGGTGGCGCCGGCGCGCAGCGCGGCAATCACCAGCTTCAGCGCCAGCCAGGTGACGGTGAGGGCCGATGGAGCCGTGGCATCCATCATTGCCGCCACCAGCACGGCGAACAGCGCGCCGGCGATCAAGGGTGGGGGGGTCAGCTCGTACAGCATCTTCACCCGGTCGCGCGCGACCTGCGAGGCGATGCTGCGCTCGTCGGGCGCGGACGCAGGGGTGCCGCCGGGCGGAGGGGAAACGAGCATGGGCGCGACGACTACTGCGGCCGCCTGTAACGGAGTGTTCGCAGCTTAACGGCTGGCCCGCGCGTGCCGAAGAGGGCACGCCCTGACCCGCGTGCCGAACGTCACGGCGCCGAGTGGCTTATTGGGCTGACAGCAGCGATTGCGTCACGGTGTCCGCATAGCTGCCCGGCACGCCCCCGACATAGCTGTTGTGCACCGTGCACTGCACGAAGCGGCGCATCGACACGGACCACCAGCAGGCGATGTCCTGCGAGTAGCTCCTGAGCAGCAAGTTCGTGTCGCTGGCGTTCGTGATCGCCACTTGTGCATGCACGCGCAGCGCGTCGTGCGTGCCTTGCGGCACCGTGACGGGCGCAACGTCGTCCACGGCCACCGCTGCATCGGCGGTTTCGTGGCGGCCGTCGGTGCAGCTCAGCTGCCATTGGGTCGTCCACGCCTTCTGGTAGTACAGCGGGAACTGCAGCAGTTGCAGGGCCGGGTCGTAGGTGCAGGCCGCCGCGCCAGGCACCTGCCGCTGCAGCACGTTGCCGCTCGCGTCCAGCGCCAGCGTGTCGACGAGCGCGCCCGCCGTGCCGCCGCTGAAATCGCGCCACTCGGCCAACTGGCTGCCATCGGCATTGACCTGCACGGTGCTCGCCTGCAGCGTGGCAGACGTGCTGCTGCCGTCGTGCTGCACGGTCGTCTGCTGCCACACCTGCACCTCGCCCACGCGGGGCGCCAGCGCGGCATAGCGCTGCGCGTTCACGTGCACGGTCAAGGTGGCCTGCTGCGACGGGTCGTTCAGCGAGGTGGCCGTGAGGGTGACGCTGCCACCCTTGGCGCTGTTGATCGTGCCTTGCCAGCTGGCGCTGTTTTCGTCGACGTTGGCGGTGAAGGTGTTGCCGTCGGTCGTGAGGGTCCAGCGCATGCCCGCCTGGCTGGCCTGGACGTCCAGCGTGTCGCCCGAATCCATGCTCAGCGACACCTCGACGCCGGGTGTGGGCACCTTGAATGGAATGCCGGCGACATGGCCCATCACGAAGAACGGCGTGACCACCGGCGTGGTGTCCGAACCGCCGCCACCGCCGCATCCGCCCACGATCACCAGCGCGGCCACGAGGCCGGCGCGCACGAACAACTGCTTCATCACTGCACCTCGCAGGCGCCGGTGCGCCCGCCGAAGTTGCATTGTGCGCGAGGGCTGTTCAGGCGAACACGCCGGCGCTGTCCTGCATGCGTGCAGATACCTCGCCCAGGTGGTGCAGGGTGTCGCCGAAGCAGAGTTCCATGGCCGTGAGGCGCTTGAAGTAGTGGCTGCCGACGTACTCGTCGGTCACGCCGATGCCGCCGTGCATCTGCACCGCCTGCTGCCCGAGGAAGCGCGCGCTCTGGCCCAGCTGCACCTTGGCCTGTGACAGTGCGCGCCGACGCGCAGCCGGCTCATCGCCGAGCTTCAGGCTGGCGAAGTAGCTCATCGAGCGCGCCAGCTCCAGCTGCATCTTGCAGTCGGCCATGCGGTGGCGCAGCGCCTGGAAGCTGGCGATCGGCACGCCGAACTGCTTGCGCGTGTTGAGGTACTCGGCCGTCAGCGCGAGCAGCTTCTCCATCGCGCCCACGCCTTCGGCGCAGAGCGCGGCGATGCCCACGTCGACGGCAAGCTGCAGCGCGGCGAAACCCTCGCCTGCGGGTACCAGCAGCGTGGCCGGTGCGTTGCTGAACGCAAGCTCGGCAGCGCGCGCGCCGTCCTGCGTGGAATAGCCCCGCGTTGCCACGCCGGATGCGTCGCCCTCCACGAGCAGCAGCGCGATGCCCGACGGATCGTCCTGTGTGCCGCTGACGCGGGCCGGCACGATGAACGCGTCGGCGCGGTCGCCCGCCGGCACGATGCTCTTGGCGCCGCTGACACGCCAGCCGGCGCCTGCCTGCTGCGCGGTGGTGCGCACGTCATCGAGGCGGTAGCGCGCCTGGCGCTCCTGCTGTGCCAGCACCACCAGCGCTTCGCCGGCGGCGATCTTCGGCAGCCAGTCGGCCTTCACCGACTGCGGCGCATGCTGCAGCACCGCGGGCGCGATCAGCGCGCCTTGTGCCAGCGGCTCCAGCACCAGGCCACGGCCCAGCTCTTCCATGACCACCATCGCCTCGACCGCCCCGAAGCCCATGCCGCCATCGGCCTCCGGAATCACGAGGCCAGTCAGGCCCAGGCCGGCCAGTTCTTCGTAAGCGCCGCGGTCGAAGCCGCCGGCCTTGACGATCTTGCGCCGGCGCTCGAAGTCGTAGCCCTTGTCGACGAAGCGACGCACAGCGTCGCGCAGCTGTTCCTGCTCGTCGGAGAAATCGAAGTCCATCTGTGTCTCCTTCAGCCGAGCACCGTCTGGGAGACGATGTTGCGTTGCACTTCGTTCGAGCCGCCGTAGATGGTGGTCTTGCGGTAGTTGAAGTAGTTGGACGCGAGCGGCGCCAGGTAGGCGGCACCCACGTGCTCGCCCTGCCAGCCCGCCTCCATCGCCTCGGGAATGAAGGGCAGGCTGTACGGGCCGCCGGCCAGCATCAGCAGCTCGCTGTAGCGCTGCTGGATTTCGCTGCCGCGGATCTTCAGCAGGCCGGCCACGTCGAGCTGCTTCTTGCCGCCTTGCTCGGCGCTGAGCACGCGCAGCACCATCATCTCGAGCGCGACGATGTCCACCTCGAGCAGCGCGATCTGGTCGCGGAAACGGGCGTCGTCGTACACGCGCTCGGCCCTGGCGACGCGCTTCAGCCGCTCCAGCTCTCGCTTGGCGCGGTTCACGTCGGCGATGTTGGTGCGCTCGTGCGCGAGCAGGTACTTGGCGTAGGTCCAGCCCTTGTTCTCCTCGCCGACCAGGTTCTCCGCCGGGACCTCGACGTTGTCGAAGAACACCTCGTTCACCTCGTGCTCGCCGTCGAGCATGATGATCGGCCGCACCGTGACGCCGGGGGACTTCATGTCGATCAGCAGGAACGAGATGCCTTCCTGCTTGCGCACCTCGGTGTTGGTGCGCACGAGGCAGAAGATCCAGTCGCCGTACTGTGCCAGCGTGGTCCAGGTCTTCTGGCCGTTCACGATGTAGGTGTCGCCACGTCGTTCGGCGCGCGTCTTCAGGCTGGCCAGGTCGGAGCCGGCGCCGGGTTCGCTGTAGCCCTGGCTCCACCACACCTCGCCGCTCATGATGCCGGGCAGGTGCTTCTTCTGCTGCTCGGCCGAGCCGAAGGCCATGATCACCGGCGCCACCATCACCGGGCCGAACGGCACGATGCGCGGCGCGCCTGCCATCGCCAGCTCCTCCTCGAACAGATGGCGCTCGATCGCGGTCCAGCCCGGGCCACCGAACTCCTTGGGCCAGCCGTAGCCCAGCCAGCCCTTCTTGCCGAGGATCTTGGCCCAGCGCTGCATGTCGTCACGGCTGAGGCGCATCGCGTTGTGCACCTTCTGGCTGATGTCCTGGGGCAGGTGCTCGCCCACCCACTGGCGGATCTCTTGCCGGAACGCGAGTTGTTCCGGCGTGAAGTTCAGGTCCATGGCGTGTCTCCGGTATCCGCGCTTTTTAGCACGATCGTTCGATTCTGTGCTGTCCCAGCGGTGACAACAGGGCGTTGCGCCGGCGTCGTCATGGTGCGGTCATCGCCGCGTCACCCGCGGGTCACGGTGCGCCGCCAGCATGCCGGCTCATGCAAGCGCAGGCTTCCTCCGACCCCGCCGAAGGCGCACTGCGCGTTCGCACGGTGTGGATCTCCGACCTGCACCTCGGCACGCCCGGCTGCCAGGCGCAAGCGCTGCTCGCGTTCCTGAAGCACGTGGAGTGCGACACGCTGTACCTCGTGGGCGACATCATCGACGGCTGGCAGCTGCGGCGCACCTGGTACTGGCCGCAGGCCCACAACGACGTGGTGCAGAAGCTGCTGCGCAAGGCGCGCAAGGGCACGCGCGTGCTGTTCGTGCCCGGCAACCACGACGAGTTCGCGCGCAAGTACGTGACGCACAACTTCGGCGGCATCGACGTGGTGGAGGATTGCATCCACGTCACTGCCGATGGCCGCCGCCTGTGGGTGACGCATGGCGACCTGTTCGACGGCGTAATCCAGTGTGCCAAGTGGCTGGCGCACGTCGGCGACACGCTGTACGAGCTCACCCTCAAGCTGAACCGCCACCTGAACTCGCTGCGCGCGCGCTTGGGCCTGCCGTACTGGAGCTTGTCGAAATACCTCAAGCTCAAGGTCAAGCGCGCCGTTAGTTACGTCAGCGACTTCGAGCACGCGGTGGCGCGCGAGGCGCGCAAGCGCGGCGTGCATGGCGTGGTGTGCGGCCATATCCACCATGCGGAGCTCCGTGACATCGACGGCGTGCTGTATGCCAACGATGGGGATTGGGTCGAGAGCCTGACCGCACTGGTGGAGCACGCCGATGGCTACCTCGAGATCCTCGACTGGGCGGCGCTGGCGCGCCTGCCCCAGGCAGCGGGCGCGTTGCCACCACCACCCGCGGCCGAGCCAGTGCTCGACCCGCTGCCGATGCCGTTGCGCACGCTGCTGCGATGAAGATCGCGCTCGTCACCGACGCCTGGCTGCCGCAGGTCAACGGCGTGGTCACCACCTTGCTGGAACTGGTGAAGGGGCTGGAGGTTCGCGGCCACGACGTGGTGGTGATCGAGCCCTCCGGCTTTCGCCGCTACCGTTGCCCGGGTTACCGCGAGATCGAACTCGCGTGGCGCCCCGGGGCGCGCGTGGCACGCCTGCTCGACGAGGCCGGCGCCGATGCGATCCACATCGCTACCGAAGGCCCGCTGGGCAGCGCGGCTCGGCGCCATTGCCTGCGCCGCGGGCTCGCGTTCACCACGGCCTTCCACACGCGTTTTCCGGACATCCTGGCCAAGGCGCTGCACATCCCGCCGGACTGGGCGTATGCGTGGTTCCGCCGCTTCCATGCGCCGTCGTCCGGCGTGATGGTGCCCACCGAAGGCATGTTGGAGCTGCTGCGCGGGCATCGCTTCGCCAACCTGCGCGCCTGGTCGCACGGCGTGGACCTGCGCCTGTTCCAGCCACGCGACCCGATCCCGCTCGACCTGCCGCGCCCGGTGTGGCTGTACGTGGGCCGGGTGTCCTATGAGAAGAACCTGGACGCCTTCCTGCAGCTCGAGCTGCCCGGCTCGAAGCTGGTCTACGGCACCGGGCCGGTGCTGGAGACGCTGCAGGGGCGCTATCCCGACGTGCACTGGCGCGGCATCGTGCCGCGCAGCGAACTGCCGCACATCTACAGCGCGGCCGACGTGTTCGTGTTTCCCAGCCGCAGCGAGACCTTCGGCCTGGTGATGCTGGAGGCGATGGCCTGCGGCACGCCGGTGGCGGCGTTCCCGGTGGCCGGCCCGCTCGACGTGGTGGGCCCCTCCGACGGCGGCGTGCTGAACGATGACCTGCGCCAGGCCGCGCTGCAGGCGCTGCAGTTGCCGTCCGACGGCCCGCGGCGCCGCGCGCTGCAGTTCGATTGGGAGCAGGTGTGCGAGCAGTTCGTCGCATTCCTGGTACCGGCGCGTCGCGGCGCAGCGATGCCGCACAGCGCGGCGGCGGCGTCGCTGCCCCTCTGACACCGCAGGCACGCCGTTAGCATGTGGGCCGGAGGCTTGGCCTCCAGCAACTGCCATCGAATCCATGGATCTTCTGCTCTGGCGTCATGCCGACGCCTTCGATGCCCACGCCGGCGAGGACGACCTGCAACGAGCGCTCACGCCCGAGGGCGAACGCCAGGCCGCGCGCATGGCGGCCTGGCTCGCGCCGCTGTTGCCGGCCGATGCGCGCATCCTGGTGAGCCCCGCGCGGCGCACACAGCAGACGGCGCAGGCGCTGGGCCGGCCGTTCGAAACGGTGCCGGCCCTGGCTTCCGGCGCGCAGCCGGCGGCGTTGCTGCGGGCCTGCGGCTGGCCCAGGGCGCGTGGCACCGCGTTGCTTGTGGGCCATCAACCCACGCTCGGCCTGCTGGCGGCCTGGCTGCTGTGCGGGCACCAGCAGCACTGGTCGGTGCCGCGCGCGTCGGTATGGTGGCTGCGCCATCACCATGACGGGCGCGCCGACCTGGTGACCATGCGCAACCCCGAGCTGCCCTGAGAGTTCCTAGAATCACGCCTCGCCGACTGCTCGGCCAAGGAGTGCTGGATGTATCGCAAAGACCTCGACAGCCTGTTGCCGGCTCTGGCACTGAACCGCCGCGACTTCATGCAAACAGCGGTAGGCAGCGGCTTTGCGGCAGCCGTGCTGCCGGTGGCGGCCCAGACGGTGATTCACACCGACACGCGTGGCCTCACGGCCGGCCCCGTCACCATCCCGGTCGGCAACTTCCACATGCCGGCCTACCGGGCCGCGCCCCAGGGGCGCACCAATCTGCCGGTGATCCTGGTGGTCAGCGAGATCTTCGGCGTGCACGAGCACATTGCCGATGTGGCGCGCCGCTTCGCCAAGCTGGGTTACCTGGCGATTGCGCCGGAGCTCTTCGTTCGCCAGGGCGACGCGAAGAGCTACACCGAGATGTCGCGCCTGATGAGCGAGGTGATCGCCAAGACGCCCGACGAGCAGGTGATGGGCGACCTCGACGCCGCTGCCGCCTGGGCCAAGACCCAGGGCGGCGATCTCAGCAGGCTCGGCGTCACCGGCTTTTGCTGGGGCGGGCGCATCGTGTGGCTGTACAGCGCGCATAACCCCGGCGTGCAGGCCGGGGTGGCGTGGTACGGCCGGCTGGTGGGCACGCCGACGACGCTGCAGCCTCAGAACCCGATTGACGTGGTCGGCAAGCTGCATGCGCCGGTGCTCGGCCTGTACGGCGGCAAGGACCAGGGCATTCCGCTCGATACGGTCGACAAGATGAAGGCCGCGCTTGCCCAAGGCAATGCCGCTGCGCGTGCCTCGCAGTTCGTGATCTACCCCGACGCGGGGCATGCTTTCAACGCCGACTACCGGCCGAGCTACGTGCACGATGCGGCGGTCGATGGCTGGGCGCGCTGCGTGGCCTGGTTGCGCGAGCAGAAGGTGGCCTGACCGAGGCGTCTCCCTGCCCACCGCGCCGCTGCCCGCGGCGCGGTTTCGTTTTGTACGAACCGGATGAACCGCCGATGACCTTGCTGTACATCGTGCTCGCCACCTTGCTGGGCGGGCTGCTGTCGGTGCTGATCGCGGCCAGCCTCACGGTGAACCTGCTGGGCCGCGTGGTCAAGAGCCTGGTCAGCTTTTCCACCGGCGTGCTGCTCGGCACCGCGCTGCTGCAGATCCTGCCCGAGGCGTTCGAGAGCAAGGCCAGCCCGCACTCGCTGTTCCTCACCCTGCTGGTCGGGCTGCTGTTCTTCTTTCTGCTTGAGAAGGCCGAGCTGTACCGCCATGGCCATCATCACGAGGGGGACGGGCACGCGCATCACCACCACTTCGACGCCGAGCAAGCGGGGCGGGGCGGCTGGAGCGTGCTGCTGGGCGACAGCATCCACAACTTCTGCGACGGCATCCTGATCGCCGCGGCGTTTCTCACCGACCTGCGGCTGGGAGCGATGACCGCGCTGGCGATCATCGCGCACGAGATTCCGCAGGAGGTGGGCGACTACATCGTGCTGCTTCACGCCGGCCTGAGCCGCAGGCGGGCGCTGGCCTACAACGCCGTCTCGGGCCTGGCCGCCGTGGTGGGTGGCGCAGTGGGCTACTTCGTGGTGGGCCCGTGGGAGGCGCTGTTCCCGTACCTGCTGGTCGTGGCGTCCAGCAGCTTCGTGTACGTGGCAGTGGCCGACCTGATCCCCCAACTGCAGCGCCGGCTGCCGCTGCGCGACACCGCGTCGCAACTGCTATGGCTGGCGGTGGGCTTGAGCGTGGTGCTGGTGATCTCGCAGTTCATGCACCACTGAGCGGGGTCAGCGCACCACGAGCACCGGCACGGTGGTGTGGGTGAGAACCTTCTGCGTCTCGCTGCCCAGCAGCAGCGCCGCCATGCCGCGCCGGCCGTGCGAGGCCATCACGATCAGGTCACAGCCCTGCTCCTTGGCGAAATCCACGATCGCTTCCCACGGGTGCAGCGCTTCCACGGTGTTCGCCTCGCAAGGTACATCGGCGGCGCGGGCCGTCTCCACCACCTGATTGACGCGGCTGGTGGCGATGCGCTCCTGCGCGTCGTAGAACTCCTGCGGCGGCGTCGGCTGCATCTCGGAGATCGCGCTGTACGGGAAGGGCTCCTTCACGCTGATCGTGTACAGGCGGGCGCCGAGCTTGCGCGCCAGCGCAACAGCAGCCTCCACTGCCTTCAACGTGACGTCGGAACCGTCGGTCGGAACCAGGATGCGCTCGTACATGCTCACCTCCATGCGTTGACACTGGCTTGCAGTGTTGCCGCAACGGTAGGGAAGGGCTTGCGCGGCGTCAAGAACGTTCTACGGGCCGGGCAGGGTCGGCCGACCATTCGCTCCACGAGCCGGGGTACAGCGTGGTGCCGCCCAGGCCGGCATGCTCCATCGCCAGCAGGTTGTGGCAGGCGGTGACGCCGGAACCGCACTGGTGCACCACGGGCGCCCCTGTTCGGCCGGCCAGCAGCGCATCGAACTCGGCGCGCAACTGCGCGGCGGGCTTGAAGCGGCCGTCGGAACCGAGGTTCAGCTGCAGGAAGCGGTTCAGGGCGCCGGGGATATGTCCGGCCACGCGGTCCAGCGGCTCCACCTCGCCGCGGTAGCGCTCGGGCGCGCGTGCATCGATGACGGTGAGCGTGGGCAGGCGCTGCAGCAGCGCATCGGCCTCCAGCGTGGGCATCGCCGGCGAGGGCGTGGCCGGGTAGGGTGCCGTGTGGGTGCCGCGTGCTGCCGGCTCAGTGGCCAGCGCACCGCCGGCGGCAACCCAAGCCGGCAGCCCGCCGTCGAGCACGGCCACGGCCGTGTGACCCAACCAGCGCAGCATCCACCAGGCGCGCGCGGCGTAGCTGCCGCCACTGGCGTCGTAAGCCACTACCTGGGTCTGCCGGGTGATGCCGAGCGCCCCGGCGAGGGCGGCCATGCCTTCGCGCGATGGCAGCGGATGCCGGCCTCGAAAGCGGCCGCTCGGGTCGACCTTGGCATCCGAGAGATCGCGTTCCAGATGCAGGTAGTGGGCGGCGGGCAGGTGGCCTGCGGCGTAGGCGCGCTCGCCGGCGGTCGGGTCCCCCAGGTCGAAGCGACAGTCCAGCAGCACCAGCCGTGTGCGGGTATCGAGCTGCGAGCGCAGTTGCTCTACGGAGATCAGCGTGGTGTAGGTCGTCATCGGTACGGTCACGAATCGGTGGCAGGCAAGGTGGAATCGGCAGGTGCCTTCTGGCTGCGCAACAGGGTGGCGGCGAGGCCGGCGCCGACGATCAACAGCATGCCGGCCAGCGCCATCCAGGTAACAGGATCGTGGAACAGCCACACGCCGTAGAGGAACGAGAACACGATGCCCAGGTACTGCAGGCTGGCGTTGGACAGCGTGCGGCCGATGGCATAGGCACGGGTCATCAGGATCTGCGCCACGGTGGCCAGCACCCCGGTGGCCAGCAGCAGGAGCAGGCCCGCTGCGCTGTGAGCCGACATGCCCGTCCACAGCGTGGAGATGGCGCCGGCCGCAACGCCGCCGAGCGAGAAGTAGAAGACCACGCGGTACTCCGGCTCGCCGGCGCGCCCCAGCGCGGTGACCTGCAGGTAGGCCAGCGCCGACAGCATGCCCGACAGCAGCCCCAGCACGCCGCCCCACAGTTGCTGCTGCTCCAGCGTGGGCCGCAGCACGAGCGCGACGCCGGCAAAGCCGATCAGCACGGTGGCGATCAGCCGGCCATCGAGGCGCTGCCGGCTCGAGCCCACCATCACCGCCCCGCCGATCAGGAACAACGCCATCCACACCGACGACATGTAGTTCAGCGTGACCGCGGTGGCGAGCGGAAGGTGGCCGATGGCATAGAACCACAGGCACAGCGCGCACACGCCGCTGAGGGAGCGCCAGAAGTGCATCGCCGGCACGGCGGTGCGCAGACTGCCGCCGCGCACGCGCGTCATCGTGGCGATGAAGACGGCGCCGATCAGTCCGCGATAGAGCACGATCTCGCCGGTGGCGTAGTGCGCCGAGGCGAGCTTGACGCACACGCCCATCGTCGAGAACAGCAGCGACGCCAGAACCATCAACAGCGGGGCAGACATGGCGGCCGATGGTAGCCGGGCAAATGAAGACAGGCCCCGAAGGGCCTGCGCTGCAACTCAGTCCTTCAGCTTCATGTGCTGCCGGTACCACTCGTGGAAGTGCTGCATCCCGTCTTCCATCGGGCTCTGGTAGGGGCCGGCCTCGTCGTCCCCGCGCTCCATCAGCGCCTTGCGGCCGGCGTCCATGCGCAGCGCGATCTCGTCGTCTTCCACGCAGGTCTCCATGTAGGCAGCCTGCTCCGCTTCCACCAACTCGCGCTCGAACGCCGCGATCTCTTCGGGGTAGAAGAACTCGACGACGTTGACGGTCTTCTGCGGCCCCTTCGGGTACAGCGTGGACACCACCAGCACATGCGGATACCACTCGACCATGATGTTCGGGTAGTAGGTGAGCCAGATCGCTCCGTGCTGGGGTGCCTTGCCGCCGTTGAAGGCCAGCACCGCGTCATGCCACTTGCGATAGGTGTCCGACCCCGGGCGGCCCAGCGCATTGTTCACGCCCACGGTCTGCACCGAATGGTGCCTGCCGAACTCCCAGCGCAAGTCGCCGCAGGTGACGAACCCGCCCAGGCCGGGATGGAATGGCCCGACGTGGTAGTCCTCCAGGTACACCTCGATGAAGGTCTTCCAGTTGTAGTCGCACTCGTGGATCTCGACCCGGTCGAGCACATAGCCGTCGAAATCGAGCTCGGCCCGGGGCCCCAGCTTGGCCAGGTCGGCGGCCACGTTGCGGCCGTTGTCCTCGAACACCATGCCGTTCCAGTTGCGGACGCGGTAGTTGTTCAGGTGCAGGCAGGGGTCGTCCTCGAAGTGTGGCGCGCCGATCAGCTGACCCTTGAGGTCGTACGTCCAGCGATGCAGCGGGCAGACGATGTGGCGGCTGGTGTTGCCGCGCCCGCGCAGCATCACCGCCTGCCGATGGCGGCAGACGTTGGAGATGAGCTCGACGCCGTTGGGCGTGCGCACCAGCGCCCGGCCCTCGCCCTCCTGGGGCAGCGCGTAGAAGTCGCCTACCTGGGGCACGGCCAGCTCGTGCCCCAGGTAGCGCGGGCCATCCCTGAAGATGGTTTCCTGTTCCTTGCGGAACAGGCCCTCATCGAAATAGGCAGAAACATGCAGCTGCGTGCGGCTGCGAGCGAGGATTTCCGGTGTGCTGCTCAGGTCGGACATGATCCCCAGGATCTCCAAAAACCAATGTCAACCCCCCACCTGCTGGCGCGAGGTGGGCAAAAGACGAAGCCGCCGGACCGGCGGCTTCTCGTACCGCTGAAGAAAAGCGGCCGGCGATTGTACCCAGCGGTCCCAGCTGGGGGCGGGCGAGGCGCGCACAAGCCTTGATTTGTCTCAGCAGGCAGCGCCGCCGCCGTGATGGGAATTCGTCACATCCCTGCACAGTGGGCTTTGGGGGTGTGCGGCCGCTGACTACAATCCTTCGCTTGGTTTTTCATCTGCCGAAATAATGCCGTCTCCCGCCGCCCTGCCCGAAAGCTACGAAGCAGCGCTGGCCGAGTTGGAGCGACTGGTGCAGGCGATGGAAGGTGGGCAAATGCCGCTCGATCGCCTGCTGGAGAGCTACCAGCGCGGTGCCGAACTGCTCGACTTCTGCCGCGCGCGCCTGCAGGCGGTGGAAGAGCAGGTGAAGGTGCTGGAAGACGGTCAGCTCAAGACGTGGACAGCAAACGGGTGAACCGCGACAACTTCGACGCCTGGACATGCCACCAACTCGACGCCGTGGAGCGCGCGTTGGCGGCCTGGGTACCAGGCAATGCGCCGGCTGGGCTGGGTCAGGCGATGCGCTATGCGGTGCTCGACGGTGGCAAGCGGCTGCGTCCGCTGCTGGTGCTGGCCGCTTGCGAGGCGGTGGACGGCCTGCGCGAAGCGGGTGTGCGCGCGGCGGTGGCGGTGGAGCTGATCCACGCCTATTCGCTGGTGCACGACGACATGCCCTGCATGGACAACGACGTGCTGCGCCGCGGCAAGCCGACGGTGCACGTGAAATTTGGCGAGGCCCAGGCCATGCTGGCCGGCGATGCAATGCAGGCGCTGGCCTTCGAGGTACTCACCCCCGGTCCGGCGGACAGCGCCGGTTTCCCTGGCTCCCAGGGCGTGCCGCCTGCGCTGCAGGCGCGCCTGTGTGGACTGCTGGCGCGCGCCGCTGGCCACGAGGGCATGGCCGGCGGGCAGGCGATCGACCTCGCCAGCATTGGCTTGAACCTCGACGAGGCCGCCCTGCGTGACATGCACCGCCGCAAGACCGGCGCCTTGCTGCAGGCCAGCGTGATGATGGGCGCGGCCTGCGGCAACGCCTCCTCGGCGGCAATCGCCGCACTGTCGGACTACGGCGCGGCGCTGGGGCTGGCCTTCCAGGTCGTGGACGACATCCTCGACGTGACGCAGGCCTCCGAGACCCTGGGCAAGACTGCCGGGAAGGATCTCCACCACAACAAGCCGACCTACGTGTCGGTGCTTGGCCTCGACGCCGCACGCCGACACGCGGCCGCCTTGCGCGACCAGGCGCATGCTGCGCTGGCACGCAGCGGCCTCGGCCATGCCGCTTGCCTCAGCGTGCTGGCCGACAAGGTGGTCGAACGGGAATGCTGAACTTGAACTCCACGCTGCTCTCCACCATTGACAGTCCGGCGGACCTGCGGCGACTGTCGCGCACCGACCTGCAGAAGCTGGCCGGCGAGCTGCGCGACTACGTGCTCCAGAGTGTCAGCAAGACGGGCGGCCATCTGTCGTCCAACCTGGGCACGGTGGAGTTGACGATCGCGCTGCACTACGTGTTCAACACACCGGAGGACCGGCTGGTGTGGGACGTGGGCCACCAGACCTACCCGCACAAGATCCTCACCGGGCGGCGCGAGCGCATGCACACGCTGCGCCAGCTGGGCGGCATCAGCGGCTTTCCGAGGCGCGACGAGAGCGTGTACGACACCTTCGGCACGGCGCATTCGTCCACCTCGATCTCGGCCGCACTCGGCATGGCGATGGCCGCCAAGTTGAAGGGCGAGGACCGCAAGGTGGTGGCGGTGATCGGCGACGGCGCGATGAGCGCAGGCCAGGCCTTCGAGGCGATGAACAACGCGGGCGTGTCGCATGCCGGGCAGGCACCGGACATGCTCGTGGTGCTGAACGACAACGACATGTCGATCAGCCCGCCGGTGGGCGCGCTCAACAAGTACCTGGCCCGGCTGATGAGCGGCAACTTCTATGAAGCCGCGCGCCAAGGCGCCAAGCAGGTGCTGAAGCACACGCCGCTGTACGAGCTGGCACGCCGCTTCGAGGAGCACGCCAAGGGCATGGTGGTGCCTGGCACGATCTTCGAGGAACTGGGTTTCAACTATGTCGGGCCGATCGACGGGCACGACCTCGAATCGCTGGTTCCCACGCTGGAGAACCTGCGTGACAAGAAGGGGCCGCAGTTCCTGCACGTGGTCACGAAGAAGGGCTACGGCTACAAGCTCGCCGAGGCGGACCCGGTGGCCTATCACGGACCGAGCAAGTTCGATCCCGCGCACGGCCTGCAGAAGCCCACCACGCCGGCCAAGCCCACCTTCACCCAGGTGTTCGGCCAGTGGCTGTGCGACATGGCGGCCGCCGACGAGCGGCTGGTGGGCATCACGCCGGCGATGCGCGAAGGCTCGGGCATGGTCGAGTTCGAGAAGCGCTTCCCGAAGCGCTACTTCGACGTGGGAATCGCCGAGCAGCATGCAGTCACCTTCGCGGCCGGCCTCGCCTGCGAAGGCTACAAGCCGGTGGTGGCGATCTACTCAACCTTCCTGCAGCGGGCCTACGATCAACTGATCCACGACGTCGCGATCCAGAATCTGCCGGTGGTGTTCGCGCTCGACCGGGCAGGCATCGTGGGCGCCGACGGCGCCACGCACTGCGGCGCGTTCGACATTGCCTATCTGCGCTGCATTCCGAACATGGCCGTCCTCACGCCGGCCGACGAGAACGAATGCCGCCTGGCGTTGACCACCGCGTTCCGCCAGGACCACCCGGTGGCGGTGCGTTACCCGCGCGGGGCAGGCGTGGGCACCGAGTTGCAGGCCAGCCTGGGCGTGCTGCCCTGGGGCAAGGGCGAGATTCGCCGCAGCGGCCAGCGCGTGGCCATCCTGGCGTTTGGCACCCTGCTGTACCCCGCGTTGCAGGCCGCCGAGCGGCTCGACGCCACGGTGGCCAACATGCGCTTCGCCAAGCCGCTCGATACCGACCTGGTGCTCGAACTGGCGCGCACGCACGACGCGCTGGTCACGGTGGAGGAGGGCTGCATCCCCGGCGGCGCCGGTGGTGCCGTGATGGAGGCGCTGGAGGCCGCAGGTGTGAAGACGCCGGTGCTGGCGCTCGGCCTGCCGGACCAGTTTCTCGAGCATGGTGACCCAGCCAAGCTGCTCGCGATGTGCGGGCTGGACGCAGCGGGTATCGAGCAGGCCATCCTCAAGCGCTTTGCGCTGAGGCCGTCGCTGGTGCGCCCTGCCGCCAATCTGTGATCGTCGCGCCTGCGACACCGGCCGCGGTCTGCGCCTTTCACAATGCACCCAGCCGGGCAGGGGCCGGCGCTTTGGTGCGATGCTTACGTCCGTGCGTGCCCGGCACCCGCCGTCCCACCCCTTCACCATGACCCATCCGACCGACGCGCTGCACATTCCCGACACCCAGAGCGAGCGTGACCAGCGCCAGCTGGTGATTCAGCGCGTGGGTGTCAAGGACGTGCGCTATCCCTTGCAACTGCGCGTGGCAGGCCAGTTGCAGACCACCGTCGCGCAATGGGATCTCGACGTGATGCTGCCGGCCGAGAAGAAGGGCACGCACATGTCGCGCTTCGTGGCGTGGCTGGAAGGCCTGGAAGGCCCGCTGGAGCCCGGTTCGTTGCGCTTGCAGCTCGGCACCATGCTCGACAAGCTCGGGGCGGCCGAGGGCCGGATCGAAGCGCGCTTTCCATTCTTCGTGCGCAAGCGCGCGCCGGTGTCGGGCGTGCAAAGCCTGCTCGACATCCAAGGCCGCTGGGTCGCCGAAACCCGCGCCGCAGCCACCGCGGTGTGGGCGGAAGTGGGTGTGCCGGTGAAGAGCCTGTGCCCCTGCTCGAAGGAGATCTCCGACTACGGCGCCCACAACCAGCGCTCGCTGGTGACGATCCGCGTGGAGCTGCTGGCCGACGTGGCATGGACCGAGTTGGTGCGTTATGCCGAGGAATCGGCCTCCAGCGAGATCTGGCCGATGCTCAAGCGTGCCGACGAGAAGTGGATCACCGAACGCGCCTACGAGAACCCGAAGTTCGTCGAGGATCTCGTTCGCGACGTGGCGCTGCGGCTCAACGCCGACGCGCGCATAGGCCGCTACAGCGTGGACGTGGAGAACTTCGAGTCCATCCACAACCACAGCGCGTATGCGCGCATAGAGCGCACGTAAGACCGCGCCCGACCCTCATGGGTTTTTCTCGAGCCGCAGCGTGTCGCTGTCGCGCTTCATCTGGAACCGGGTGAGAAAGCTGTTGCCCAGCAGCACCTGCGGCATCGCTGCCGGCACCACCACGGCCTGCACGTTGTGCGTGTCCACGTCGCCCACGCGCACCGTCGCCAGGCTCACCACGTAACCCGGCACCACGCCGTTGGCGGTGCTCATCGCAATCGGCTGGCCGTTTCGGTAATCCAGCCCGATGCGATCGGCCTCGGCTTGGCCGATCGACACTGCCGTGGCGCCGGTGTCGACGACGAAGCGCACCGTCTTGCCATTGATGCTGCCGGTGGTGAAGAAGTGCCCGCCCGGCCCCACGCTCAGCACGATCTCGCGCGCGGTGCCGGCCGATGCGGCAGCGCCGAGGTTCACGGGCGTGCCCTGCGGCAACGCCACCGCATGGCCGCCCACTTCCACGCGCGCCTCGTCGCCGCTCACGGCCACGAGCTTCACGCCTTGCACGCTGGCGCCGACGGCCACCATGCGCGGCTGGCCATCGATCACCAGCAGCGCCTTGTCGCCCATGCGCCCGTTGAACGAGACGCTTTGCGCGAATACCGCCCCGCATGCCGCGACCAGAAGCCCAGCGAGCACCATGGATCCGGCTCTGCCGGGCCATCGGTGCTGCCCCCTTGAGGGGTAAGCGCCGATGGCGCTACGGGGGTGGACCATCTAGTCCCTGAAGTTGTTGAACGACAGCGGCACGTCGGCCACTTCCTTGCGCAGCAGCGCGATCGCCGCCTGCAAGTCGTCGCGCTTGCCACCGGTGACGCGGACCGAGTCGCCCTGGATCGCCGCCTGCACCTTCAGCTTGCTCTGCTTGACCAACTGCTGGATCTTGCGTGCGGTGTCGCTGTCGATGCCGGCCTTGATCTTGATGAGCTGCTTGACCTTGTCGCCGCCGATCTTCTCGATCTTGGCGCTGTCGTCGAGAAAGCGGACGTCGACGCCGCGCTTGCTCAGCTTGGCCAGCAGCACATCCTTGACCTGGCCGAGCTGGAAGTCGCTGTCCGCGTAAAGGGTGAGGGACTTGTCGGTGCCCTTGTCGCTGCTGTCGATGCGGGCGTCTGAGCCTTTGAAATCGAAGCGGGTGCCGATCTCCTTGTTGCTCTGCTCGACCGCATTGCGCAGTTCGACCAGGTTGGGTTCGAGAACAGCATCGAAACTCGGCATGGAATTGGCTCTGTAGGGCCTCGGGGCGGGCCAGGGGCGATCGGTGAAAATTCTGCCATGCAAACACCTCTGAAGGTCGAACGCGGCGTGAACTTGGCGCCGTACAACAGCTTTGGCCTGCCTGCGCTCGCCAATCGGCTGGTGCGCGTGCGCGGCGACGCCGACGTGCGCCGCGTGCTCGACGATGCCGAACTCGGCCGCGTGCCGAAATTCGTGCTCGGTGGCGGCAGCAATGTGGTGCTCACGCATGACGTCGACGCGGTGGTGTTGAAAGTCGAGGTGATGGGCAAGCGCCTGGTGCGCGAAACCGACGACGCGGTGGTCGTGGAGTTCGGTGCCGGCGAGAACTGGCACGAGGCGGTGGCCTGGACGCTGGCGCAGGGCTGGCCCGGCCTGGAGAATCTGGCGCTGATACCGGGCACCGTGGGCGCGGCGCCCGTGCAGAACATCGGCGCCTACGGCCTGGAGCTGAAGGACCGCTTCGACTCGCTCGACGTGGTCGATCTGGTCACCGGGCGCACGGTGCACTTCGATGCGTCGATGTGCCACTTCGGCTATCGGGACAGCGCCTTCAAGCAGGCGCTGGCCGGCAAGAGCGTGATCACGCGCGTGCGCCTGCGCCTGCCCAAGCCGTGGACGCCGGTGCTCGGCTACCTGGACCTCGAACGCAAGATGCACGACAGCGGCATTGGTGCGCCGGACGCGCGGCAGATCTTCGACTGGGTGTGCGAGATCCGGCGTGCCAAGCTGCCTGATCCTGCGTTGATCGGCAATGCCGGCAGCTTCTTCAAGAACCCGGTGGTCACGCCGGAGCAGTGCCGCGACATCATCGGCCGCGACCCGGAGATCGTGCACTACCCGATGGCCGACGGCAGCTACAAGCTCGCCGCTGGCTGGCTCATCGATGCCTGCGGCTGGAAGGGCAAGAGCGTGGGCCGTGCAGGCGTGTATGAGAAGCAGGCGCTGGTGCTCGTGAACCTGGGCGGCGCGCGCGGCGCCGAAGTGGTGACCTTGGCCCGCGCGATCCAGGAGAGCGTGTACGGGCGCTTCGGCATCCGGCTGGAGCCGGAGCCGGTGGTGGTGTGAGCGCCGGCAGGCAGTGTCTGCCGGCCCACGAAACAGCTGTACCCGCTCAGCCCTTGTCTTCGGTCGGCTCTGTCGGCAGTTGGGGCAAGGCACTGCCGCCCGTACTGGAAAGCAGCCCGGCGTTGGCATAGATGCCCAGCTTGGCACGGGTGTCCACGATGTCGAGGTTGCGCATCGTGAGCTGGCCGATGCGGTCGGCCGGCGAGAACGGCGCGTTCTCCACCTTCTCCATGCTGAGCCGCTCGGGCGCATAGGTGAGGTTGGGGCTGTGCGTGTCGAGGATCGAGTAGTCGTTGCCTCGACGCAGCTCGATCGTCACTTCGCCGGTGACCGCGCGCGCCACCCAGCGCTGCGCGGTCTCGCGCAGCATGATCGCCTGCGGGTCGAACCAGCGGCCCTGGTAAAGCAGGCGGCCCAGGCGGCGGCCGTTGTCGCGGTACTGCTCGATCGTGTCTTCGTTGTGGATGCCGGTCACCAGGCGCTCGTACGCGATGAACAGCAATGCCAGCCCCGGCGCCTCGTAAATGCCACGGCTCTTGGCCTCGATGATGCGGTTCTCGATCTGGTCGCTCATGCCCAGGCCGTGGCGGCCGCCGATGCGGTTGGCCTCTGCCAGAAGATCCACCGCGCTCGCGAATTCGCGCCCGTTCAGGGCCACCGGGCGGCCCTCTTCGAAGCGCACGCTCACCTCTTCGGCCTTCACGGCCACGTCGTCGCGCCAGAACGCCACGCCCATGATCGGCTGCACGATCTTGATGCCGCTGTTCAGGTGCTCCAGGTCTTTGGCCTCGTGCGTCGCACCGAGCATGTTGGAGTCTGTGGAGTAGGCCTTCTCGGCCGACATCTTGTAGGCGAAGCCCTTGGCCGCCATGAATGCGCTCATCTCCGCGCGCCCGCCCAGCTCGTCGATGAACTGCTGGTCGAGCCAGGGTTTGTAGATCTTGAGGGCCGGGTTGGTGAGCAGCCCGTAGCGGTAGAAGCGCTCGATGTCGTTGCCCTTGAAGGTGCTGCCGTCACCCCAGATGTGCACCTCGTCCTCCTTCATCGCGGCCACCAGCATCGTGCCGGTGACGGCACGGCCGATCGGCGTGGTGTTGAAGTAGGTAAGACCTGCGGTGGAGATGTGGAATGCACCGCATTGCAGTGCAGCAATGCCTTCGGCCACCAGTTGCGCGCGGCAGTCGACCAGGCGCGCCTTCTCGGCGCCGTATTGCATGGCCCGGCGCGGAATGTCCTCGTAGTCGGGTTCGTCCGGCTGGCCCAGATTGGCGGTGTAGGCATAGGGCACGGCGCCCTTGGTGCGCATCCACAGCAGCGCGGCGCTGGTGTCCAGGCCGCCCGAGAAGGCGATGCCGACCTTCTGGCCGGAGGGAAGGTGCTGCAGGATCGTAGGCATGGTTCTGGCTCAGGGCGCAAACGGGAACCGGCGATTTTAGGCGGCGCCGCCGCCGAGACCGGATGCCGAGGAGCGGCGCAACAATGTCACACACCCGATGCAGCCGTGCTTCAGGGTCTTCCGTCGATGCCCAGGGCGGGCGATAAGCTGCCAGGATGCCTGAGGCGCCCACCTCTGTGAAAGGTCCGCCGGCACTGTTGGCGTCCGCCGCCGACGCGCTGCCGCCCGGCACCCGGCTGGCCGAGTTCGAGATTCGCCGCGTGCTCGGTGCGGGCGGCTTCGGCATCGTCTACCTGGCCTGGGACCACGCTCTCGAGCGCGAGGTGGCGCTGAAGGAGTACATGCCGGCCACGCTGGCGGGCCGGGGCCCGGGGCAGCGCGTCACGATGCGCGCGATGGCGCACGAAGAGACCTTTGCGCTCGGCTTGCGTTCGTTCGTCAACGAGGCACGCATGCTCGCGCGCTTCGACCATGCCTCCCTCGTCAAGGTGTTCCGCTTTTGGGAGGACAACGGCACCGCCTACATGGCGATGCCGATGTACCACGGCCGCACGCTGCGCCAGGTGCGCCAGCAGCTGGCGGCCGGCTCTCCGGGCGAGGCCTGGTGCCGAGCGCTGATCGATCCGCTGCTGGGTGCGCTCGAATGCCTGCACCGCGAAGGCGTGTACCACCGCGACATTGCGCCGGACAACATCGTGCTGGCGGACAGCGGCCAGCCGGTGCTGCTGGACTTCGGTGCCGCACGCCGCGTGATCGGCGACCGCACGCACCTGCTCACGGCGATCCTGAAGCCGCACTTCGCGCCGATCGAGCAGTACGCAGATGTCAGCGCGATGCGGCAAGGGCCGTGGACGGACCTGTACGGGTTGGCCGCCACCACCTATTACCTGCTCACCGGCCAGCCGCCGCTGGCCGCGGCCGCGCGCGCGCTGCACGACGAGCTGATGCCCTTGTCGCGCCTGCTGCCGGCCGATTGCTCGCCCGGCTTCCTGGCGGCCATCGACTGGGCGCTGGCGGTGCGGCCGCAGGAGCGGCCGCAGAGCGTGGCGATCTGGCGCGACGTTCTCGATGGCCGAATGCCGCTGCCCGGCAACGCCCGCCATGACCTCACGTTGCCGGCGGTGAGCGCCCTGGCCGGCGCACACCGCATCGATTTCGACCCCACGCAGCCGCTGCTGTCCAGCGGTGCCATGGCGCGACCGGCCGGCAGCGTGCCGTCCACCAACGCACTGTGGCGCGGCTTCACGGTGCCCGGTGGCGTGCCGGTGATGCAGCCGGCAGCGGCAGCCGTTCCGGAACCGGTTGCACCGCCGGCCCCTCGCCCGCCCGATGGTGCCCGCCGGGCCTGGGCAGGGGCAGCCGGCGCGGCCGCGGTGCTCGGGTTGTCGGCCTGGGCCTGGCTGGCACCCGCCACGGCACCTGCGCCGGTGGCCCCCATCGCGATGGCGCAGCCCGCGGCAGCCAGCGCACCGGCCGTTGCGGCCAAGGTGGCGCCGCCGCCTGCACCGACTGTCGTGCTGATCGACGCTCCGCCCTCGGCTGCGCCGGCCGGCCCGACGCCGCCGAGTCAGCTGGCGCGAGCGGAGCCGCCACCCGCTGCCGCGCCGCCGTCAGCAGCGGCAGAGCATCGCCAACATCACAGGGCGCCACCGCGGCGGGCGCAACGGCGCAGTGCGACGCGCGAAGTGGTGGCCGGCCCGAGCGAGCGCTGTGCCGACCGCTTCTTCCTGACGCGGGTGTTCTGCGAGAAGCACGAATGCGACAGCGACGCGCGCTTGCGCAACCACCCCGAGTGCGTACGCATGCGCCGGCAGGAGGAGGAGCGCCGGCGCCGCCAGGCGCAGCTGTAGCGGCTGACACCTGCGCGACACGCCTGCTCGGGTAACGGCGGATGCGCCGGCGCCGGCACGGCGGTACACCTGGGGGTTCGCTGTCTTCAGGAGTGCTCGAGGTGTCTTCCCCGTCCCCGGTCCGCCCGCATCACGCGATCTGGCCGCGCCGCCTGCCGCGCCAGCTCACCATCCCCGAAACCTCGCTGTGGTTCAACCTCGAGGTCTCGGCGCGCCGCTATCCGGACAAGCCGGTCACGATCTTCTTCGACCAGCCGCTGTCCTTTGCCCAGCTGCGCGGCCAGGCTGAAGCGCTGGCCGGCTGGCTGCAGCACCAGGGGGTGGGCAAGGGCGACCGCGTGCTGCTCTACATGCAGAACTGCCCGCAGTACCTAGTGGCGTACTACGCCATCCTGCGGGCCGACGCGGTGGTGGTGCCGGTGAACCCGATGAACCGGGCCGACGAGTTCGGCCACTACATCGTCGATCCCGAGGCCAAGGTGGCGCTGTGCAGTGCGGACCTGGCTGGCGTGGTGGCACAGGCCAACGAGGCGCTACCACCCGCGCAGCGCTTGCAGCACGTGCTCGTCACGCGCTACGCGGAGGCGCTGCCTGCTGCCGGCATTCCGCCCGACCAGCAGCCGGCACCTGCGCTGCGCGACTGGCTGCTCGCCGATCCGCCGCTGCCCACCGGCTTCGCGCGCTGGCAGCAGGCCTTGTCGGCCGGGCTGCAGCCGGGGCCGCACACCGCAGGTCCCGACGATCTGGCTGTGCTGCCCTACACCTCGGGCACCACGGGCCTGCCGAAGGGCTGCATGCACACGCATCGCACGCTGATGTCCAACACCATCGGCGGCGGGCTGTGGGGCTATGCCAGCGCGGAGACGGTGTCACTCGGCGTGGTGCCGATGTTCCACATCACCGGCATGCTCTACAACGTGCTCGGCCCGGTGTACCTGGGCTCCACCGTGGTCGTGATGCCGCGCTGGGACCGCGAGCTGGCGGGCCGGTTGATCTCGCGCTATCGGGTGACGCACTGGACCTGCATCCCGACGATGATCATCGACCTCTTCGCCAGCCCCAACTACAAGAGCTTCGACCTCTCCAGCCTGGCCTACCTGAGCGGCGGCGGAGCGGCGATGCCGCATGCGGTGGCCGAGCGGCTGCAGCAGGAGTTCGGCCTCACGTTCTGCGAGGGCTACGGCCTCACCGAGACCGCCGCGCCCAGCCATGGCAACCTGCCCGAACGCGCCAAGCTGCAGTGCCTGGGCATCCCGATCTACGGTGTCGACTCGCGCATCGTCGATCCGGTGACCTTCGAGGAACTGCCGCCCGGCGAAGTGGGCGAGATCGTCACGCACGGGCCGATGGTGTTCAAGGGCTACTGGCGCCACCCGGAGGCGACGAAGGCCGCCTTCATCCAGATCGACGGCAAGCCGTTCTTCCGCACCGGCGACCTGGGCCGCATGGACGAGGAAGGCTACTTCTTCATCACCGACCGCCTGAAGCGCATGATCAACGCCAGCGGCTTCAAGGTGTGGCCTTCGGAGGTGGAGCTGCTGCTGTTCAAGTGCCCGCTGGTGCAGGAGGCCTGCGTGGTGAGCGCGAAGGACCCCTACCGCGGCGAGACCGTGAAGGCGGTGATCGTGTTGCGCGCCGAAGCCCGCGGCACCGCGACCGCGCAGGACGTCATCGACTGGTCACGCGAACACATGGCGGCCTACAAGGTGCCGCGCATCGTGGAGTTCGTGGACAGCCTGCCCAAGAGCGGCGCCGGCAAGGTGATGTGGCGGCTGCTGCAGGACAAGGAGTGAGCGCTACGCCGCGGCCGGCACCGGGCCGTGCTGGTTGTCGGCGGACTCCCCCTGCAGCGCGAGCAGCACGATGATCGCGATCCAGCCGAGGAACGGTACCAGGCTGACCAGCTGCCACCAGCCGCTGCGGCCCGTGTCATGCAGCCGGCGCGTGGCCGCGGCGATCGACGGCAGCAGCATCGCCAGCGAGAACAGGCCGCTCAGGAGCCCGCTCACGAACGACAACAGCACGCTGATCAGCACCAGGAACAGGAAGAACCACCAGTACTCGGCGCGCGAGGCACGTCCCTTGAAGTCCGCGTACTTGGTGATGCAGGTTTGCACCGCTTCGGAAAAACCCATGCTCCCACCCTTCGGTCATTGCGTGTTGCGATGGCCGCGGATTCTGCGCGCCCCGAGCCGGCGCTTCAACAAGGGCCAGCCCTAGAAGCCGGAGCCTGGCTGCTGCAGGAACGTGAATTCTTCCGGCGTGGATTCACGGCCGAGGAGTGCGTTGCGGTGCGGAAAGCGGCCGAAGCGCTCGACGATCTCCTGGTGCCGGCGCGCGTACTCGGCATAGCCCGAGAGCCCCGGCGCTTCTTCGGCCAGGCGCGTGAAGAGCTGCATCGATTCCGCCTGTGCCGCGCGATCCTCGGCATGCTCGAAGGGCAGGTACACGAACACACGGCGCAGCGGGGGCAAGGCCTGATCCTGCGCCTGCGCCACCATGCTGCGCGCCGCAGCCAGGGCCAGTGCGTCGCCGGCAAACGCGCGCGCGGTGTCGCGAAACGCATTGCGAGTGAACTGGTCGAGCAGCAGGATGCGCGCCAGCGCCGGCCCGGGCTGCCAGGCCCAATCGCGCAGTTCGTCGGCCAGTGCCTGCTCGATCAAGGCACCGAAGCGCTCGCGGATCTGCGCGTCGAAGGCCGGATCCTTGCCGAACCAGCGCGCGCTCACGGCTTCGGTGTCGCTCAGTTCGGGCGGGCCGAACCAGAACTCCAGCACCTCGGCCGGCTCGCTGGAGGCCAGCGTGCTGACGGCAGTGCTCACGCTGCCAGATCCTGCGTGTCGGGATGGCGCCGCATGTAGGCGGCCACGTAGCTGCACAGCGGCCGCACCTTCAGGCCGTTGGCGCGCGCGTGGTCCAGAGCCGCCTTCACCAGGGCCGCTGCGATGCCGCGGCCTTCCAGCGCGGGCGGCACGCCGGTGTGCGTCATGCTCATCACGTTGCCGTTGAGGCGGTAGTCGGCCATGCAAAGCTGGCCCTCGACGGTGGCTTCGAAGCGCGACTGCGCCGGGTTGTGGATGACGGAGTGGTTTGCCATGTTCATGCGGGGGTACCGGGCAGACACCGTGCCTGTCAACGGCCGAGCTGCTGCCACAGGAAGCTGAACTCCAGCGCCATCAGGTCGGCGCGCTGCGCATTGTCGGCCGCGCCGCCGTGGCCGCCTTCGATGTTCTCGTAGTACAGCACCGGCTGCGCGTCCGCCAGCATGCGCGCGGCCATCTTGCGCGCATGCCCCGGATGCACGCGGTCGTCGCGCGTGGACGTGGTGAACAGCACGGGCGGATAGCGCTTGCCGGGCACCAGGTTGTGGTACGGGCTGTAGCGCCCGATCGCGGCCCATTCGTCGGGCTGATCGGGATCGCCGTATTCGGCCATCCAGGAGGCGCCGGCCAGCAGCTGGTGGTAGCGCCGCATGTCCAGCAGCGGCACCTGGCACACCACGGCGTTGAAGAGCTCGGGGCGCTGCACCATCACCGCGCCCACCAGCAGGCCACCGTTGCTGCCGCCCTGGATGCCCAGGTGTCGGGCACTGGTGATGCGGCGTGCGATCAGATCTTCGGCCACCGCGATGAAGTCGTCGAAGGCCCTCTGCCGCTCGCCCTTGAGCGCTGCCTGGTGCCAGCCCGGCCCGTACTCGCCGCCACCGCGGATGTTGGCCACCACCAGCACGCCACCCTGGCGGAACCAGCCCGCGCCGTAGGTGCCGCAGTACCACGGCTGCAGTGAAACCTCGAACCCCCCGTAACCGTACAGCAGGGTGGGATTGGCGCCATCAGCGCTGGCGCCCGGCGGCCACACCACGAAGTACGGCACGCGGGTGCCGTCGGTCGAGGTGGCGAAGGCCTGCTCCACCCGCATGCCCGCGGCGTCGAAGTAGCCGGGGCGCGACTTCAGCAGCCGGCGTTCGTCGGTGCCGGCGGTGGCCAGCCACAGCGAGTCGGGTGTGAGGAAGTCGGTGTAGCTGAGCAGGTAGGCCTGTGCCAGCGGGTCGGGCTCGATCAACGGGTCCCACAGGCTTTGCACGCCCAGCGTGCCGGGAAAGGGCGCCGGCACCGGCCGGCCCTGCCAACGGCCCTGCTCGCAGCACCACTCCTCGATGCGGCTGGCCACGTCGTCGAGCACGTCCAGCAGCACGTGGCCGTGCGTGAACGTGTAGCCCGCCAGCGACCGCGTGGGCGTGGGCGTGAACACGGCCTGCAGCGCTGGCTCGCCACGCAGATAGGCGGCGGCCGGTGCGGCGAGCAGGCTGCCGCGCGGCCAGCGCCCTTGCGGGAGCTCCAGGTCGCTGCGCAGCTCGAGCATCAGGTGCTCGTGCCAGAAGCTGACGCTCGCGTCGTCCGGCTTGTCGATGCGCTGCAGACTGCCGTCGGGCCGCAGCAGGAATTCCTCGGTGCTGTAGAAGTCGATCGAGCGGCCGAACACGATGCGCTCGAAACCGGGCGTGCGGTCGACGCTGACGAACACGCTCACGTCGTCCGGCCGGCCCTCGAACACCACAGGCGCGTCGGCCAGCGGTTGCCCACGTTGCCAGCGCCGGATCGTGCGCGGGTAGCCCGAGGCGGTCATCGAGCCAGGCCCGGTGTCGGTGGCCACGTACACGGTGTCCGCGTCCAGCCATTCGACGCTGCTCTTGGCCTCGGGCAGCGTGAAGCCGTCGTCGACGAAGCGCCCGCTGGCCAGATCGAACTCGCGCAGCACCACGGCGTCGGCACCGCCGCGCGACAGCTCGAGCAGGCCGCGCCGGTACTGCGGGCCGAAGCAGCGCGCCCCATGCCACACCCAGTTCTCGCCTTCGGCGGCGCCCAGTGCGTCCAGGTCCAGCAGCGTTTCCCACGGTGGCTCGGCCTGCGCGTAGCCCTCCAGCGTGGTGCGCCGCCACAGGCCGCGCGGATGGGCTTCGTCCTGCCAGAAGTTGTAGAGCCGGTCGGCGCGCCGCGTGACGGCGGGGATGCGCTCCTTCGCGTTCAGGATCTGCAGCAGCTCTGCGCGCAGTGCCGCGAAACGCGGATGGCCTTCGAGCCGTTGGCGCGACTGGCCATTGCGCTCGCGCACCCAGGCGAGCGCAGGCTCGCCCTGCACGTCTTCCAGCCAGAGAAAGGGATCGTCGTCGAGGGATGGGGTGGCGGGCATCGCCGCATCATAGAAGCGGCGCACGGGCCCGCAGCGCTCAAGGGCTCTGCTCGGCGCGTGTCTTCAGGTTGGCCAGGCCGGCGTCGAAGTCGGGGCCCACCATCCGGTCGGCCAGCAGCGCCATCCAGTGCATCAGCGGATTGCGGCCGAAATCGCCCTCCATCGCCCAGGTCACGCGCGTGCCCCGCGCCTCGGGTACGAACGAGAAGCTGCCGGTGGAGGTGCTGTTGAAGTCGGGAAAGAACAGCTCGAAGGCCACGCGCTGCGACGGCTCTGCCGCGGTGAAGCGCATGCGGCCGTCGCCCTCGCTGCGGCTGTGCCAGGCCCAGCCGGCGCCGGCGCCGCTGTCGGGGCCGAAGTACTCGATCTGCATCGACGGATCGCGCCGGGTCCACACGGACCAGTGCTTCCACATGCGCGGATTGGCCACCAAGGCATAGACCTTGTCGGCCGGCGCATTGACCACGGTGCTGCGCGTCACGGAAAACGTGGAGGGCAGCAAGAGCCCGCCGAGCATGAGCACGGCTGCCAGTGCCAGCAGCACCAGCAGCGTCCACTTCAGGGCCTTCATCGCCTCTTCCTCCTCCCGCACTGCGGGTGCGAGAGTCTGTCGCTTCCCGCAGTGTCTTGACAAGGGCCTTCGGCCGCTGCGGGTGACGGCCGGCTGGCATCATCGTCGGCCTCGAAGGAAGCGATCGCACTCCCATGACCGACGTCAACCCGCTGCTGCAGCCCTGGACCTCCCCGTACGGCCTGCCGCCCTTTGCGGCGGTGCGGCCCGGGCATTTCGAGCCCGCCTTCGAGCGGGCCATGCGCGAACACCGCGCGGAGCTGGACGCGATCGCGGCGCAGCAGACCCCGCCCAGCTTCGACAACACGCTGGCGGCCTTCGACCGCAGCGGCCGCCTGCTGGCGCGGTTGCAGGCGCTGTTTCACAACCTCTGCGCGTCCGAGACCTCGGCGCAGCTGCAGGAGGTGCAACGGCGCATGGCGGTGCCGCTGGCGGCGCACGAGAGCGCGGTCTACATGCATGCGCCGCTGTTCGCCCGGGTGCAGGCGCTGCACGAGACGAGGCAGCGCCTGGGCCTGAATCCGGAGCAGCTGCGGCTGCTGGAGCGGGTGCACCTCGACTTCGTCCGGGCCGGGGCCCGGCTGGCGCCAGCGCAGCAGCAGCGCTACGCGCAGGTGATGCAGCGCCTGGCCGAGCTGAACACCGCATTCGCCCAGAACGTGCTACACGACGAGGCCGGCTTCCAGCTGGTGCTGCGCGACGAGGCCGAACTGGCCGGGCTGCCGCCTTTCGTGCGCGCGGCGGCCCGCGAGGCGGCGGCGCAGCGCGGCCTGCCGAGCGGGGACCATGCGATCACGCTGTCGCGCTCTCTGATCCTGCCGTTCCTCAGCTTCTCCGAGCGGCGCGACCTTCGTGAACAGGCCTGGCGCGCCTGGGTGTCTCGTGGCGAGCACGAAGGCGCCCACGACAACCGGCCGCTGGTGCGCGAGATCCTGCAACTGCGCGAGGAGCAGGCGCGGCTGCACGGCTACGCCACCTACGCCGACTACGCGCTGGTCGACCGCATGGCAGGCGAGCCGGCGGCGGTGAGCCGGTTGCTCGACAACGTGTGGGAGCGGGCCAAGCCGGCGCTGGAGCGTGAACGTGCGCAGCTGCAGGCGGCGCAGCGGGCCGAGGGCGCCAGCGGCGAGATCGAGGCCTGGGATTGGCGCTACTGGGCCGAGAAGGTGCGCCAGCGTGACTTCCACATCGACGACGCCGAGGTCAAGCCGTACTTCCCGCTCGACGCGATGGTGGGGGCCGCCTTCGACTGTGCGCAGCGCCTGTTCGGACTGCGCTTCACGCTGCGGCCGGACCTGCCCGCCTATCACCCTGACGTGCGCGTATACGAGGTGCACGACGCACACGGAGAGCCGGTGGGCCTGTTCGTGCACGACAACTTCGCGCGGCCCACCAAGCGCAGCGGCGCCTGGATGAGCAGCTTCGCCTGGCAGTCGCGCAACGGCAGCCCAGCAGGCGAGTCGGTGCGCCCGGTCATCATCAACAACAACAATTTCGCCAAGGGCTCGCCCACCCTGCTGGGCTTCGACGATGTGCGCACCTTGTTCCACGAGTTCGGCCATGGGCTGCACGGGCTGCTGTCGAACGTGACCTACACGCGGCTGTCGGGCACCCAGGTACTGTCCGACTTCGTCGAGTTGCCGTCGCAGCTGTTCGAGCACTGGATGTCGGAGCCCGAGGTGCTGCGCCGGCACGCGCGGCACGTGGAAACGGGCGAGCCGATCCCCGAAACACTGATCGAGCGATTGATGGCGGCGCGTCGGTTTGGCCAGGGCTACGACATGGTGCGCTATTGCGCCAGCGCGCTGGTTGACATGGCAGTGCACACCCACCCCGACCTTGCCCGCCTGGACGACGTGGCGGCCTTCGAGGCCGAGGTGATGCGCGAGCGCGGGTTGCCGGCCGCTGCCGGACTGAACCACCGCCTGGTCCACTTCCAGCACCTGTTCTCCAGCGACGGCTATGCCGCGGGCTACTACGTCTACCTCTGGGCGGAGGTGCTGGACGCCGACGGCTTCGGCGCGTTCCGGGAGGCGGGAAGCCCGTTCGATCCTGTGGTCGCCGAGCGACTGGCGCGCTGCATCTACGCTGCCGGCAACAGCGTGGAGCCGGGCCAGGCCTTCGAGGCCTTCCGCGGGCGGGCCCCGGCCATCGAGCCGCTGCTGGAAAAGCGCGGCCTGCTGGTGACGGCCTGAGGCGAACGAAAAATAAACCGTGCGGCTGCGTCAACCGCGCAGGCCCAGGTGCCGTTGTGGCCGGTGAGCAAAGTGCTCGATAACTTTCCGCCAGAGGATCCACACCATGAAGAAACTGCTCGCTGCCCTGATCACCACCGTTTTCGCCGCCGGTGCCTTCGCCCAGGCCGCTTCGGCTCCCGCCGCTGACGCCGGTGCCTCGGCGCCCAAGGTGGCCAAGCACGCCAAGGCCAAGAAGCACAGCGCCAAGAAGGCCAAGGCTGCCGCCAAGGCCGCCAGCGCCAGCTGATCAGGTAGCGGTTGACCGCAGCAACGCGCCCTTCACGGGCGCGTTGTCATTTGTGGCGCTGCCGGGGCGGTTGCTGGTCGGCGGGCGCCAGTGCCCGGCGCTTGACGATGCGGTCCCACTTGCGTTGCTCCCACGTCTGCGGCCCCTCGAGCGGCCAGCGCTCGACGGCAGCGGCCACCTCCGGCCTCGGCACCCGCATGTAGCCCGGGTGCACGCGGCGCAGGATCCACACGCCGGAGCGCAGGGGGCGCGGCAGCGACGCCTGTGCCTCGCTGACCCAGTAAATGCAGTTGCGCTCGGCCCATAAGGCCTGGCGTTCGAAGTGCACGCGACCGGCGATGCCGCTGTCGGCCGGCAACAGGATGGCGTCGCTCGCGGTCTCCACCAGCGCATAGGCCAGGTCGCCCGGCGTGTCACCGGCACCGTGGCATACCAGCACCACACGCTCGATCTCAGCGGCCGGGATTCGGTCGATCTCTTGTTCGTCGCGCAGGACCACGAGGTCCATGCCCTGCCACGCAGTGTGCAGTTGCGTTCTCATTCGTTCCGGTACTCCTATGAACGGGCGCCGACGGTACCTGATGAGAGCGCAACACCGATGACAAACTGCAAGAGTCGCCAGCGTTCGCATGCATTCGCCGCGTGGTGACACGCGGCGATACATCTTGCTTCAGCTTGACTGCGCGGTTCTAGCGCTTGGGCTGCGTGAGGCGCGGGCCGGGGCGCTTGTCGCCGTCACGGCGTGCCGGCTGGGCGGGCGCTGCGGTACGAGTGGGGCGTGCGGGCTGTGCATGGCCGCGCGCCGGCTGCTGCGGGCGGTCGCCTTGCGGGCGCGGTGCCGCGTGGTTCTGGCGCGGCGCGTTGTGACCTCCGCCACCGCCGCCATGGTGCCCACGGCCGCCACCACCGCCGGTACGCTTGGTGCCGCCGACGCCGATGGTCATGCGCCCCAGCACGATCGGCTCGGCCTTGGCGTTGGGGTCCGGCTCGAAGCCGGGCACCACTTCGCGCGGGATGCTGCGCTTGATCAGCTTCTCGATGTCGCGCAGGAAGATCTCCTCGTCCACGCACACCAGCGAGATCGCCTCGCCCTGCGCACCGGCGCGGCCCGTGCGGCCGATGCGGTGCACGTAGTCCTCGGGCACGTTGGGCAGCTCGAAGTTCACCACGTGCGGCAGCTGGTCGATGTCGATGCCGCGCGCTGCGATGTCGGTGGCCACCAGCACCTGCAGGCTGCCGGCCTTGAACTCGCTCAGCGCCTTGGTACGGGCGCCCTGGCTCTTGTTGCCGTGGATGGCCATTGCGGTGATGTCCACCTTGTTCAGGTACTCGGCCAGGCGATTGGCCCCGTGCTTCATGCGCGTGAACACCAGCACCTGGTGCCAGTCGCCGCGCTCGATCAGGTGTGCCAGCAGTTCCTTCTTCTTGTCGCGGTCCACCGGGTGGATCTTCTGGGCGATCGTCTCGGCGGTGGCATTGCGGCGCGCCACCTCGATCAGCGCGGGGCTGTTGAGCAAGCGGTCGGCCAGCGCCTTGATCTCGTCGCTGAAGGTGGCCGAGAACAGCAGGCTCTGCTTCTTGGCCGGCAACATGGCCAGCACCTTCTTGATGTCATGGATGAAGCCCATGTCCAGCATGCGGTCGGCTTCGTCGAGCACGAAGATCTCCACGTGCTTGAGGTCCAGCGTGCCCTGCTGGTGGTGGTCGAGCAGGCGGCCGGGCGTGGCCACCAGGATGTCGACGCCGCGGCGCAGCTTGTCGATCTGCGGCTGCATGCCGACGCCGCCGAACATCACCATGCTGGTGAGCTTGAGGTACTTGCCGTAGGTGCGCACGCTTTCTTCCACCTGCGCCGCGAGTTCGCGGGTGGGCGTGAGGATCAGCGCGCGGATCGCGATGCGGCCCTTGGCGTCGCGCACGGCCGGCGTGGCCGACAGGCGCTGCAGCATCGGCAGCGTGAAGCCGGCGGTCTTGCCGGTGCCGGTCTGGGCGCCGGCGAGCAGGTCGCCGCCTTTGAGCACGGCGGGAATGGCTTGCGCCTGGATTGGGGTGGGGGTGTCGTAACCCTGCTCGCGCACGGCGCGCAGAAGGGGCTCGGCCAGGCCGAGGGTATCGAAGGACATCGAGTGCTTTGGAAACAAGGTCGGCCCATCGCCGCCGGTGAAGGGGCGCCAGTCGCAGGCTTCGGGGGTGAAGGGTGCGCCGGGGGAGGCGCCGGCCGGGTTGGCCGCAGTGAAAGAGACGACTGGAATCGCAAACTGCTGGGGTGGAATTGTAGCGGTCGGCGACAATATCCGGTTGATCGCCGGAGCGGCCGCTCGCACCGGTCGCACTTTTCTCACAGGATTCCTCGATGGCCCAGTACGTCTTCACCATGAACCGCGTCGGCAAGATCGTGCCGCCGAAGCGGCAGATCCTGAAGGACATCTCGCTGTCCTTCTTCCCCGGCGCCAAGATCGGCGTGCTCGGCCTCAACGGCTCAGGCAAGTCCACGCTGCTGAAGATCATGGCCGGCCTCGACAAGGAGATCGAGGGCGAAGCGGTGCCGATGCCGGGCATCAAGATCGGCTACCTGCCGCAGGAGCCTCAGCTGGACCCGGACCAGACCGTGCGCGAGGCGGTGGAAGAAGGCCTGGGCGGCGTGATGGCGGCCAAGAAGCGGCTGGACGAGGTGTACGCCGCCTATGCCGAGCCCGACGCCGACTTCGACGCGCTGGCTGCCGAGCAGGCCGAGTTGGAAGCCGTGATCACCGCCGCCGGCAGCGAGAACACCGACGTGCAGCTGGAGATCGCGGCGGATGCGCTGCGCCTGCCGCCGTGGGACGCGCAGGTGGGCGTGCTGTCGGGCGGCGAGAAGCGCCGCATCGCGCTGTGCCGCCTGCTGCTGTCCAAGCCCGACATGCTGCTGCTCGACGAGCCCACCAACCACCTGGACGCCGAGAGCGTGGAGTGGCTGGAGGTGTTCCTCAAGCGCTTCCCCGGCACCGTGGTGGCGATCACCCACGATCGCTACTTCCTCGACAACGCGGCCGAGTGGATCCTCGAGCTGGACCGCGGATTCGGCCATCCGTACAAGGGCAACTACTCCGACTGGCTGGACCAGAAGGAGCAGCGCCTGGAGGTGGAGCAGAAGAAGGAAGACGCCCGCATCAAGGCGATGAAGGAAGAGTTGAAGTGGGTGCGCTCCAACGCCAAGGGCCGCCAGGCCAAGAGCAAGGCGCGCCTGGCCCGGTTCGAGGAACTGAGCGACGTCGACTACCAGAAGCGCAACGAGACCAACGAGATCTTCATCCCGGTGGCCGAGCGGCTGGGCAACGACGTGATCGAGTTCAAGGGCGTCACCAAGAGCTTTGGTGACCGCGTGCTGATCGACAACCTGAGCTTCCAGGTGCCGGCCGGAGCGATCGTCGGCATCATCGGCCCCAACGGCGCGGGCAAGTCCACGCTGTTCCGCATGATCCAGGGCATCGAGAAGCCCGACGCCGGCGAGGTGCACATCGGCCAGACCGTGAAGATGGCCTTCGTGGACCAGAGCCGCGAATCGCTCGAGGGCGACAAGACCGTGTGGGAGGACGTGTCCGGCGGGCTGGACAACATCGTCGTCGGCAAGTTCGTGATGCCCAGCCGCGCCTACATCGGCCGCTTCAACTTCAAGGGCAACGACCAGCAGAAGCTGGTCAAGAACCTCTCGGGCGGCGAGCGCGGGCGCCTGCACCTGGCCAAGACGCTGGCCAAGGGCGGCAACGTGCTGATGCTGGACGAGCCGTCGAACGACCTCGACGTGGAAACCTTGCGTGCACTGGAAGAAGCGCTGCTCGAATTTGCCGGCTCGGCCATGGTGATCAGCCACGACCGCTGGTTCCTCGACCGCATCTGCACCCACATCCTGGCGGCTGAGGGCGAGTCGCAGTGGTACTTCTTCAACGGCAACTACCAGGAATACGAAGAGGACAAGAAGCGCCGCCTGGGCGAAGAGGGCGCCCGCCCGCACCGCCTGCGCTTCAAGGCGCTGAAGTAACACCACGGCGCCGCAAAGCGCGAAAAGCTGCGCATCTGCCGGCCGTATGGTTTTCCCGGCAGGCAGGGAATCTTTTAGGGTGAAGCCTGGTCGCACACAGCGACCGGGCTTTTTCGTTTTGGCGGCACGAAAGAACGTTGCCGGCAAACGGAGTGCCCGATGCCTACTTGCCAGCCTTTTCCCGTCCGAGCCGTACCGATGGACCGCAGTTCCCGCTTTCGCTTGCGCCTGTTCTTGCCACTGGCCGCGTCCTGCCTCGCCGGCTGTGCCGCGGTGCAGGGCCTGGTGACGCAAAAGGTCGAACCGCCTGTCGAGGCGCCGGCGCACATGATCGGCACGCCGCTGGCTGCGGCTGGCGCCGCCTCCGGGGTGCAAAGCGGCGGTCCCGCCGACAGCCCGGTGGGCACGGACATTCCCGGCGGCCCGCCCAAGTTCGCCAGCGTGATCAAGGGCGCCACCCGCAGCGACGGCCTATTCACCGTGTGGCAGCGCGACGACAAGGTCTGGATCGAGCTGAAGCCGGAGGATTTCGACAAGCCGTTCTTCCTCAGCCCCAAGCTGGCCAGCGGCATCGGCGAGGGCGGGGTGTTCGGCGGAATGATGGCACGCAGCTGGGGCGAGTCGGTGGGCAAGCCGCAGATCGTGGCGTTCCGCCGCATCTACAACCAGGTGCAGATGATTGCGCTGAACGAGGCCTTCGTGGCGCGCGCCGGCAGCCCCGAGGCGCTGGCGGTGAAGAACGCCTATTCGCCCAGCCTGCTCGGCAGCTCCCCGGTGGCCAGCCAGCCGGAGCCCGAGCGCAAGACGGTGCTGATCGAGGCCAACGGCCTGTTCGTCAGCGACATGATGGGCATGGGCATGCGCCTGCAGCACGCCTTCCGCCAGAACTACGGTTTCGACCCGCGCCATTCGGCCATCACCGCGCTGCACGATCACGCCAAGGAGGTGGTGTTCGAGGTGATGAACCACTACGCCACCGGCTCGATCAGCACCGCCGGCAACGCCGAAGTGCCGGCCTCGCTGCCCGATGCGCGCAGCCTGTTCCTGACGATGCACTACTCGCTGGCCGCGCTGCCCGACGAGACCATGCGTCCGCGCCGGGCCGACCCGCGCATCGGCTTCTTCACGACCAACGTCAGCGACTTCGGCGACGACCTGGCGCGCAGCCCGAAGCGGCGCTACGTGAACCGCTGGCGGCTCGAGAAGCAGGATCCCGCAGCGGCGCTGTCCGAGCCTGTGAAGCCGATCGTGTTCTGGCTCGACCGCTCGATCCCGGAGAAGTACCGCGGCGCGATCAGCGCCGGCGTGCTGGAGTGGAACAAGGCCTTCGCACGCATCGGCTTCAAGAACGCGGTGCAGGTGCGCGTGCAGCCCGAGGGCGCCGATTTCGACACGCTCGATCTCGACCATGCGTCGATCCGCTGGATGACCAACAGCAGCCCGCAGTTCGGCGCCATCGGCCCGAGCCACGTCGATCCGCGCACTGGCGAGATCCTGGATGCCGACATCGCGATCGAAAGCCTGTCGTCGCGCGCCATCCGCACCACGCGCGCGCAAGTGCTGGGGCGCGAGATGATGACCCGCTGGCCCGGCCTGGGCGACGCGGCGCCGGCGGCCCGTCAGACGCCGCTCGATCCGCTGGCCTGCAGCTTCGCGCAAGGCGCCGGCGAGCAGCTGGACTATGCGCTGGATGTGCTGGAAGCCCGCGGCGAGGTGGCGGCCGACAGCGCCGAGGCGCAGCAGTTCGTGCTCGACTACCTGAAGGACACCACGATGCACGAGGTGGGCCACGCGCTGGGCCTGCGCCACAACTTCCGCGCCTCCACCGTGTATTCGCAGGCACAGCTCGACGACCCCGCCTTCACGCGCAGCCACGGCAACAGCGGCTCGGTGATGGAGTACGCGCCGATCAACCTGCCGCTGCCGGGGCAGAAGGGCGGCACGCCGTTCCAGACCACGCTCGGCCCCTACGACTACTGGGCCATCGAATACGCCTACAAGCCGATCGCGCCGGCCGACGAGGCTGCCACGCTCGCCAAGATCGCCGCGCGCAGCAGCGAGCCGCAGCTGGCCTATGCCACCGACGAGGACAACTTCCTCGGCGTGGACCCGGATGCGCTGCAGTTCGACCTGGGCAACGACGTGCTCGCCTTCGCGAAGAAGCGCGTCGAGATCGCGCGCGACCTGCTCAAGCGCCAGGAAGGCCGTCGCCTGCAGCCCGACCAAGACTACTCGGTGCTGCGCCGTTCGGTGAGCTATGCGCTGCGCGACGTGAGCCGGGCGGCCGCGGCGCTGGCGCGCCAGATCGGTGGCGTGCGCACGCTGCGCGACTTCCCCGGCTCCGGGCGCGATCCGCTGACGCCGGTGCCTGCGGAGCGGCAGCGCGAGGCGTTGGAGCTGCTCACGCACGGCCTGCTGGCCGCCGACAGCTTCCACATCTCGCCCGCACTGGCGCGCCGCCTGGCGCCGGACTACCAGGAGCGCACCGACGCGGTGTTCGAGGCGGGCGAACTGGCCAGCGTGCAGACCGACTTCTCGCTCGACGGCATGGTGCTGTCGCTACAGCGCGCGCTGCTCGCGCAGCTGATGAGCGACGCGGTGATCTCGCGTATCGTGGACAGCGAGGCCAAGTCGCCCGCGGGCGAGGCCTTCCATCTGTCGGAGCTGTACGGCCGCCTCAACAAGGAAGTGTGGAGCGAGCTGGACGCGCGCCGCGGCGACATTCCGGCGCTGCGCCGCGAATTGCAGCGCGACCATGTGAACCAGCTGGCGTCGCTGCTGCTGCAGCCCTCGTCGTTCAGCCGCAGCGACGCGCGCAGCCTGCTGCGCGTGGAGGCCAAGAGCCTGCTCGGGCGCATCCAGCACGCCGCCAAGCGGCCCGGGCTGAGCCCTGAAGCCAAGGCGCACCTGGCCGACAGCGCCGAGACCCTGCAACAGGCGCTGGGTGCCAAGCTGCTGCGCGCCGGCGTGTAGCTCAAGGCTCGAAAACCGTGCTTTGTCGCAGCGCGCGCGCTGTGGCATTGGTTCGGCGGGCGCCGCACGCTATCGTGGCGGCCACCATGAACCTGCGTCCCGGGGCCTCCACCTTGCCGGAACCCACGCCGCCGGCGCAGCACGATGCCGCGCTGGGTGCCTTGAGCGCGCGCAGCGTCGGCACCGTGATCGCGCTGGCCGTGCTCGGCGCGGTGCTGCTGAACCCGATCTTCATGACGCCCTTCGTCGTGCTGCTCGGGCGCACGCTGTTCCTCGCCATGGCGCTGCTGCTGGCCTTCACCGCCGCGCGTGCCTGGGCGCCGGGCTGGCTGCCGCGGTGGGTGGCGCAGCTGCTGGCGGTGGCGCTGGCCGCGCCGCTGGCCACGCTGATCGTGTACCTGCTGTCGGTGGGCGGGCGGGTGTCGGTCATCGCGTCCACGCCGGAGCTGGTGTCCGGCTTCATCTGGATTGCCGGCAGTGGCCTGGTCACCGGCCTGGTGGTGGCGCTGGGGGCGCTGTACCGGGAGCGCGACGCACAGGTGCGCTCGCAGGCGCTGCAGTTCGAGCTGGAGCGCGCCACGCTGGAACGCCAGGCGCTGGATGCCCGGTTGTCGCTGCTGCAGGCGCAGATCGAGCCGCACTTCCTGTTCAACACCCTGGCCAACGTGCAGGCACTGGTGGAAAGCGGTTCGCCGCGCGCCGCGCCGGTGCTCAAGAGCCTCACGGGCTACCTGCGCGCGGCGATGCCCAAGCTGCAGGACACCGCGCCGACGCTGGGCGACGAGGAGCAGCTGGTGCGCTCCTACCTGGAGTTGATGCTGATGCGCATGCCCGATCGCCTGCACTACCGCTTTGCGGTGGCGCCCGAGCTGCGCGGCCTGCGCTTTCCGCCGATGTCGGTGCTCACGCTGGTGGAGAACGCGGTGCGCCACGGCATCGACCCCAGCGAGCGCGGCGGCGAGATCGAGGTGGGCGCCGCCCGCGAGCCCGATGGTCGCGTGCGCGTGTGGGTGGGCGACACCGGCGTCGGCATGGCCGATTCTGCGCAGCCCGGCACCGGCCTGGCCAACCTGCGCCAGCGCCTGGCCGCCTGCTTCGGCGCCCAGGCCGAGCTGCAACTGAGCGCGCTGCAACCGCACGGCTTGCGCGCCGACATCCTCTTCATGCCGCCCGCACCATGAGCGCCACCGCACTGATCGCCGACGACGAACCCTTGCTGCGCCAGCACCTGGCCGCGCACCTGCAACGCCTGTGGCCCGAGCTGCAGGTGGTGGGCGAGGCGCGCAACGGGCGCGAGGCGGTGGAGATGTTCGACGCGCTGTCGCCGCAGGTGGTGTTCCTCGACGTGCACATGCCGGGGCTGAACGGCATCGAGGCGGCGCGCTGCATCGCGCGGCGGGCGCAACTGGTGTTCGTGACCGCCTACGAGCAGTACGCGGTGCAGGCCTTCGAGCAGGGCGCGATCGACTACCTGGTCAAGCCCTTCGACGAGGCGCGCCTGGCCGACACCGTGCAGCGGCTGCAGCAGCACGCCGGTCGCGCCGATGCGGCACCGCCGGCGCTGGAAGACGTGCTGGAGCGCCTGGGCGCGCAGCTGCGCGGCGAACGCGCCGGTGCGCGCTGGCTGCAGTGGATCAAGGCCTCCGTGGGCAGCAGCGTGCGCCTGATCCCGGTGGCCGAGGTCGTGTACCTGCGCTCCGACGAGAAGTACACGCTCGTGGTGTGGGAGGGCGGCGAGGCGCTGATCCGCAAGACCATCCGCGAACTGGCCGACGAGCTCGACCCCGACGTGTTCGTGCAGGTGCATCGCTCGGTGATCGTGAACCTGAGCCAGGTGGCCCAGGTGACGCGCGGTGCCAACGAGACGGCCGAGGTGCAGCTCAAGGGCCGCAGCGAGCGCCTGCCGGTCAGCCGCAGCTACCTGCATTTCTTCCGCCAGATGTAGCGCCTGGCCCAAAAAGAAGCCGGCGCGACGGCCGGCTTGCAAGACGATCCACTTGTGGGTTGTGCCCGGGATCGCTGGGGTCAGGCACTCAATTTAGTCAACCATGCCGCCGTGCACCAGCCGGCTGCGACGAACCGCGCGGCGGGCCGCACGAACTGCGGCTGCCTGGCCCAGGCTGCGATGCTGCGCTGCAGCACGACGCGCGCTCGACACCAATGCACACAAAGTCCTCAATTGCCGGGTGACGCGGCCGATATTTGACCGAGTGCCGGATACCACCGGCGCAAAGAATCCTTTTGTGCAAAACGAGGGCAGCCATGTCGTTTTCGTCTCTGACTCAACTCTCCGTCGGCCGCCGCCTGGCGCTCGGTTTCGCCAGCCTCGTGCTCATGCTGGCCGTGGTGGCCGGCATGAGCGCGCTGGAATTCCGCAGCATGGGTGAACGCCTGCGCCAGACGGTGGAGGTGAACGATCCCAAGGGGGCGCTCGCCTACGCGATGCTCAACCACATCAACGAACTCGCCGTGCAGGCGCGCTCGATCACCTTGCTCACCGACGTGAAGGAGATCGACAACGAGTTCAAGACGCTGAAGGCGGCCGAGGCCAACTACTTCAAGACCGAGAAGGAGCTGGGCGCACGCATCGGCGCACCGGGTGCCACCGACGAGGAGCGCAAGCTGCTGGCCGACATTGCCGACGCCGGCAAGAAGACGATGCCGCTGGTGCTGCGTGCCGCCAAGGAAGGCCAGGACGGCGCCAACATCGAAGCCACGATGACGCTGATGCTGCAGGTGCGGCCGAACGAGGCGGTGTGGCGCAAGAAGGTGGCCGAACTGGTGGCGCTGGAAGAGCACCTGAACCACGTGGGCTACGAAGCCGCCAAGGCGGGCCAGATGCGCGCGCTGGCGATGGCCGGCCTGCTGGTGGTGGCCGCGGTGGCCCTGGGCAGCCTGGTGGGTTGGCGCATCACGCGCAGCGTCAAGCAGCCGATCGACCGCGCCATCCGCATCGCGGAGCGCATTGCCGAAGGCGACCTCAGCTCCACCGTGGAAGTGACCTCGCGTGACGAGATCGGGCGCCTGCTGATGGCCATCGGCGCGATGCAGGACCGCCTGCGTGCGCTGGTGGGCGATATCCGCCAGTCGGCCGAAAGCATCCAGATGGCCAGCTCGGAAGTGGCCACCGGCAACCAGGATCTTTCACAGCGCACCGAGATGGCCGCGTCCAGCCTGCAGCAGACCGCCAGCTCGATGGAGCAACTGACCGGCACCGTGCGCCACAGTGCCGACGCGGCCGCGCAGGCGAACCAGCTCGCCTCGTCGGCCAGCGCCGTGGCCTCGCGCGGCGGTCAGGTGGTGGCCAACGTGGTCAGCACGATGGACGAGATCAACACCAGCTCGAAGAAG